>DAORMO010000088.1:0-9418 GCA_035440585.1 Terricaulis sp.
GCCTTCAAGGCAGGGGCCGGCTTGGCGCTTGGCGGACGTCTCAGAAACCTAAACATTCAAGGCAGGGGCCGGCTTGGCGCTTGGCGGACGTCTCAGAAACCTAAACATTTTCGGAACCTGGCGATCGTGCGAAGCGCTGCAACAACGGACGTTCATTTCCAGGGTGTGAGGTCGCCGTCCAGCGGGTGACGCGTTGAGGCGGGCAAACAAGGCGAGCTGGGTTGGGAGCGGCATTCCGGCTAGTCCGATGATGGATTGGACGGCTAGTTGAATCTTTTCAATCAACTAGAGGGGCGCGGTCACAGCGCGGACACAAAGCAAAATCGATGAAATTGCAGTCGCGAAAATTCGCCGTGGCGCCCCTAATGGATTGCACGGAGAGCTGAGGCTTTTCGCGAGCTTGCAGGCTCGCGGTCACAAGGCGGTCTCAAAATGACGCGTTTCCCTGTGTTTCTGCGGCTTTCACTGGAAGGAGGCGCTGGATAGTTCCGCGTTGGGCTTGCCGAATTCACCTGTGCGGAGTCGCGGAGCCGACCTAGACTAAGCCTATGTCCACAAACCAAGCGATACACTCGAAACCCACGCTTAGAACGATTGCGATTATCGCAGCCGCGCTCTTTGCGGTGGCTGTCCCGATGACTCAGGCACTCGCGCCATTCGGTCTCTCAGCGGCTGAATTCTCCGAGCCAGGCAACTCAACGCTGCGCGCGGCGGGCTATGCCTTTTCGATCTGGGGATTGCTCTATCTCGGGATGCTTGTATTCGCGGGCTTCCAAGCCTTGCCCGGCACGCCTGAGACCAAAGCACTTGCAGCGTTTGGCTGGCCCGCCGTTATCGCCATGACGGGGTGCGGTCTTTGGATTCTCGCCGCCGCCTTTAACCTTCAGTGGGCGAGCGTTGTCATTATCACGGGCTCAGCCCTCGCTCTGATATGCGCGATGCTGCGCGTGCCGCCGCTCTCAGGAAGAGAGCGCTGGCTTGTCAGTCTGCCGCTCAGCCTCCTCGCCGGATGGCTCACCATCGCTTCCGTTGTGAACATTCTCACCGTGCTCACGATGAAAGACATCATCACGCCGGAAGTCGCCCCCATGGCGGCGCTGGTAGGGGTAGGGGCTGCGACTGTGGTTGCGCTTGCGGTCGCGTACGCTGCGGGCAGCGCCGCCTATCTGGCGCCGATCGCTTGGGGGCTCGTCGCAGTCTGTGTTGCCGAAATTGACCGCAAACCCGAGGTGGCCATCGCGTCGCTCGGCGTGGCGGTAATGCTTGTAATTGCAGGGATTGCGATCAACCGTCACCGTGGGGATCGAACGATGATTGAGTGACAACATTCGCCCAAAGCAGGCAATGCAGGCTGATCCAGCGGTCGCTGGCGCCATGTTATGGGCAAGGGGGCCCATGTCGTGATCGACGTTATCATCATTGGTGGTGGTCAAGCGGGACTGGCGACGGCCTATTATTTGCGGCGTGCCGGCATTCAGCACGCCGTGCTGGATGCCGGCCGCACAGCGGGTGGGGCTTGGGTGCATGGCTGGGAGTCGCTGAGACTCTTTTCACCGCGTGAATGGAGCTCCTTGCCGGGCTGGATGATGCCGGCGAGCGCGGAGGATGAGTATCCCTCGCGCGATGACGCCATCGCCTATCTCACGGCCTATGAGCAGCGTTATGGAATAGCCGTGGAGCGGCCCGTCGCCGTTCGGTGCATCGTGCGCGGCACGGATGGCCTCGATGTCGAAACCGACCACGGTGTGCGCGCGGCGCGTATGGTGGTCAGTGCGACGGGTACATGGAGCAAACCCTTCATCCCGACTTATCCCGGCCAGGACAGCTATACGGGCGTGCAGCTCCACTCAGCGCACTATCAAACGCCCGCGCCCTTTATCGGCAAGCGCGTGCTCGTCGTCGGTGGTGGGAATTCCGGGGCGCAGATCATGGCGGACCTATCGAACAGCGCCCGCGCGAGCTGGGTGACCGTCGAGCCGCCGGTCTTCTTGCCGGACGAGGTGGATGGGCGCGTCTTGTTTGCGCGAGCAACCGAGCGCTGGAAAGCTCAGAAAGAAGGGCGCACGGTTGACGCGCCGATCGGTGGCCTTGGCGACATTGTGGCTGTCGCGCCAGTGCGCGCCGCGCGTGCTCGCGGGGATTTGACGACGCGCCGACCTTTGCGCGCATTTACCCCAGAGGGCGTCGTCTGGGATGATGGTTCGTCCGAAGTCATCGACGCCGTGATTTGGTGCACCGGGTTTAGGCCCGCGCTCGATCACCTGCAGGGGCTGGGCGTCATCAACCAACAAGGACGCGTGGATGTCGACGGCAATCGCGCTGTGCTGGAGCCACGGCTATGGCTCGTTGGTTATGGCGATTGGACCGGCCCCGCATCGGCGACGCTGATTGGCGTCGGCCGCAGCGCGCGTTCTCTCGTTGACGAGATCGCACGCTCCTTAGGAAGCACGCACAACTAATCGCTTGGCGCCGTGGCGCGCACGGAACGATTAGCGAAACGGTGGGCTTTGCTGGCTTTTTGACGGGAAGGCACGTCGTAAAGAATGTCCCCACGCTGCGCAGAAATGCTCTATGTTCCGAGAAGGTATAAAAAGCATCACATGCGATGGAGGAAGACGTGAAGGGTTTTGTCGGCGATATCGAAGATCTGACGGAGAAGAACACCGATTTCAGACGCGTTCTCTACACAGGCAACAATATTCAACTGGTGCTGATGGCGATCCAGCCGGGCGATGAGATTGGCGAGGAAATCCATCACGACCGGGATCAGTTTTTCCGCATCGAGGCCGGTGAAGGCGAAGTCTGGATCGACGGGGTGTGCAACAAAGTCAAAGAGGACGATGGGATCATCGTGCCGCAGGGCGCGCGCCACAATGTGGTGAGCACGGGCTCAAAGCCCCTGCGCCTCTACACAATTTACGGTCCGCCCGAACACGTTGACGGTACGGTGCACAAGACACGCAAGGACGCCCTCGCGTCTCACGAGCACTTTGACGGTAAGACAACGGAGTGAGCTTGGGGGACGTATTGGTAGCCAATGCGAAAAAAGTATCTAAGATGCTATTTAGATGTAGGGGCGCCCAATGGTCCGTTTGGGCGAGCGCGATCGGTTATGAACGTCTTCGATCGTCCCCAACGATGGGATGGCAAGGAGTCAAACGATGAGCAAGCCCGAAGATTACGAGACCGCGCCCACGCCCCAGGAAGCCGCTGATCGGCAGCGGAAGCTCTCGACTACGCCGGCCAATAGGCATGGCGAATGTCCGGTCACGCGCATGACAACCGACGCCGGTGCGCCCGTTGCCGACAACCAGAACAGCCTAACAGCCGGACCGCGGGGGCCGCTTCTCGCGCAGGATGTCTGGTTGCATGAGAAGCTCGGCAACTTCGTACGCGAGGTGATCCCGGAACGCCGTATGCATGCCAAGGGTTCGGGTGCATTCGGAACCTTCACCGTCACGCACGACATCACCAAGTACACCCGGGCGAAAATCTTTAGCGAAATCGGCAAGAAAACCGAGATGTTCGCGCGCTTTACTACTGTCGCGGGCGAGAGGGGCGCGGCCGACGCCGAACGCGACATCCGCGGCTTCGCGCTAAAATTCTACACTGAGGAAGGCAATTGGGACATGGTCGGCAACAACACGCCGGTCTTCTTTATTCGCGATCCGCGGAAGTTTCCCGATCTGAACAAGGCGGTCAAACGCGACCCGCACACGAACCTGCGTTCTCCGCGCAACAATTTCGACTGGTGGTCCTTGCTGCCAGAATCCCTGTTGCAGGTTACGGTCGTTATGAGCGACCGCGGGATTCCGCGCAGCTATCGCCACATGAACGGCCATAGTTCGCACACCTACAGCTTCTGGAACGAAGCCGGCGAGCGCTTCTGGATCAAGATCCACTTCCTTACCCAGCAGGGGGTCGAGGATCTAACTGACGCGCAAGCTGAGGTTCTCGTAGGCAAGGACCGCGAAAGCCACCAGCGCGACCTTTTTGATGCCATCGCGCGCGGCGACTTCCCGAAGTGGCGGATGTTCGTGCAGGTGATGCCCGAGGCCGATGCCGAGACCTACCGCATCCATCCGTTCGACCTGACCAAGGTTTGGCCAAAGGGCGACTATCCCCTGATCGAGGTTGGCGAATTCGAACTGAACAAAAATCCGGAGAATTTCTTCGCCGATGTCGAGCAGGCTGCGTTCGCCCCCAGCAATTTGGTGCCTGGGATTGGCGCGTCACCCGACCGCATGCTGCAATCGCGGCTGTTCAACTATGCCGATGCACAGCGCTACCGACTGGGCACCAACTTCCATCAGATACCGGTGAACAAGGCGCGCTGCCCGGTGCACAGCAATCACCGTGATGGCATTGGCCGGGTTGACGGCAATTACGGTGGGCTGCCGCATTACGAGCCCAACAGCTACGGCCAGTGGCAAGAGCAGCCCGAGTTCCGGGAGCCGCCGCTCAAGATTCGTGGCGATGCCGATTACTGGAATTTTCGCGAAGACGATGCTGACTATTTCAGCCAGCCCGGGGCATTCTTCCGCTCGATGAATGACGTGCAAAAGCAGCGGCTGTTTGACAATACCGCTCGCGCTCTGGGCGATGCCCCGGATTTTATCAAGCAACGCCATGTCGAGAACTGCACGAAGGCCGATCCGGCTTACGGCGCGGGCGTTGCGGCATCGTTGGCGACGGTAGCGGCGACGAAGAGAGGCCTGTTTGACCCGCCAAAGGTTGAGCCGGAATTCCCTAAAGGATCGCCGGGCGCGGACGATCTTGAGCTGTGAAGCCCAATTGAAATCGGCAGCAGGGCTTGATGTGAGGTTGTTCTGACAGTTATGGCGCAGGCGGACTCCGCCTGCGCCATAAGACCATCGGCACGTCGGATTTCTTGCAGATCTAACCAGCGATGGATGCTGCCCCATCTTAGGGCGCGCCACTTTGCGTCATGCGCGCAAGCGCAGCGCGCTGTCGCGCGTGCCGGCATTGATGGCGGCCGAGCGAGAGCATGACTTGACGTGGGCAGGAGCCCGGGTTTGTCGGGTCAGCTGCTCTCGGCCAAGGCGCGGGCAATCTGGTCTTTCAGTGCAAGCCGCTGCTTACGCCATTCCGTTTCGATGTCGTTCGAGACCGGCTCGATATTCGTCTCGGCGCGATGGATCTTGTCGTTCACCGTATCGTAGTTGAGCAGGAGTTTTGCGAAGCTGGCGTTTGCCACCTTTAACGCATGAATCTGCTCCATCTGGTCGGGAAACTCGTCACCTAAAGTGTGGGGCGTGTTGGACATGCAATTCTCCAATCTGTGGCAAGGCTTCGGTGCGATCTATGACAGGCGCATGCCTGTGTTGATACAGAGCCGCCACTGATGCGGGCATCGTGTCGGCGTATGAAGCAGCGGCTCCATATGGACATTCACTCAGGCATTCGGGCGAGAAGGATTCATAGCAAGCCGTGACTCCCCGCTGCGGCGGCGAGGACGGCGATGAGGGACAGCGCGAGCAAGACGCGATGCATCGTCTCCATCCGATCGAAATCCTTCTCGGGCGTGGGGGAGGCTTCCATGCGGCGGTGCAACACCATCGGCTCGATGATGAACAGCATGGCGAAAAAGAGCAGCCACACGAGCACCATGGCGTGCATCCACCAAAAGCTCACATCCTGAAAGCGCGTCCACAACTCCGCGCGCGCCGTCATCCAAAAGCCGCTGATGCCTGCGAGCAGCACCCAAAAGCGCGCTTGCCAAACAAATCGGCGTTCGAATTGGTGGAAGGCGTGTAATCGTTCGCTCGGCGCGTGGGATGCGCGGATCGCAGGCATGGCCGTCGTCGTGACGAAGCCGACGCCGCCAATCCACATGACAACCGCAAGAATGTGGAGCGTACGCGCGAGGCTGAAATCATCCACGATGTTCCTCCTGGGACGCCTTAGAGGTTTGGGGCGACAGTGTAGAACTCCACCTGCATCCGCATCGGCCAAAGCGCAGTCACGAAATGCTTTTGCTCAGGCAGAATCAGGCCCGGATTATCGGGCGTCAGGATGTGTTCAGAGTGAGGGTCGAGAATTGTATAGTGCAATTGACCTTCCAGCACGCGGATGACGCCCCAGACGCCGGCCTTTGTGTTGTGCTCCTGCTGCAATGCGGTTGGCAGCGTGTTTTCATCAAACACAGCCGAGCTGCGATAAGGCTGCGGACTCATGGTGCGTCTCCCGTCTTGATCGGTACTTGCTGGCCTTGCTGCTCAGGTGATGGTTCGGTGATGAGCGCCATGATCTCGGCGCCGAGTTGAAGGTCGGGGAGGTGGCCAAAGGCATGCCGGCGCAAACGCCCCTCGCGGTCGATCAGAAGTGTGGTGGGCGTCCCCTGTAGAGCATAGGCGCGCATGGTGCGAGGGATGCCCGCGCTATCTGGTTCATCGATGCCCACCGGGAAGGTGATCTTGTACTCATGAAGGAACGCTTCGAGCGATGTCGGCCCCATAGCCTCATGATGCTCGAAGACCGTATGCAGGCCGATGACGCGCACATCCTCCGGCCGAAACATCGCCGCGACGCGCTGCGCCTGCGGCAGGCCCTGGCTTACGCACCCCGGGCAGAGCATCTGGAAGGCGCAGGCCATCACGATCCGTCCGCGTAACGCTTCGAGCGAGAGCGGCTCTGCGGTATTGAACCATTGGGTCGTGCGCCATGCGGGCGCCATTCTAAGTTCGGCCATCGATACCCCCCGATCAGGTGCGTTCGCACGTCGCGATAAAATCATCGGTCGCGGCGATATTGATCCGGTGACGCTCTGCCATCTCGGTGAGCGCACGATGCAGAGCGTCATCGGGTAGGCGCGGGCAAAGCGCTTCGATCTTGCGCACAACCCACGCCTGCCCGCGATTGAGGAAACGGAGGCGCTCGACCGGGTCCGCGATCGCCATGGCCTTCTCGTAGAACTCACCGCGCACGGTCGATGCGGTTCCGCTTCGCGCCTCGATCTCGCGTTTCAGCATAGCGCACCAATGCGCTTCGTCCTTTTCGATGCCGGACATGAAGGCGGCAAGAGCGGGATTGTCAGCGTTCTTGCGGGTCGCCAAGGCGACCTGCGTGCCGGCCCGTTCGGCTTCCAGCAAAATGTTGAGTGCGGCGACGATCTCGGCCGTGTCGGCATAGCCCATATAGGTCGCATCTCCTTCCGCGGCGTAGCAGACGGGTGAGGCGGGTTTATCCGTCATGTCTTGAACCTCCGCTCAGTCGCCCACGATGGTGGGACGCGTCAGACGCGCAGCCGCTTCCTCCCAGTCGAGCAGATGATCGACATAGGCCTTGAGGAAGTTTCCGCGTCCGTTCCGATAGTCGATGTAGTAGGCGTGCTCCCAGACATCGCAGCCGATCAGCGCACGGGCGCCGCTCGTGAGCGGCGTGTCGGCATTGGAGGTGGCCGCGATGGCGAGCGCGCCGTCTTTCTCCGTCAACCACACCCAGCCGCTGCCGAATTGCCCGAGACCAGCGGCGACGAATTGCTCCTTGAACGCCGCAACGCTCCCAAAGTGCGCGGTCAGCAGGCCTTCAAGCGCGGGCGGTACGGTGGCGCTGGGTTTGGGCGTCATGCCTTGCCAGAACTGCCAGTGGTTCCAGTGCTGGGCGGCGTTGTTGTAGATCGCGCGCGCCTCTGATGCGCTATGCGCCCGCACGATTAACTCGCTCAGTGGCAGATGCGCCCACGGATGATCCTTCAACAGCTCATTGAGCTTGGTCACATAGGCCGCGTGGTGCTTGCCATGGTGAAAGGCAAAGGATTCCGGCGTGAGGTGCGGCGCGAGCGCGTCAGGCGGATAGGGTAGCTCAGGCAGTGTGTGTGTCATCGGCGAGGCTCCGGGCGTGAGGAGGACGACGTAGGGCGACAAACGCCAGCACGGCCAGCATCACGCCTTTGACCGCTTCAAGGCCGGCGTAGAGGGTGTGATGCATCGATGGCGGCGGCGCATCGCCCGCCACGATCGCAGTGACCCGCGCGTCAAGCGCCGGCAAGAGCCACAGCGCCTGCACGATGATGCTCACGGCTAAAGCAAGGGCGAGAGCGAGCACCAGTGGCCGCGTGCGCCAGCCAAATGCGGACGCCGCAACAAGCGCGGTCGCGAGGCCCCATTCGACCTTCGTGAAAAGACCAAACGTCGCTTGGCCGACCTGAAGGGCGGTCGCAAGCGACAGGTCTTGGACCATGAATTTCACCGGCGTCGCCAAAAAGGAAACACCGATCAGCATCCCAAACCAGATCAATGCGACAATCGCCGGGGCCACCACATTCTCCCTATTCAGGACTAAAATAGTATCTGATATACTGAATTAGACGAGGGGCGAATTGCCACTCGCAATCGTTTCGGAAAGGCGGCCTTTGTGCGGCTCACGCTCCATACGGATTACGCACTGCGCTTGTTGATGTTGCTGGCGCTGGAACCGGAGGAAACCCACACCGTTGAAAGCGTCTCGCGTCGCTATGACATCTCACGCAACCATCTCAACAAAGTGGTGCAAACGCTGGCGCAGGCCGGATTCATTGAAAGCCAGCGCGGGCGAGGGGGCGGCGTGCGGTTGGCCAAACCCGCAGAAGCGCTCAATCTTGGGCGTATTGTCCGGGCGACCGAAGATAATTTCCATATCGTGGAGTGTTTTTGCCGCGAGACGAATACCTGTGTCGTGGCGCCCGCGTGCGGGCTGCGCGATCCGCTCGATGAAGCGCTCGCCGCCTTTCTGGCGGTGCTTGACCGCTACAGTCTCAGCGATCTCATAAAGAATCCAGCCACATCGCGCCGTATGCGGCGTTTGCTCGCGGTCTAGAGAGGCCGGCGTGATGATCCTTGCTTTATGATAAAAGAGGTATATGAAATACCTATATGAACCCGCGCCCCATGCCTTCTGGATCAGACTATGTCGCGGACGCCGTCGCGCTCGGCGTCGATGCGGTGATGATCGATCGCCTGGTCCGGTATTTCAACGCACAGGTCAGGCTCGATGCGGAACTCGGGCCAATCTTCGAGGCGCGCATCGCGGATTGGGAACCGCATCTGCGGCGGATGTGTACGTTCTGGTCATCCATCATGCTGCGCACCGGGACCTACCATGGTCAGCCGATGCCAATGCATGCGCGCCTTCCCGTGGGCGCAGCGCACTTTGACCGCTGGCTCGCCTTGTTCGAGGCCTCAGCGCGACATGTGTGCGGGCGCGCCGCGCCGCTTTTCATCGATCGGGCGCACCGGATCGCCCAGAGCCTTGAACTTGGCATCGCAACCAGTCGCGGCCTCATGCTGCGCACCGATGAACGGTTGCCGCCGCTCGCCCTCACCGAAGGAGCCTCGTCATGACCACAGCTCAGCTCGACCATCTGGAGCACATGCGCCTTGGCGATATCGCGGTGCGCCTGCCGGGATCAACTGCCGTG
>DAORMO010000088.1:9504-12430 GCA_035440585.1 Terricaulis sp.
GCAGATCAAGACAGAACTCAAAGCGCTCGATCAATCAGCGCCGCGCGCCTATCCCGAAGAGCCTTCTGCTCTCATCGATCACATCCTTGAACGCTATCACGAAACACACCGTCGTGAGTTGCCCGAGTTGATCCGGCTTGCAGAGAAAGTTGAGCGCGTGCACGCGAGCCATCCCGACGTTCCCGCCGGTTTGGCAGAGGCGCTCCGCACCATGATGTATGAGCTAGAAACGCACATGATGAAGGAGGAGGTGGTGCTCTTCCCGATGATGCGCATGGGTCCGCAGCCGATGATTGCGCATCCGATCGCGCGGATGCGTCTTGAGCATGACGATCATGGCGAGCGCTTACGGGAGGTCGAGGCGCTCTATCGGTACGGTGTATTGCCAGATGAGGCCTGCGGCAGCTGGCGCGCGCTCTATGCGGGCGTCCGCAAACTCGCGGACGATCTCATGCAGCATATCCACTTGGAGAATAATCTTCTGTTTCCGCAATTCGCGACCGAGTTGCCGTCAGTGCCGATCTGCCCGGGCATGATAGAGCGCGGATAAAGCGTGCTTGACTATTTTGGTGGTGCGGCCAACATCATGACAATGATGCAGAACAGCGCCTCACTCCGCCTTTGCCTTTCGCGTGATCCCGCACGCGGATAGCCCCTAGTTCTGCCTGGCGCCCCCCAGCAGTGCTAGGGGCTTATCATCATCCGTCTTTTTCCGAACAACTAACGCGCGAAGCGCGCCCTTGGGGCGTACGCTGCGCATTGGATCTTATTATGATGACACTACAAACACGCCCGCCGATTTACGTGACACAGGAAGAGCATGACCGTCTGCTGGACCTTGCCTACGTCGCCCGCGACCGCGAGCCTGGCGCGAACACCCTCATCGACGAACTCACCCGTGCGCAGGTGGGGGCAGAGCCGGCACATGACGTTCTGCGCATGCATGACCGGGCGACATTCACTTACGATGGAACAGCATACCGCGACTTCACGCTCGTCTACCCAAACGAAGCGGATATCAGCGCCCGCCGCATATCGGTGCTCACCCAGGTCGGCGCGATGCTGCTCGGCCTACGTCCGGGCCAAAGCATTGCTTGGAGCGGACCCGATGGACGGGACCATACGCTCATCATCGAGGCCGTTGCGCGCGCTTAAATCGTTACGTTTCCGCGATGTGGGGTTACAACCTGACCGTTGACCGCGTTTAAAAGCGGCATGTAAGATGCCATTTACGGCGGTAGCGCCGGAAAGCGAGGCGAGGGGCATGATCAGCGAGCTAACAACCGGCCAGCGCCAAGCAGCGCTGGCCTTTCTGGCGATGCTCGCGCTCGGTGGGCTGTTCCTTGCCGCGCTTGGGCGCGCCGATCCGATCGCGGGGCACGGCTGGCTTGTTCTCGTGTATGCGCTGCTCAGCCTCTTCGCGATCCTCACGTACTATTACGATCCAGAACCCAAAGTCGATCGCTCCACCGAGTATTACGACGCGCCCGTCAAAGCGGGGATCATCCTTTCGATGATCTGGGCCGTCGTCGGCATGTTCGTCGGTGATTGGGTCGCTTGGTGACCCAGCCCCTTCAAACGCGTCTGCCCTTGAAGTTAGGATGGACCGGAAAGTTGGAGGGAAATATGCCTCGCAAGCGTTACACGCCTGAGGAAATCGTCGCCAAGCTGCGGCAGGTTGAGGTTTTGACGGCGCAAGGCGCGTCGATCGCCGACGGCGCCAAATCGATCGGCATCACCGAGCAGAGCTATTATCGGTGGCGCAAAGAATATGGCGGTTTGAAAACCGACCAGGTGAAGCGGATCAAGGAACTTGAGGCGGAGAACCAGCGGCTGCGCAAAGCGGTGTCGGATCTGACGATCGACAAGCTGATCCTCAAAGAAGCCGCCTCGGGAAATGTATGGTCCGCCCCGCGGGCGCAAGGTGTGATTGGCTGGAGATGACCGCTGGGCTCTGCGTAAATGTATCCGGCCTCTTGCAAGTGGGCTGCTGTTGCAGCCAGGCCTTGATGAGATCAGCACACGCCGTTCCTGGATACTAGCTTCGGGCACAAGGCCCGCTTTCCCGATGGAAGGCTTACGGCGTGAGGATCAACCCTTTCGTCATCAGTCCAAAAACCTCGCGGCCCCCTTCGGCGTTTTCGCCGAAGATCAAGCGAACCGAGGATCGGTCCGCGTGTAGAAGGCGCCGGGCTTTGTCAGGATCACCCAGGCGATCCGGACAAGTTTATTGGCGAGGGCCACGGCGACTTTGTTCCGATGCATCCGTTTCTCAAGACCATCAAGCCAGGCGCCGAGACGATCGCGGTTGCGGTCAAGATGCATGAGGCAAGATCTGGCACCGTGGATGATCAGCTTGCGGAGGTAAGAGTTGCCCCGCTTACTGATTCCAAGAAGTGTTGGTTTCCCGCCGGTCGATGCCTGTCTCGGCACGATGCCGAGCCAAGACGACATATCCCGCGCCTTGCGAAACTGCTGCGCGTCCCCAACGGCGGCGACAAGCGCAGTCGCGCCAAGAGGGCCAATGCCCGGGATGCTCATCAGCCGTTGGGTGCGCTCGTCTTTTGAGGCCGCTGCCTCGATCTCGGCGGTTACCTTGGCAATCCGGCGATCGAGAACGTCGAGATCGTTAAAAAGCTCCATCAGTAGACGCCTCATCGTCTGGGACAGATCGTTATTCTCGTTTGCGACAGCTGCTGGCAGATCGATCTTGAAGCAGCCCACGCCTGGCCGCAGCGCTACGCCGTATTCTAAGCAGAAAGCTCGCATCTGGCAGATTAATCGGGTTCGCTGCGAGACGAGTTGCTGTCTGATCCGATGAAGCGCCTGCCCGTCGAACTGCTCCTCGGTCTTCACTTCGACGAAGCGCATCGTTGGTCTACTGACGGCCTCCGCGATTGCTTCTGCATCGATAAGGTCGTTCTTG
>DAORMO010000089.1:0-2000 GCA_035440585.1 Terricaulis sp.
CCCCGCAAGGGGGGAGGGGAACAGAGCTTCAATCTCGATCGGCCCCTCTTCCGGCACGGAAAGATACGGCAGCAGCGTATCCATCAGGCCCGCCTGGCGCGGCTTGAGCGCGCGCGCCTTGATGCGGCCGAAAGAGCGGATGGGGCGGTGATCGTCCATGATGGCGCGCCTGATAGCCCATCCTTGCCGCCGCGCGAACTCGCAGGCGCGCCCCATATCTGCTAGGCCGGGAAAAATTTCATGGAGGAGCGCCCCATGCGCGAGCAGCTGAATTTCTATATCGACGGCCAATGGGTCGCCCCCGCCGCCGCGCGCACGCATGACGTGATCAACCCCGCCACCGAGGAGCCCTCGGGCCGCATCTCGCTCGGAAGCGCCGCTGACGTGAACAAGGCCGTCGCCGCCGCCAAACGGGCGTTTGAAACCTATTCGCGCACCTCCCTGGCTGAGCGCGCAGCGCTGCTCGATAAAATCATTGCTGTGTTTCAGAAGCGCATGGGCGATGTGGCCGCTGCGATCTCAAGTGAGATGGGCGCGCCAATGTGGCTGGCCGGCAGCGCGCAAGCGGGCTCGGGCCTTGGGCATCTGATGGAAGCGCGCAAGCTGATCGACAGCTTTGAGTGGGAATACACGCTCGGCAACGCCCGCATCCTCCGCGAGCCGATCGGCGTTGTCGGCATGATCACGCCATGGAATTGGCCGATGAACCAGATCGCCTGCAAGGTGGCGCCGGCCTTGGCGGCGGGCTGCACCATGGTGCTGAAGCCATCGGAGCTCTCCCCGCTCAACGCCATCGTGTTCGCGGAAATTCTGGATGAAGCGGGCGTGCCGCCAGGCGTTTTCAATCTCGTCAACGGCGATGGGCCGGGCGTGGGCGCTGTGCTTTCCGCGCACCCGGATGTAGACATGATGAGCTTCACAGGCTCCACCCGCGCGGGCATCGCAGTTTCCAAAGCGGCCGCCGATACGGTTAAGCGCGTGTCGCTCGAACTCGGCGGCAAGAGCCCGAACATCATTCTTGATGATGCGGATCTGAAGAAAGCCGTCGCCGCCGGCATGATCCATATGGCCAACAATACCGGGCAAAGCTGCAACGCGCCCTCGCGGATGTTTGCGCCCAAGAGCCTCTATGAAGAGGTTGTCGCCATCGCGGCGGCGACGGCCAACGCCATCAAAGTGCAAAACCCCGCCGAGGCCGAGCCCCGCGCGGTGGGGCCCCTGGCGAACGCCAACCAATTCCAGAAGGTGCAAGCGCTGATCCAAAAAGGCATCGATGAAGGCGCGCGCGTGGCGGCTGGCGGCGTTGGCCGGCCCGAGGGCTTTAATCGCGGCTATTTCGTGCGCCCCACCGTGTTCGCGGACGTGACGCCTGAGATGACGATCGCGCGCGAAGAAATCTTCGGCCCAGTGCTGTCGATCCTGCCTTACGAGGATGAAGAGCACGCCATCGCCATGGCGAATGATACGCCCTATGGCCTCGCCGCTTACGTGCAAGGCTCCGAAGATCGCGCCCGCGCGGTGGCCAAGCGGCTGCGCGCCGGCAACGTGCATCTCAATGGCGCCAGCCCGAACATGTCCGTGCCGTTCGGCGGCTATAAGCAATCGGGCAATGGCCGCGAGTGGGGCAAGTACGGGCTCGAGGAATTCCTTGAGGTCAAAGCCGTCACCGGCTGGGGCGCGTAAACAAGAAGCAAACGCCGCCTTCATCCGCCCTTAGGCATAAGCCGCCACAATGGGCGGATGAACAGCCCGCACGACAATGAAAGCGAAGCTTATGACGCGCCCCCAGCGGCTGAGGGGCCGGGCTTTTATCTGCTCGATGACGCGGGCGGGCTTTTTGTTGTGGATGCGACGTTCGGCTTTGTGACGCTGCGCGATGAGGCCGCGCTTGAAGCAGAGCGTGGCGCCATGCACGAGGTGCGGCTTCTGGTGATCGAGCGCTCGGGCGCGCGCTATGAATTGCCGATGACGCTGCGCGTCACCGGCATGATCCCGCAAAT
>DAORMO010000089.1:2013-3113 GCA_035440585.1 Terricaulis sp.
GCGAGCAGCAGTGCCGCCTCGGCCTGATCAACCCCCGCGCCTGCGCGCCAGGCGCCGCCAACGATCAGCTGGAGCGCCTACGCCGCTGCTTCCGCCAGCGGCGCGCCGCAACAGATCAATGACGAAGCGCGCTTCGGCGCCGCGTTCCCGCGCCCACTGCCCCCGCAAGCGCCCGGGCCTTACCGGCTGCATCTGTTCACGCCGCTGCCGACGCCGGCAGGCAAAAGCGCGATCTGGTCGCTCTAAGCGGCAAAATTTTGCGCGCCCGCGCACGCCCATTGATATCTTGCCCGCGTCAGCGGAGAACAGTGCAAACCTGTTTTCCGGGAGGCCCCTCGTGGCGGAAAAAAAGTGGCGCAAGCGCAGCCTGGGCAATCGCCCGCTCAAACCTGAAACTTTGATGATGGGCTATGGGTATGATCCCATGCTCTCGGAAGGCTCGCTAAAGCCGCCGCAATTTCAAACCTCGACCTTCGTTTTCAAAAGCGCGCAGGACGGCAAGGATTTCTTCGCCGCCATCCAAGGCCGCCGTAAACTCGGCCCCGATGAAGAGCCGGGCCTCATCTATTCGCGCTTCAACAATCCCAATCTCGAAGTGCTCGAAGATCGCTTGGCGATTTGGGATGAAGCGGAAGCTGCGCTTGCGTTCGCTTCCGGCATGGCCGCGATCTCAACAGCGCTGTGGGCCTATCTGCGCCCCGGCGACGTGGTGCTGCAAAGCCAGCCCATCTATGGCGGCACGGAAACCCTGATCCATTCCATCCTGCCCGAGTTCGGCGTCAGCCAAGTGGGCTTCAACGCCGAGGAAGGCCCCGAGGCGATGGAGGCGGCCGCGAAGGAGGCCGTGAAGAAAGGGCGCGTCGGCGCCATCTTCATCGAAACGCCGGCCAACCCCACCAATGCGCTGGTGGACATCGCCGCCGCACGCAAGGTTTCGGAATCGCTCGCGCACGAGGGCGGCCGCCCGCCGGTGATCGTGGACAATACGATGCTTGGCCCCGTCTATTCCGCGCCGTTGGCGCATGGGGCGGATATTGTTGTGGTGTCGCTCACCAAATATGTCGGCGGGCATTCCGATTTGATCGCCGGCGGCGCTTCAG
>DAORMO010000089.1:3142-11896 GCA_035440585.1 Terricaulis sp.
GGCTGGCGCCGGTGCGGCGCATGCGCTCAACGCTCGGCACCATGTGCGATCCGCATACGGCGTGGCTTTTGATGCGTTCGCTCGAAACGCTGAAGCTGCGCATGGAAGCCGGCGCGGCGGGCGCGACCAAAGTGGCGGAATTTTTGCGCGATCATCCCAAGATCGAAGATGTGTGGTTTCTCGACTTTTTGCCGAAGGATCACCCCGATCGCCCGATCCATGAGCGGCAAAACAAAAGCGCGGGCTCGACCTTCTCTTTCGTCGTCAAAGGCGGCGAAGCGGCGGCGTTCAAACTGCTGGATCGGCTCCAAGTGATCAAACTGGCGGTCAGCCTGGGCGGGACCGAGACGCTGGCCTCGCACCCAGCTTCGATGACTCACTCCGGCATGCCGGCCGATGAGCTTGCGAAATTCTCGATCACGCAAGGCCTCATCCGCATCTCGATCGGCATCGAAAGCCCGGAGGACATTATCGCCGATCTCGCCCAGGCGCTCGACGCCGTTTAAGGCGCGGGCGCTATTCTTCCTGGATCGCGCGCAGGTACGCGATCAGCGCGTCGGCGCCTTGGGGGTTGAACTGAAAGTCCGGCATCTGGTGGTTCACCTGGATGCCGGCGATCAACTCTTCTTCCAGCACGTCCGCATTGTAGCGCGCGAGCACGTTGCGCAGCGGCACAGCGGCGGCCACAGGGCTTTCGCCATACTCGCCGACCGAATGGCAGGCCGCGCATTGCGCCTCGGCAATGTCACGCCCATCGCGCGCCAAAGCCGCCGCGGAGGGCTCCTCCACCGGCGCGGGCTGCGCCGCGCAAGCGCCCAGCGCCAGAACAAGCATCACAGAAGCGAAACGAAGCATGGTTGCCCTCCCCTCTGCTTGGCTTAGCACACCCGCGCGCGCATAAGCTAACCCGCATGGCGAATCTTGAATTGTCCCCCGCGCATGAAGCGCGCATTGCATTGGATGAGCGCACGCCGGTTGTGTTCGTCACCGGGCGCGCGGGCACGGGCAAGAGCCATTTCATCCGCTCCCTGGTGGAAGCCGATCCAGGCTTTCCGCAAGCGCTGCTGGCGCCCACCGGGCTTGCGGCGATGAATATCGGCGGGCAAACCGCGCACTCCTTCTTCGGCTTCCCGCCACGGCCGCTGATCGGCAATCTGGAAAAGCCCGGCTGGTTTTTCACCCGCACGGCGCGCGCCATCCGCCGGCTCATCATCGATGAAGTGTCCATGCTGCGCGCGGACGTGCTGGATGCGATGAACCAATATCTGCAAGTGGCGCGCAAAAGCTCGCGCCCGTTTGGCGGCGTGCAGATGCTGCTGGTGGGCGATTTTTATCAGCTGCCGCCGGTGGTGCGCGGCGATGAAAGCCAACTCCTGGAGGACGCCGGCTATAACAGCCCCTACGCCTTCTCCGCCCACGTGCTGCGCGATGCGCCGGTGACGGCGGTGGAGCTTACCGAGGTGCATCGGCAAACCGATGGCGATTTCATCGCGCTGCTTTCGGCGCTGCGTGAAATGCGCGGCGTGCAGAATGCGGTGGAGACGCTCAACGATGCGTGCCTTGGCCGCGTGCTGGAGCGCCGCCCGGTTTTGCTCTGCGCCACCAATGCGGTGGCTGATGGCTATAATGCGCGCGGGCTCGCCAATCTGCCCGGCTCGGGCATGAAATTCGCCGGCGCGTTCGAGGGCGAAGCGCCGCGCGCGCAAGGGGGAGATCGCTTCCCCGCGCCGTGGGAGCTGACGCTGAAGCACGGCGCGCGCGTGATCTTCACGCAGAACGACAGCGAAGGCCGCTGGGTGAACGGCACGCTGGGCACCGTCACGCGCCTCGAAGACACGCTCGTCACCGTCGAGAAAGATGACGGCAAGGAGGTCGAGGTCGAGCGCGCGGTGTGGCCGCAGGCGCGCTGGGTGTGGAACGCGACTGAGAAGAAGATGGAGGTGAAGGAGGAATACAAATACGTGCAATTCCCCCTCGCCCCCGCCTGGGCGCTGACGATCCATAAAGCCCAAGGCATGACGCTGGATGCGGTTGAGATTGATCTGGGGCGCGGCGCCTTTGCGCCAGGGCAAACCTACGTGGCGCTCTCCCGCGCGCGCAGCATGGAAGGCCTGAGCCTGGCGCGGCCGATGAGCGTGCGCGATGTGCAGGTCGATCCCGCGATCGCGGAGGGGTTGGGCCGGTTGGGGCTTTGAGTTTCTGCGCTTGGCTGTGAGTTCAACTGATCGGCTCAACACGTACCTTGGAGCGAGGAAGCGGACCTTCGCCAATTCGAGATTTGCAATATGGTTTGATGATGAGCGAGTGGGTTGTTGGCACCTTATTTCTGGCGTGGGCAGTAGGCGGCGGCATCGCAGTCTGGTTCCTGCTTGGCAAAGGTTTGTTGCGAGACTTGCGGATGCTGTTTCGTAAACGTCAGGATCGCTGGAAGCCGCCCCTTCAGTAGTCAAGCGAGCCAATAATGCGAACGACCGCTCCGGGCGAAAAACCGAACCCGACCTGCCCGCCTTGACGGTAAGGCAGATTTGCCTTACATTTCTGCCATGACTACGCTCACCATCACCGCCAAAGGCCAGGTGACGCTCCGCAAGGACTTGCTTGAGCACCTGGGCGCGCAGCCTGGGCAGAAAGTGCTGGTCGAAAAGCTGCCGGACGGCCGCATCGAGGTGCGCGCCTCGCCGAAAGGCAAAATCAGCGATCTCGCCGGCATGTTGGACAATAACGGCGTTCACCTCACGATCGAAGAGATAAACGAGGCGGTAGCCGCCGCGTGGGCCGGCGAGCGGTGAAGATCACGGCGGACACCAATGTTCTGCTGCGCCTCATCGTCCGCGACGATCTCCCGCAACTAACAAAAGCGAAGATGGCGCTGGACGCCGCCGAGATCGTTTGCATCGCCACAGCCACGCTTTGCGAGCTCGCCTGGGTGCTGGGCCGCACCTATCGGCATCCCAACCAGAACATCAGCGCAGCCATTCGTGCGCTGCTGGGAAGCGCCAATGTCGTGTGCAACCGCGCCGCTGTCGACGCCGGCCTCGCTCTATTGGACGCTGGCGGAGATTTCGCCGATGGCGTGATGGCCTTCGACGGCAGCACCCTCGGCGGCGATGAATTTCTTTCCTTCGACAAGGAGGCGGTCAGATTGCTAAGCAATCAGGGCGTCTCCGCACGCCTTCTCGCCTAAGCCGTGGCAGCTCGCTCAGCGCGCCGAGCCGGCTTCTTACCTAAGCAAACACGCGCCGCGGGCTCGCCGTGTGCTCATTCAGCACGTTGCCGTTGCCATCCACCTCAGCCAGCTTCACGTCATAGCCCCACAAATCAGCCACATGCTGCAGCACTTTTAGCGTGTCGATTTCTTCCAGCACCACGCCATCGAGCACGCGGTGCTGGAGAATCAGCTTGCGATCGCCGGCGAGATCCACGTCCATGATTTGAATATCCGGATCGCGATAGGCGATGTCGTAATGCTTGGAGAGCGCGCGGCGGATGTTGCGATAGCCGCGCTCATCATGGATGGCGGTGACTTCGAGATCATCCGCCTCCTCGTCATTGAGCACACGGAACAGGCCAAAATCGCGGATCACGCGCGGGCTGAGATATTGCGACACAAAGCTTTCATCGCGGAAATTGGCCCAGATATCGCGCAGCGCGCCATACGCATCGCCGCAGCCGGCGATGTCGGGATACCATTCGCGGTCTTCTTCTGTGGGGTTCAGCGCCGCGCGCTCAATATCCACGCACATGGCGAAACCGAGCGCATAGGGATTGAGCCCGCCATAGCGGCGATCGTCAAAATCCGGCTGCATCACCACGGACGTATGCGAATGGATGAACTCAAGGAAGGCGCCGTCATCAATCTGGCCCTTCTCGTGCAAGCGGTTCATCACCCGGTGGTGCACGAACGTGGCGCAGCCTTCGTTCATCACTTTGGTTTGCCGCTGCGGATAGAAATACTGATTGATCAGCCGCACGATGCGCAGAATTTCCCGCTGCCAGCCGGCAAGGCGCGGCGCGGTTTTTTCTAAAAAATAGAGCAGATTTTCTTCCGGCAGGCCAAGCACGGCGCGGCGGCGCTCATCATCATCCTTGCTGCGCTTGCGCTTGCCTTGCGGCACCGTGCGCCAAAGATCGTTGAACAATTGCTCGCCATGGCGGCGGCGCTCTTCTTCGCGCTTTTGCTCAGAGCGCAGATCAGGCATGCGCTTACGCGGGAAGCGGTGCACGCCATGGCTTTGCAGCGCGTGCGCGGCGTCAAGCACGCGCTCCACTTCCTCCTGGCCGTAGCGATCCTCGCACTTGGCGATGAAGCCGCGCGCGAACTCCAAATAATCAAGGATGCCGTCCGCATCCGTCCATTGCTTGAAGACGTAATTGTTTTTAAAAAAATGGCTGTGCCCATAGCCAGCGTGCGCGATCACCAGCGTCTGCATCATCGCGGAGTTTTCCTCCATGATGTAGACAAGGCACGGATTGGAATTGATCACGATCTCATAGGCAAGGCCCTGATAGCCCTTGCGATACATCGCTTCGTTGCGCGCAAATTCCTTGCCGAAGCTCCAGTGCCGGTAAAATAGCGGCATGCCTGTTGAGGCGTACGCATCGAGCATTTGCTCAACCGTGATCACCTCGATCTGGTTGGCGTAAGGGTCTAGCCCCATCTCGCCGATAGCGATCTCCCCGCACGCTTCATGCACGCGCTTAATGAGATCAAAATCCCAGTCGGGGCCCTTAAAGAGCAGCTTATGATCGGCCATAAGGCTCATGCCGTTTCCGCCGTTTGCGATTGCCGCGAAAACAGCTCGCGGAATACAGGATAAATATCACGCCGATGTTTGACCTTGCGCATGGCGAAGGGTTGATCATCGCCCACGCGGCGATAGGCGCGCCAAAGATTGGTGGTGGGCTCGCCCGCGCCGGGGTGATCATCTTCATCCATGCCCACTTCGACATAGGCGTAATACTGGCAGATCGGTAAGATCACATCCTTCAGCTGCGCCAGCACAACGGCGTTATCGCTCGAGGTATTATCGCCATCACTGGCTTGCGCGGCGTAGATATTCCATTGATCGACCGGATAACGCTCCTTCACGATCTCCTGCATCTTAAATAGCGCGGTGGAAACAACCGTGCCGCCGGTTTCGCGGCTGTAGAAGAACGTCTGCTCATCCACCTCCTGCGCTTCGTGCGTGTGGCGGATGAACACGACATCCACATGCTCGTAGCGGCGATTGAGGAAGAGGTAGAGCAGCGAATAGAACCGCTTGGCCAGATCCTTCATATGCTCGTTCATCGAGCCCGAGACATCCATCAAGCAGAACATCACCGCCTTGGCGATCGGCTTGGGCGTAGATTCAAGCCGGCGATAGCGCACGTCCACCGGGTCTATATACGGAATCCGCTGCGTGCGCGTGACAAGCAGCTCAAGCTCGGCCCGCAGCTTCACCAGCTGCTCAAACTGCCCGCCTTCGCGCTCCAGCTTCTCGATCTCCTCGCGCAGCGCCTGGATTTCCGCCGATTTAGGGCGCTTCAGCGCAATGCGGCGCGACATCGAGCGGCGCAGCGTTTGCGATACGGAAATGCGCGAAGGCGGGCCGGACGTCATATACCCGGCCTGGCGCCATTGCACCGATTGCACGCCCGCGATCTGGCGCTTGGCCAGATCCGGCAGCTCTAAATCTTCAAGATAGAGATCGAGATATTCTTCATCCGAAAGCGCGAAGCGAAATTCATCTTCGCCCTCGCCGCTATCGGTGGCGCGGCTGCCTTTGCCGCCGCCCTGTTCAGGCCGGGGGATGGTGTCGCCTTCAACGTACTTTTTATTGCCGGGAAGGACGTAATCGCGCACGCCGCCTTCACTGGCGCGGCGCAGGTGCGGCTCATGCACGCCGCCGGCGGGGATGGAGACCTCCCCGCCCTTGCCCGCATCCTTGATCGAGCGCGTGGATGAGGCTTCCCGCACAGCGCGGCGCACTTGCGCGCGCGCGCGGCGCAGGAAGCGTTGGCGATTGGCGAAGCTTTTGCCGCCAGGATTGAGGCGGCGATCAATGATGTGCATTGCCGCGCCGCCTTAGCCTGCTTGTTTCACCCGCATGTACCATTCAACGAGGCGGCGCACTTGCCGCTCGGTGTAGCCGCGCTCTGTCATGCGCAGCACGAATTCCTCGTGCTTTTTCTCGCTCTCGCTATCCTTCTTCGAGCCGAAGGAGATCACGGGCAGCAGATCCTCCACTTGGGAGAACATGCGCCGCTCTATCACTTCGCGGATTTTCTCATACGAGGTCCAGGACGGATTCTTCCCGCCATGGCTCGCGCGGGCGCGCAAAGTGAACTTCACCACCTCGTTGCGGAAATCCTTCGGATTGGCGATGCCGGCCGGCTTTTCGATCTTTGAAAGCTCCTGATTGAGCAGATCGCGATTGAGCAGCTGGCCGGTGTCGTGATCCTTGAAATCGATATCCTCGATCCAGGCGTCGGCATAATCGACATAGCGATCAAACAGGTTTTGCCCGTAATCGTGATAGCTTTCGAGATAGGCCTTCTGGATCTCGTTGCCGATAAATTCCGCATAGCGCGGCGCCAGCTCGCCCTTGATGAATTCAAGCAGTTTGCCTTCCTGCTCTTGCGGGAATTGCTCGCGCCGAATCTGCTGCTCCAGCACATACATGAGATGCACCGGATCGGCGGCGACCTCCGTGGTGTCGTGATTATAGGTGGCGGCCAGCACCTTGAAGGCAAAGCGCGTAGAGATGCCCTCCATGCCCTCATCCACGCCGGCTGCGTCTTTATATTCCTGCAGCGTGCGCGCCTTGGGATCGACCTCTTTCAGGCTTTCCCCATTGTAAACGCGCATCTTGGCGAAGGCGTTGGAGTTTTCATGCTCGCGCAGGCGCGACAGCACCGAGAAGCGCGCCAGCATTTCCAGCGTGCCCGGCGCGCAGGGCGCCTCGGACAATTCAGAGCCGCGGATCAGTTTGTCATAGATCTTCTGCTCTTCGTTCACGCGCAGGCAGTAGGGCACTTTGATCACGAAGATGCGGTCGATGAAGGCTTCGTTGTTTTTGTTGTTTTTGAATGTCTGCCACTCGGCCTCGTTGGAGTGGGCCATGATGATGCCGGTATAGGGGATCGCGCCGATATTCTCGGTGCCGACATAATTGCCCTCCTGCGTCGCCGTCAGCAGCGGGTGCAGCATCTTGATCGGCGCTTTGAACATCTCGACAAATTCGAGGATGCCCTGATTGGCGCGGTTGAGCCCGCCGGAATAGGAATACGCATCCGGATCGTTCTGCGCGTGCATTTCCAGCTTGCGGATATCCACCTTGCCGACGAGCGAGGAGACATCCTGGTTGTTGTCATCGCCCGGCTCGGTTTTGGCGACGCCGATCTGGCGCAGGCGCGAAGGATTGATCTTCGCCACGCGGAATTTGGTGATGTCGCCGCCGAATTCGTCGAGGCGCTTGATGCACCAGGGGCTCATCAGGCCCGTGAGGCGGCGCGTGGGGATGCCGTAATCGGCCTCCAAACGCTCACCCCAAACCTCGGGATCAAACAGGCCGAGCGGATGCTCAAACACCGGGCTCATCTCGTCGCCGGCTTTCAGCACGTAGATCGGCTTTTCCTCCATCAGCGCCTTGAGGCGCTCGGCCAGCGAGGATTTGCCGCCGCCGACAGGGCCGAGCAGATAGATGATCTGCTTGCGCTCTTCCAAACCCTGCGCCGCGTGCCGGAAGAAGGCGACGATGCGCTCAATGGTTTCTTCCATGCCGTAAAATTCGGCGAAGGCCGGATAGAACCGCACGGTGCGGTTCATAAACACGCGCCCAAGCCGCGCATCCTTGGATGTGTCGACCATTTTCGGCTCGCCGATGGCGGCGAGTATGCGTTCGTGTGCGCTGGCGTAGGCCATCGGATCGTCGCGGCAGAGACTTAGGAAGTCCTGCAACGACATTTCCGCTTCGCGCTTTTGTTCAAAGCTGCGCGCATAGCTGCGAAAGAGATCTTCAGACATCATGCCTCCGCCGTGGCCGGCGCATGATCCTCAGCGGATCCCGCCGGCGACACTTAACAAAAAGCCATTCAAATCTGGCGACCTTAAGGTGCTTCCGCCTCAGTCTGGGCGCAGCCGCCGTAATGCGTCCTGGACTGTGCCATGATTTGGCGCTGCGGGCGCGCCCGCGCGCCATCACTTTTTGCGGCGCCCGATGCAGAAGCCTGAAACCGAGCGGTAAAAGCCTCAATTTTACGCGGCCTTAAGCACAATCGCGCATCACATGCGGTTCCGGAGTGCTTCAACGCCATGACAAGCGACAATACCTGGGTGCTGCGCGGCGTCGACGCCGAAGCGCGCCAAGCGGCGCTCGAAGAGGCTGAGCGCCAGGGCCTCAGCCTTTCCGACTTTCTGACCACCGTGCTGGCCGGCGAGGCGGGCCTTGCCGCCGCGACCGAAACTGCGCCCCCGGCCGCAGAGCCAGAGCCGGAACCGGCCTATGCCGCCCCCCGCCCCACCCGCGAAAATAACGCCTTCCGCCATCGGGTTGAGGCGCTTGAGCGGCAGCTGACCGCCTCGCTCGGCGGGCTCGATGGCGCGCTCAAGGCGCTCGATTCCACGGTGCTCAGCTTTTCGGCCCAGCTCGACGAAACCGGCGCCATGGCCGAAGACAGCGCCACAGCGCTGTCCGAGCTGCAGGGCGAGGTCGCCATGCTGCGCAAACGGCTGGCCGCTTCCGAACAAGCCGCCGGCGCGCTGGCCGACAG
>DAORMO010000089.1:11939-12285 GCA_035440585.1 Terricaulis sp.
CCGCTGCGAGGCGCTGGAGGCGCATCTGCAATCGGTCGAATCCATCGCCTATGCCGCCGACGCCACCGGCGCGCGCCTCGCCACCGCGCAGGAGGCGCTGACACGCGCCTTAGCGCAGGATTTTGAAGAATTTTCCGCCGAGAACGCGCGCCGCTTTGAGGCTGCGAGCAAGGATATGCGGGCGCTGTCGGCGCAGACGGACGCCCGCTTGGCCGCCGCGCAAGACGCGCTGCGCCGGACCTTCGCCCAGGATTTCAGCGCGCTTTCGCAAGAAAACGCCCGCCAGCTCAGCGCCGCGCGCGAGGCGATGCGCAAGATTGACGCGGGCATCGATCCGGCCAGCGAC
>DAORMO010000090.1:0-239 GCA_035440585.1 Terricaulis sp.
AATCTCAAAGCCGGCCTCTTCGAGCGCCGCCCGGCAGATGGCCACATCGTCCTGAAACACCGCGATTTGCTCGGTCCGCAGCAGCGCGGGCTCGGCCGGCGGCTCCGGAATCGCTGGCCGCAGCAGGAACAGCCCGCCCATCAGCACGGCCAGCCCCGCCAGCGCGCCGGCGGCGATCAGCCTGGCCCGCGCCTGGCCTTCTGCTTTTAGAGGACGAAAGAAACCCAGCATTGTGCGCC
>DAORMO010000090.1:280-611 GCA_035440585.1 Terricaulis sp.
AGGAGAAGCGCCCCGGCGCACTGCGCCGCGCCCGGCCTCGTGGCGGAGTGGTTACGCAGCGGATTGCAAATCCGTGCACCCCGGTTCGATTCCGGGCGAGGCCTCCAATTTCCCACCATAGCAATACTTTTGCAGGCTTCGTGAATGGCGCGTTCGCCATTTACGGAATGTTTACCCGTTAGAGGGATATTCACCTCGTCTTCCCTTGGAGACACCCCACCATACCCAACGCCTTCGAGGGCCCCGCAAGGGGCCCTCGTTTTCGTTAGGGGCTTGGCAATATCTTGCTCATCCCCGCTTAACGGCTCCCATCGAAGCCCGCGCCCGCCTT
>DAORMO010000090.1:621-9376 GCA_035440585.1 Terricaulis sp.
CGCCAGATACGCAAACAGGGCTTTTCCCTGCGCGCCGAACTTGATAGGAAGCCGCCCTCGCGCTTCGGCGCGCGAAAATGGTCCTCGGTAGCTCAGCGGTAGAGCAACCGGCTGTTAACCGGTTGGTCGTAGGTTCGAATCCTACCCGGGGAGCCATTTCCCTTTCCTCATCGAAAGCTCGCCCCGCTTGGCATGCGCCGCGCGGGGTTTTGTTTGCGCCGCGCCAGCGCAGCCGCTTTTCAGCCCCGGCCTGAGCGGGCATGACGCGCTGATGCATGACGTGATCATCATCGGGGCCGGCCATAACGGGCTGACGTGCGCGGCGTATCTGGCGCGGGCCGGGCTCAAGGTGCTGGTGCTCGAGCGGCGCGGCGTTGTGGGCGGTGCGGCGGTGACGGAGGAATTTCACCCCGGCTTCCGCAATTCGGTGGCGAGCTACACCGTCTCCTTGCTCAACCCCAAAGTAATCGCTGATCTTGAACTCAAGCGTCACGGCTTGCGGATCGTGGAGCGCAAAGTCTCGAACTTTCTGCCGCTGCCGGGCGATGACTATTTCATGGCCGCGCCGGGGATCACGCAGGATCAGGTGGCGCGGTTTTCCGCGCGCGATGCGGCGCGGCTGCCTGAATATGAGCAGCGGCTGGAAACCATCGCCGACGTGGTGCGCGCGCTGCTGCTGGAGCAGCCGCCCAACCTGGTTGAGCATGGCCTCGTGCGCGGCATTGAAGAAGCGGTGCGCGCGGCGCAATTGGGCGGGCGGCTCAATAAGCTCGACATCATTGCCAAGCGCGATCTGCTTGATCTCTTCACCAAATCCGCCGGCGAGTGGCTGGATCATTGGTTTGAGAGCGAGCCAGTGAAGGCGCTGTTTGGCTTTGACTCGATCGTCGGCAATTTCGCCAGCCCTTACACGCCGGGCTCGGCCTATGTGCTACTGCATCATGTGTTTGGCGAGGTGAACGGCAAGAAGGGCTTGTGGGGGCACGCGATCGGCGGCATGGGCGCGATCACCCAGGCCATGGCCGCCTCCTGCCGCGAACGCGGCGTGGAGATCCGCACCGATGCGGGCGTTGCTGAGATCATCGTCGATGATGATGGCGACGCGCGCGGCGTCATCACCGAGAGCGGCGAACGCTTGGTTGCGCGGGCGGTGGTTTCCAATCTCAATCCGAAACTGCTGTTTACAAGCCTTGCGCCGCAAGCGGCGCTGCCAGCCGATTTCCGCGAGCGCATCGGGCGCTACAAGAACGGCTCAGGCACGTTCCGCATGAATGTGGCGCTTTCTGAGCTGCCGCGCTTCACCTGCAAGCCTGAAGCGGGCGATCACCTCACGGCCGGCATCATCATCGCGCCGAGCCTTGCCTATATGGAGCGCGCTTATGACAGCGCGCGGGCGAAAGGCTGGTCTGATCAGCCGATCGTGGAGATGCTGATCCCTTCGACGTTGGACGAGACGCTGGCGCCGCCCGGCCAGCATGTGGCGAGCCTATTCTGCCAGCATGTTGAGCCGCAGCTTTCAGGCGGGCGCTCATGGGATGATCACAAAGATGAGGTGGCGGATCTGATGATCGCCACGGTGGATCAATATGCGCCCGGCTTTGCCGCTTCCGTGCTGGGGCGGCAGGTGCTTTCCCCGCGCGATCTCGAACGCACGTTTGGGCTGGTGAATGGCGACATCATGCACGGCGCGCTGTCGCTGGATCAGCTGTTTTCCGCGCGGCCGGTGCTGGGGCACGGCGATTATCGCACGCCGATCAAGCGGCTCTATCAATGCGGCAGCGGCACGCATCCGGGCGGCGGCGTCACCGGCGCGCCGGGGCATAATGCAGCGAAAGTCGTGGCTAAGGATTTAGGCGCGCGTTAGCGCCCTCGCGCGCCAAAGGCGCGGAGGCGGAAGCGCAGCGTGCGCTTTGCGGGATAGCGCCCTATTCCGCCGCCAGCGCCGGCTCTTCGGCTTGCAGCTTCCAAAGGCTGGCGTAGAGCCCGTCTTCGGCGATCAGCGCCGCATGCGCGCCGCGTTCCACCACGCGGCCTTCTTCCAGCACGATGATCTGATCGGCGCCCGCAATGGTGGAGAGCCGGTGCGCCACCACGATGGTGGTGCGCCCGCGCGAAGCTTCTTCCAACGCATCCTGCACCTCGGCCTCGGTGCCGCTATCGAGCGATGAGGTGGCTTCATCGAGGATGAGGATGGCGGGATCTTTCAGCACCACGCGGGCGATGCCGACGCGCTGCTTTTCACCGCCGGAAAGCTTCAGCCCGCGTTCGCCCACGCGCGTATCCCAGCCTTGGGGCAGGCTTTCGATAAAATGCAAAAGCTGCGCGCGGCGCGCGGCGTCATCCAGCTCTTCCTGCGTCGCTTCGGGGCGGGCGTAGGCGATATTGTAGCGGATAGTGTCGTTAAACAGCACCACGTCTTGGGGTACGAGGCCCAGCGCCTGGCGCACCGAGTTTTGCGTGACGCTGCGCAAATCCTGCCCATCGATCAGCACGCGGCCGGCGCTTGGATCATAGAAACGGAACAGCAGTTTGAGGATGGTGGATTTGCCTGCGCCGGAGGGGCCGACGATGGCGGTGGTTTTCCCCGCGGGCGCGGTGAAGCTCACGGAATCAAGGCCCCGATCGCGGCCCTCGTGCGCGAAGCTGACAGCATCGAACGCCACCTCGCCGCTTTTGGGCGCAAGCGCGGGCGCGCCCGGCGCATCGGCGATGTCTGGCTGCTCATCGAGCAGCGCGTACATCTTTTCCATATCGATCGAGGTCTGTTTGATCTCGCGATAGGCAAAGCCCAGCATGTTGAGCGGGGCGTAGAGGTTGGTCATGATGAGGATCACGGCGGTGATGTCGCCCGGCCCCATCGGCCCGCGCGCGACAAGAAACCCGGCCGAGAGCACCATCGCCAGCAAGCCGACATTCATCACCACGTTCTGCGCCACGTTGAGCAGCACGAGCGAGGTGTTGGCGCGCACGGCGGCTTTGGCGTATTGCGCCAGCGCCCCGTCATAACGCTCAGCCTCGCGCGCTTCGGCGGCGAAGCTTTTCACGGTCTCAAAATTGAGCAGCGAATCCACGGCGCGGCCGGCGGCGTCGCTATCGAGCTCATTCATCTGGCGCCGATATTTCAGCCGCCATTCCGTGACGCCAAAAGTCGCCCACGCGTAAATCCCCACTGTGAGCGCTGCGATCAGCGCGAAATTCCAGCCATAGCGCCAGGCGAGAACGCCTGCGGCGAGCGCCAACTCAACCACCGTGGGGCCGATATTGAAGGCGAGAAAGCGCAGCAGAAAATCAATCGCGCGAACGCCGCGCTCAATGGTGCGATAGACCGTGCCGGTGCGCTTCGATTGATGGAAGCGCACCGAAAGCGCATGCACGTGCGCAAACACGCGCGCGCCGGCGCGGCGCTGGGCCTCTTCGGTGATGGGCTGAAACAGCGCATCGCGCAATTGCGGCCCGGCGGTGGAGGCAAAGCGCAGCGCGGCCCAAAAGCCGGCAAGGCCAAGAAACAGCGGCAGCGCGCCCTCGCCGCGCCCCTCGGCCAAAGCGTTGATGCCATCGGCCAGCACCAGCGGCGAAAACACCGCGAGCACTTTGGCCACGAGCGTGAGCCCGAACGAAGCCCAAAGGCGCACGCGGTAGCCCGGCCCTTTCAGCCCGCCGATGAGCACCATAAGGCGCGTGATGCTGCGCAGCAGCGGGGGCGAGCCATCATCAGCCGCGCCTGATCCCTCGCCATGTCTTCCTTCGCCGCGCGCCATCTGAAACAATCCTTCGCTGCGGACTTAAGCCGGCTGGTTTTTCCCCGCAATGGCGCCTTAATGGCTAAGTGTAATGATACCTCATGGCTGATTCCAAATCCCTCCCGCGGCAGATCAAGTCGGTGTGCGTGTATTGCGGCTCCTCTGAGAGCACGCGCCCTGAATATCTTGATCTCGCCACGCGCTTTGGCGCAGCGCTCGCCGCGCGCGGGCTGCGGCTTGTCTATGGCGGGGGCGCGATTGGGCTGATGGGCCGCGTGGCGCGCGGCGCGCATGACGCGGGCGGGGCCGTGCTGGGCATTATGCCGCGCTTTTTGGAGCGCCGCGAAGTGGTGTTCGACGCAGTCGAGCACCGGCTTGTCGATACCATGCACGAGCGCAAGCACATCATGTTCGAGGAGAGCGATGCGTTCGTGGTGCTGCCGGGCGGCATTGGCACGCTGGAGGAAGCGGTGGAGACGCTCTCCTGGCGGCGGCTTGACCTGCATAAAAAGCCCACCGTGTTCCTCTCGGAAGACGATTTCTGGGCCCCGTTCTTTCACCTGATCGAGCACACCATCGAGGCCAACCTCACCCCGCGCGATTTCACCGGTACGGTGGCGAACGCGCGCAGCATCGAGGAATGTTTCGCAAGCCTTGAGGCGCTGGCCGCAGGGTAAATTATTCTCTCCAGCCCTGTAAGAAGCGCCCAGGGCGGCGGACTAACCAGGCATGAGCGCCACTTCCGAACAGGACGCCCGCTACGCCGAGGCCGCCGCCCTTTACGGGGCGATGCTGCAGCGGCTCGCCCGCGCCAACGAGGCCGACCCAGACCGGCGCCGCGATCTCTTGCAGGAGATGCACCTTGCGCTCTGGCGCAGCTTGGCCGCGTTTGACGGCCGCTGCGCGCTTTCAACTTGGGTGTACCGCGTCGCACACAATACAGCCGCCACCCATGTCGGCAGACATATCCGCATCAATAGGGGCCTTGTGCCCATCGAAGCCATCGAGGCGCTCGCCGATCACGACTTTTCCGCCGCGTTTGAGAGCAATGACGAAATTGAGCGACTCAACGCCCTTATCCGCACGCTCCGGCTTGAGGATCGTCAATTGCTGACGCTCTATCTTGAAGGCCTCGACGCCGCTGAGACAGGCGACGTCATGGGGCTGAGCGCCAACGCCATCGCCACGCGGCTTTCACGGCTCAAAACCCACCTCGCCCGCCTCTTCCGCGAGACCGCCCATGCATGACCATGACCCCCTCCAAGCGCTGTGGAAAGCGCAAAAGCAGGAGCCCTTTGCAATGTCGCTTGCCGAAATCCACACGCGCGCCAGCCGCTTTCGCACGCAAATCGCCCGCCGCAATCTGATCGAGTATGCGGCGGCGGCTCTGGTGATCGTGGTGTTCGCCTACATTGCCTTCATCGTTCCTGCGCCATTTGTGAAGGCGGGCGCGATCGTGCTCATTCTTGGCATGCTTTACGTCGTTTCCCAGCTTCACCAATTGGCGCGGGCCGCGGCGCAAGATGAGATCAACGCCGCTGCGGATTTGATGGGCTTTCACCGCCAGGAGCTTGTGCGCCAACGCGATGCGCTGCGCGGGGTTTGGAGCTGGTATCTTGGGCCGCTGATCCCGGGCGCGGTGCTGTTTCTGTTCGGGGCAGTGCTATCGGCGCCAGGGCCGCTGGGTGCGCAGCTCAGCGTCGGCTTTGCCGGGCTTGGTTTGCTTGGCGCCATGTTCGCCGCGATTGGCTGGCTTAATCAGCGCGCCGCAGCAAAGCTGGACGCCGACATCGCCGCGATCGACCGCGCGCGAGGCGGCTAGACGGCGATCACGTGCTCTTCACCGGATGACCGGGAAGAGCGCGGCTAGCGCACGCTAAATCGCAGCGGCACGCGCAAGCGCCCGCCCTCGACAGGCAAGCCGTCGCGAGTCGCGGGACGCACGCGCCACTTGCGCGATATTTCCAGCGCCGCCGCGCCGAAGCCCCAGTCTCCCGGCGTTTCCTCGGCCACCACGCAATCGAGCGTGGTGTCGAGATTGATCACACATTGCACCACGACGCGGCCATCAACGCGTCGGTTGCGCGCCGCCTGAGGATAAAATTCCGCGACGTCCTGCGGACTCGGACGCACGATCCATTCAGGGTTCACAAACACTGGCTCAGCTTCCTGCGCATGCGCAGACGCGCCACAGAGCGCAAAGACAAGCGCCAACGCGCCGAAGATCGCGCGAAATCTCACGCAGTTTCGCCCATCAGCCGCTTGCGCGCGCGGGCTTCGCCGATGAGCGGGAAGAGCGCGGCCATTTCGGGGCCGTGCTCGCGGCCCGTGAGCGCCTGGCGCAGCGGCATGAACAGGGCTTTGCCCTTGGCGCCGGTTTTTTCCTTCACCGCGTTGACGAAGGCTTGCCAGCTTTGGGCGTCGTAGGCGCCGGTGGGCAGAACCTCCGCTGCGGCGGCGGCGAAGGCCGCATCCGGCACGACAGGCGCAATCGGCCCATCGACAATCGCGGCCCATTCCTTCACATCCGGCAGCAGCACCAGATTGGCGCGCACCGCGTTCCAGAAATCTGCGCCCTTATCGGCGCCGAGCGCGGCGAGGCGATCTTTCACAGCCGCATAATCCAATTGGTGCAGCACAGCGGCGTTGACGCGCTTGAGCTCTTCGGGATCGAAGCGCGCGGGCGCGCGGCCGATTTTATCGAAGGAGAATTCTTCGGCGAGTTGCGCCAATGTGAGGCGCGCCTCAACGGGATCGGAGGTGCCGATTTTGGCGAGATGCGACAGCAGCGCCATCGGCTCATAGCCTTCCGCCGCCAATTCGCCCACGCCGAGTGAGCCAATGCGCTTGGAGAGCGCAGCGCCATCAGCGCCCACCAGCAGCGGGAAATGCCCGAACGCAGGCGCGGCCCCGCCGAGCGCTTCAAAGATTTCGATCTGCACGCCGGAATTGGTGACGTGATCTTCGCCGCGGACGATGTGAGTGATCTTGAAGTCAATATCATCGACCACGCTGGGCAGCGTGTAGAGGAAGGCGCCATCCTCGCGGATCAGCACCGGATCAGACAGCGAGGCCGTATCGATCGATTGGGGGCCGCGCACGAGATCGTTCCATTCCTTGCGCGCGCCTGAGAGCTTGTAGCGCCAATGGGCCTTGCGCCCTTCGGCTTCCAGCTTGGCGCGATCTGCATCGGTGAGCTTGAGCGCAGCGCGATCATAGACCGGCGGACGCCCGGTGGCTTGGGCGATCTTGCGCTTGCGATCGAGCTCATCCTCAGTTTCGTAGCAGGGATAGATGAGGCCGGCGGCTTTGAGCTTGGCGGCGGCGGCTTCATATTCGGCAAAGCGATGCGATTGGTTGGCGCGCTCATTCCAGGGCAAGCCAAGCCAAGCCAGATCGCTAACGATACCATCCTCATATTCCTTGGTGGAGCGCGCGAGATCGGTGTCGTCGATACGCAGCAGCACCTCTCCGCCCTGCCCCAACGCGAACAACCAGTTCATCAGCGCCGTGCGGACATTGCCGACATGGATCCGCCCAGTGGGCGAAGGCGCGAAACGGAGGCGGATGGACATTCGGTTAGACTCTGAGACCGGCTGGGAAGCGCCGGGTTATGCGTCCGCGCCGGGGCATAGTCCAGGGCCGGCGCCGGCTTGGATATGCGCCCGCCCCGCTCTAGGGTGCCCGGAAAAGGAAGGGACGCCCCGATGGCCATCACTGCACGCGAAATCCTGCTCAAAAGCCGCCCTGAGGGCATGCCGCGGGCCGAGAACTTTGAACTCGCCACGGTTGAGCTCGGCAGCCCCGGCGCCGGCGAGGTGCTGGTGCGCAATGAATGGATGTCAGTGGATCCCTATATGCGCGGGCGCATGTATGATCGGCCAAGCTATGTGCCGCCGTTTGAACTCGGCAAGCCGCTGCAAGGCGGGGCCGTGGGGCGCGTGGTGGAATCGGGCGATGAGCGCTTCAAGCCCGGAGATTTGGTGGATTCGATGTTCGGCTGGCGCGAGGCCTATATCGCGCCCGCGCCGATGCTGACGAAACTGCCGGATGTGGGCGCGCCGCCGCAGGCGTTTTTGGGCGTGCTCGGCATGCCGGGGATGACAGCCTATACCGGCTTTCACCGCATCGGCGCGCCGAAGGAAGGCGATGTTGTGTTTGTCTCCGGCGCGGGCGGGGCTGTGGGCTCGAGCGTGTGCCAGATTGCGAAAATTCGCGGCTGCACGGTGATCGCCTCCGCAGGCTCCGATGAGAAGCTTGAGTGGCTCAAAAGCGTCGGCGTTGATGAGGTGATCAATTATAAGAAGACGCCCGATCTCTTGAAGGCGGTGCAAGCGGCCGCGCCGCGCGGGGTGGACATCTATTTCGACAATGTTGGCGGCGATCATTTGGAGGTCGCGCTCGAGGTCGCGCGGCCGTTCGCGCGCTTTATCGAATGCGGCATGATCGCAATTTATAATGATACCGAGCCCAAGCCCGGCCCGCGCAACATGGCTTACGTGGTGGGCAAGCGCATCAAGATGCAGGGCTTTATCGTGTTCGATTTCATCGACATGAAAGAGCAATTCTTCACAGACATGAGCCAATGGGTGCGCGATGGGCGGATCAAATGGCAAGAAACGGTTGAAATTGGCGTTGAAAACGCGCCTAAGGCGTTCCTGCAATTGTTCAGCGGCGGCAACGCCGGCAAAATGCTCGTGAAACTCGATTGATATGAACCCGCGTCTTTTCCAAGCGTACATCATGGTGGATTGGAGCGCCGCTTCCAAACCCACCACCGGCCCCGATTCCGTTTGGATCGGGGTGATGAAACGCAATGTGCGCTTTCAGATGGCGTTTGAGGCGTTCAATCCCGCCACGCGCGCGGAGGCCGAAAAGCTGCTGGACGCGCAGCTGGCGGAGCTTTCGCGCAAGAGCGAGCGCGTGATGGTTGGGTTTGATTTCCCGCTTGGCTTTCCGCGCGGCACGGCGGCGGCGCTCAAGCTCGAAGGCGCGCCCTGGCGGGCGCTGATCGA
>DAORMO010000090.1:9397-12114 GCA_035440585.1 Terricaulis sp.
CAAGGAAGTCAAAGACAAAGCCGACAATTCCAACAACCGCTTCCAAGTCGGCGCCAAGATGAACCGCCTGATGACGGGCGAGGCGTTTCCGTTTTGGGGCGCGCCGGCGCGCGACACCCAGACCATGCTTTCGGCCAAGCGCGTGCGCGATCACGCCGAAGGCGATCTGCCCGAGTTTCGCTACGCCGAGGAAAGCGCCAAAGGCGCATCTTCGATCTGGAAGCTTTATTATCAAGGCTCAGTGGGCGGGCAGGCGCTGACGGGCCTGCCGGTGGTGAAGCGGCTGGCGGCAAAGCGGCCGACGAAGCTTTGGCCGTTTGAAACTGGCTGGCGCCCGCTGGCGCAGAGCGATCTGGAAGATGCCGAAGCGGTGTTCGCCGAAATCTATCCCGCAACGCTCGATGCGAAACTCAAACCAGGCGAAACCAAAGACGCCGCCCAAGTGCGCGCCGCGTGCGAGCATTTCAATGCGCGCGACGAAAAAGGCCAGCTTGCCGCCCTCTTTGGGCCGGCGGGCGATGATCCGCGCCGCGCGGTGGTCGAAGCGGAGGAAGGCTGGATTTTAGGGGCTTAAGCTTTGGTCTAGCGTTTGCGGCGCGGGCAACGCGCCCGAGCGCGCGAGCGCCCACCAGCGCGCCAGCAAAATCGCGAACGACAAAACGCTCGACCAGAAGATGGCGAGCACAAGCCCGGCGACGCCCATGCCATGATGCTCCGCCAGCCAATAGCCCAAGAGCGGCATGACGATGGCGTACGAGAGGATATGGCTGAAGGTGGGAAACCAATTATCGCCGCGCGCGCGCAAGGCGGAGGCCGCCACCACCTGCCCGCCATCAGGCGCCAGCACCAAAGCGCACGCCCACATCAAGCCCGCGATCAACGCGGCAAGTTCAAGATCGGCGGTGTAGGCGCGGCCGATCGGGGTGGCGAAAATCAAGACCACCGCCGCCGCGATCAGCATGCCGATGGTGTTGAGGCCAAGCCCTGTCCAGCCCGCACGCGCGGCGTCCTGCGGCGCGCGCCGGCCCACCGCTTCTGACACAAGCACCGCACTGGCTGCGCCCACGCCCATGGCGATCATGAACACCAGCGCCATCACGTTGAGCAAAATCTGATAGCCCGACACCGCCTCCGCGCCGATGCGCCCGGCGATCACCGTCATGGCTGAGAACGCGCCCGCTTCCACCGCTTGGCTCACAGCGGCGGCGATGCCGACAGCAAACAGCGAACGATAGCTCGGCCCTTTGCCGCCGAGCTTGCGCACGCCGTAATAGGCGCCATCGCGCAAAAACCAGATCGCGGCGAGGATCGCCGCAGCCAGGAAAATGCGCGCGCCCACCGTGGCCCAGGCAGATCCCACCGCGCCATGCTCCGGCACCAGCCAGAGATTGAGCACGAGGTTGAGAATGTTCGCCGCCCACATCACGGCGGTGGAGATCACCGGCTTCTTGATCGCCTCAAGAAAGAACGTGCCGGCGATATAAATGAGGTGCATCGGGATCGAGATGGCGAGCACGCTCATCACCACCGCCGAAGGGCCGGCGAGCTCGGCGTCGATGCCGAAGGTGAGGAAGAGGTTTTCGCCCCACGCGGCCATCGCCACAGCGGCGATAATGCCCGTCACGATCGCAATGATAAGGCCGCGCCGCAGCGCCATGCCGGCGCCTTGCGGATTGCCCTCGCCCATGGCGCGCGCGGCCAGCACTTGCACGCCTTGCAACAAGCCGATGCCGGCAACGAGAAACACCGCCGTGGGCGCCCAGCCAAGCGCTTGGTGCGGCAATTCAGCGGGCGCAAGCTGGCCTACCGCGATCACATCCACCAGCGCCATGGTGATGATGCCGAGGCGCGCAAGCGCCACCGGGCCCGCAAGCCGCAACGTATCGATGATATAAGGGCGTGAAGCTGCGGCCATGGGAGCGCGGGTTTACGCGGAGGCGTTGGGGCCGTCCAGCCTCAGGCTTGTTTGATGCGCCGGTAAAGCGCGGCCGAAAGCGCGGCCTCCAGCGCGCCATAGAGCGCGATCTGCGCAAACAGCCCGATGGCGAAAAACAGCAAAAACAATCCGGGATTGGCCTGCACCTGCGCCAGCAACGCGCCTGCATCGCTGGTGCTGAAGCCGAACGCGACCGCGAGCAATGATTGCAGCGCCCAAACGAACACCAAAGCCGGCAAAAGCAGCGTGAGGCGCGCGCCCATAATTTTCAGTGTGTGGCCGCGCGTTAAGCGCCAGCTGTCAAACGCGCGCACGCGGCCTTCAGCCACGCTTGCAGGCGCGGCGAGATAAAAGCGCGTGGTGATGTAGAAGACCAGCACCGCGCCGATCGCCAAGGCGATGGAGGCCACTTGCGGCTGGGATTCGACGGCGCGGTTGAAGATGGCGGTTAATTGCTCCTGGTTTTCGCCGGCGGCGCGCACCTCCTCCGCGAACGGCGCAATCAGCACCATCATCGCGCCATAGACGGCCGCGATGATGATAAAGCCAATCACCAGCCCCACCATGGCCATGGCCGCGCCCACGCGCCCGGTATCGCCCAGCAGCCGCGCGCGCACCGCCGCCGCGCCGTTGAGCACCGCCGAAACAAGCGCGGTGTGGCAGGCCGTCAGCACCACAAAAATCGCCACCAGCGCGAGCGGGCCAAGCACGGAACCGACCATCGCCGCCAAAGCGCCCGCCCCGGCGACGATCAGCACAAAGCGCCCCAACGCCCGCGCGC
>DAORMO010000091.1:0-839 GCA_035440585.1 Terricaulis sp.
GCCTCGATCCGTGCCGGCGTTCCTGCCGCCGCTTGTCACGCTCCGGGCCGAAGTGGCAAGAGTGAGAGCGGCGCGCAAGATCGAGGATGCCGCTTGCGCAGGCTCGTGCCGAGGGCACCTTGGCGTCCGTGCGAAGGGACAGGACATGCGGGCGATCGGAGTGCGGGCGGACGGCGGCGCGGGCCCGGCGGCCCGCTGCGGAGGCTAGGCCCATGAAAGCGGTCCTGATCCGCGCGTTCGGCGGCCCCGAGGTGATGGAGTTCGTCGAGACGCCGGAGCCGATGCCGGCGCCGAGCGATTCAATCGCGCTGGCGATTTCTGAAGCGCTGCGGGTTTGCGTGCCGCGCGGCAGCAGATCCGCAGTCAAGCCCGCAACGCCCGCGCGCCCTTCTGGATCGGAGGCGGAGCCAAAGCCGATGCGCAGATCCGCGCTGATCAGCGGCAGCGCGCGGTTGGAGGCCACCAGCACGCGCAGGCCGTTGCCGAGCGTGCGCTCAGCCACCGCCGGGATGCGCGCATCCACCGGCGCGCCGGGCGCGGGCGGCGCTTGCCGCTCGTTCTCAGCGGCCAGCGTGTGGATCACGATTTCCGATTGCGGAATGTTGAGCGGCCGCGCCGCGATGGTGGACGCCGTGGTGATGGCGTCGCCGGAGGCGCCCTCGGGCTTCATCGCCTCGGGCAGATAATTCACGACCACGCGCCGCTGCTCGTTCAGCACGCGGCGGGCCACGCGCTGCACGTCAGCGGCGGTGGTGGCTTGGATCGCGGCGAGCAAGCGATCGGCATAGGCCGCATCGCCGTAGCGGATCACAGCGTCCGCCAATTCAAAGGCGCGGCCA
>DAORMO010000091.1:878-7458 GCA_035440585.1 Terricaulis sp.
TTTCGTTTTTGGCTTCATCAAGCTCCGCCGGCGTCACCAGCTCATCGCGAAAGCGCGCGACTTCGGCGCGCAAGCTCGCCAGCCCCGCCTCAGCCGATTGGCCGGCGGACAGGATGGCGAACAGCGCGTACGTGCCCGGATCTTGCGTGGCCTCGATAAAGGTGAACACCTGCGCGGCCACCTGCTGCTCATAGACCATCGACTGATAGAGCCGCGAAGAATCCCCGCGCGACATGATCGCATCCAGCACCATCAGCGCGGGCAGATCGGGATCGGTGGCTTCTGGTTGCGGATAGGCCAACATCACCGCCGGCAGCGGCACGTTGGGCTGATAAACGGTGAACTCACGCGGGGCGGTGCGCTCGGGCTCCACCGCTTCGACGCGCGGGATGGCGCGATCCGGCGTCGCGATCGGGCCGAAATATTCATTCACCCAGGCGTCAAGCTGCGCCGGATCGAAATTGCCGGCGACGACAAGCACCGCGTTATCGGGCCGATAATAGGTGGCGTGGAAGGCGCGGACGTCATCCACCGTGGCCGCGTCGAGATCCTCGATCGAGCCGATGCCAGGGCGGCCATAGGGGTGCACGCTATAATTGGCCTGCGGCAGATACATATAAAACAGCGGCCCGTAGGGCGAGGCGAGCACGCGCTGGCGCAGCTCTTCCTTCACCACGTCGCGCTCGGAATCGAACGTCGCCGCATCGACGACGAGCGAGCCCATGCGCTCAGCCTCGGCCCACAAGATGCGCTCAAGGTGATTGGCAGGCACGACCTCGAAATAATTGGTGAGATCGTCATAGGTGGAGGCGTTGTTGAAGCCGCCGACATCTTCCGTCAGCCGATCGAACGTCTCGTTCGGCATGTTGCTTGTGGATTTGAACATGATGTGTTCAAAGAGGTGCGCAAAACCGGAGCGGCCTTCGGGATCATCCTTCGAGCCCACATCGTACCAGACATGCACCGAGACGTTCGCGGTGTTCGGATCAGGCATCGCGTACACACGCAGGCCGTTTTCCAGCGTGCGCGTGGTGTATTGCAGCGGCGCGACTTGCAACGCGCCCTCACCTTGCGGCGCCGAAGCGGTGGCGCAGGCGACCAGCGCGAACGCGGCGGCCACAAACATCACGATGCGTTTCATGAGGAATCCCCAGCTCGATTTGGGGCGGTCTTAGCCCCGCGCGCGCGAAGGGGCCAGAAAATTACGACCAAAGCGGCGAGGCGGCGGACGAACGGAGGTTCCCCTTGGACCGCCGGCGCCCTCGCCGGCAGCGCTTTATCCGTTTGCATTGTGCCTGACGGAAAGGGCTTTGCCGGCGAGGGCGCCGGCGGTCCAAGGCTAGCCGGCTTTCGCCAGCGCCGGATCATACGCCAAGATCGGCGCGAGCCAGCGCTCGGCGACAGCGAGATCCCAGCCTTTGCGGCGGGCGTAATCCTCCACCTGATCTCTGTCGATCTTGCCGACGCCAAAATATTCCGCGCGCGGGTGCGCGAAATAAAGCCCCGAGACGGACGAAGGCGGCGTCATCGCCATGCTTTCGGTGAGATCGATGCCGGTGTTTTGCGTCGCGTTCAGCAGATCGAAGATCACGCGCTTTTCGGTGTGATCGGGCTGGGCCGGATAACCGGGCGCAGGGCGGATGCCGCGATATTTCTCTGCGATGAAATCCTCATAGCCGAGCGTTTCTTCGGCCGCATAGCCCCACAGCTCGCGCCGCACCTTGGCGTGCATGCATTCGGCGAAGGCTTCGGCCAGGCGATCGCACAAGGCTTGGGCCATGATGGCGGAGTAATCGTCATTCGCGCGCTTAAAGCGGATGGCGACCTCCTCCTCGCCGATGCCGGCTGTGACGGCAAAGCCGCCGACATAATCGGGCGTACCGTGCGGGGCGATAAAATCAGACAGCGCGAAATTGCCTTTGGCTTCGCCCTTATCCATCTGCTGGCGCAACGCGTGGAGCCGCGCCAGCTCCGCCGCGCGCGTTTCATCCTGATAAAGCACGATGTCATCGCCATCGGCGTTCGCCGGCCAGAAGCCGATGACGCCGGAGGCCTTCACCCATTTTTCCGCGACCAGTTGCTCCAGCATCGCTTGCGCATCTTTATAGAGCGCGCGCGCCGGCTCGCCGACGATGTCGTCCTGCAAAATCGCGGGGAAGCGGCCGACCAATTCCCAGGAGGCGAAGAACGGCGTCCAATCGATATAGGGCACAAGCTCTTCAAGCGGGAAATCATCGAATGCGCGCACGCCGAGGAAGCTGGGCTTCACCGGCTTATACTCAAGCTTCGGCGCGCGTTTGCGCGCGAGCGCGATGGGCAAGCGCGGGCGCTTATCTTGGCCGGCGAGATAGCTTTCGCGCGCGGCGAGCTGATCGGCTTTGGTTTCGGCCACCAGCGTTTCGCGCTCCGCGCCCAACAGCTTCTGCACGACGGGCACGGCGCGTGAGGCGTCGGTGACGTAAATCGTCGGCCCTTTATAAGCCGGCGCGATTTTCACCGCCGTGTGCGTGCGCGAGGTGGTGGCGCCGCCGATCAGCAGCGGCAGGCTCATGCCCGTGCGCTGCATCTCGGAAGCGACGAACACCATTTCATCTAAGCTCGGCGTGATGAGGCCCGAGAGGCCGATCGCGTCCGCGCCGATTTCCTTGGCGCGCTCCAGGATGCGATCGCACGACACCATGACGCCGAGATCATCGATCTCATAGCCATTACATTGCAGCACGACGCCGACGATATTCTTGCCAATATCGTGCACGTCGCCCTTGACCGTCGCCATCACGATCTTGCCGTTGGATTTGCCGGCCATGCCGGTGCGCTCTTTTTCCTCTTCCATGAAGGGCAAAAGGTAGGCCACCGCCTGCTTCATCACCCGCGCGGATTTCACCACTTGCGGCAAGAACATTTTGCCCGCGCCGAAGAGATCGCCGACAACGCCCATGCCGTCCATCAGCGGGCCTTCGATCACGTGCAGCGGGCGCTCCGCTTCAAGGCGCGCGGCTTCTGTATCTTCGATGATGAATTCCGTGATGCCGTGCACCAGCGCATGCGCCAGGCGCGCCCGCACCGGCTGCTCGCGCCAGGCGAGATCGCGCTCAGTATCTTTTTTCTTGCCGCCGGCTTTGGCCGCTTCGGCGACATCGAGCAGGCGCTCGGTTGCGTCTTCGCGGCGATTGAGGATCACATCCTCCACCCGCTCGCGCAGATCGGGGGCGACATCATCATAAAGCGCCAGCGTGCCGGCGTTGACGATGCCCATGTCCATCCCGGCGCGGATCGCGTGATAGAGGAACACCGCGTGCATCGCCTCGCGCACCGGCTCATTGCCGCGGAACGAGAACGAGACGTTGGACACCCCGCCCGAGACGTGCGCGCCTTTCAACTCGCTGCGGATATAGGCCGTGGCCTCGAAGAAATCCTTGGCGTAATCGGCGTGCTCCTCAATCCCTGTCGCCACCGCGAAAATGTTGGGATCGAAGATGATGTCCTCGGGCGGGAAGCCGTGATCGGTGAGGAGATTATACGCGCGCGTGCATATCTCGATCTTGCGCTTGGCGGTGTCGGCCTGGCCCTTTTCATCGAACGCCATCACCACGGCGGCGGCGCCATAGCGGCGCACGCGCTGGGCGTGGTGCAGGAAGGCTTCCTCCCCTTCCTTGAGCGAAATCGAGTTCACCACTGATTTGCCCTGCGCGCATTTCAGCCCCGCCTCGATCACCTCCCATTTGGAGCTATCGATCATCAGCGGGATTTTGGCGATGTCGGGCTCCGACGCGATCAGGTTCAAAAACCGCGTCATCGCCGCAGGGCCATCAATCATGGCCGCATCGACGTTGACGTCGAGCACGTTGGCGCCGTTTTCCACCTGCTGACGCGCCACCACGAGCGCGCCGGCATAATCATCCGCTTCGATCAGCTTGCGGAATTTCGCCGAGCCGGTGACGTTGGTGCGCTCACCAACGATGATGAAGTTTGCGAAGAGGTTGGTCATGCCGCAGCCGTGAAGGGTTCAAGTCCAGCGAGTTTCAGCCGCGTATCCCGCGCAGGAATTGCGCGCGGGGTAACGCCTTCAACCGCATGGCGCATGTGCTCCATATGATCGGGCGTGGTGCCGCAGCAGCCGCCGGTGATGTTGAGCAGGCCCGCGCGCGCCCATTCGGCGTAATGGGCTTCCATCGAATGCGGCGTTTCATCATAGCCGCCCATGGCGTTGGGCAGGCCGGCGTTGGGATAGGCGCTCACCGCACATTCGGCCACGCGCGAAAGATCGGCCAGGAACGCGCGCATATCCGCCGGCCCGAGCGCGCAATTGAGGCCGATCGCCCACGGATTGGCGTGGCGCACGGAATTGTAAAACGCCTCCACCGTCTGCCCCGAAAGCGTGCGGCCCGAGCGATCGGTGATGGTGCCGGAAATCCAGATCGGCAGCTCAACGCCGGTTTTATCGAACGCCTCCCACGCGGCCCAGAGCGCGGATTTGGCGTTGAGCGTGTCTGTGATCGTCTCGATTAGCAAAATATCGGCGCCGCCTTCGATGAGGCCGAGGATTTGCTCCTCATAGCCATTGGCCATCGAATCAAAATCGCTATCGCGCCGCCCCGGATCGCCCACTTCGGGCGACATGGAGAGCAGCTTCGTCGTCGGCCCGATGGCGCCGGCGACGGCGCGCGGCTTGCCATCTTGCGCCTCGCGCGCATCACACGCTTCACGCGCGATGCGCGCGGCGTCGACATTGACCTCATACACCACCTCTTCCAGCGCATATTCGCCCTGGCTGATCTTGGTGGCCGAGAAGGTGTTGGTGGAAATAATGTCCACGCCGGCATCGAGATAGGCGCCATGCACTTTGGCGATCACGTCCGGGCGCGTCAGCACCAGGAGATCGTTGTTGCCTTTCAGCGATGACGGATGCTCGGCAAAGCGGGCGCCGTGAAAATCATTGGCGGTGAGGCCAAAGCCTTGCAGGTAGGCGCCCATCGAGCCGTCAAGCGTGAGGATGCGCGCAGCGAGCGCGGCGTTGAGCGCCTTGATGCGATCTTCTCTTGTCATGTCTGTGCCTGCGCCTCCGCCGCGCGCACGCCCAAGATCCGGCAGATGGCGAGCGTGAGCTCGGCGCGGTTGAGCGTGTAGAAATGGAAATCCTCGACGCCCTCGGCGGCGAGCTGCGCGCAGAGCTGCGCCGTCGCGGCGGCCGAAACCAGCTTGCGCGTTTCGGGATCGTCATCGAGGCCGTCGATCAAGCTCGTCAGCCATTTTGGCAGGCTCGCGCCGCAGCCGGCCGCCATTTTGGCGAGGCCCTTGGCGTTCGAGATCGGCATGATGCCCGGCAGCACGGGCGCGGTGACGCCCGCACCGGCCAAGCGATCGCGGAAGCGCAAGAACACCTCCGCATCGAAGAAAAATTGCGAAACCCCGCGCGTGGCGCCGGCGCCGAGCTTGCGTTTGAAATTTTCAATGTCATGCGCCCAGGTGGGGCTGGCCGGATGCTTTTCCGGGTGCACCGCGACGGAAATCTCAAAATCACCGATCGCGCGCGCGCCTTCCACCAATTCGGCCGCGCCGGCATAGCCTTGCGGATGCGGCTCGTACGCAGCGCCGACGCCGCCCGGCGGATCCCCGCGCAGCGCTACGATGTGGCGCACGCCCGCGTTCCAATAATCGCGCAGCACCCCGTCCACCTCCTCGCGGCTGGCGGCGACGCAGGTGAGGTGTGCGGCAGGCTTCATCGCGGTTTCGCTGACAATGCGCGACACCGTGCGGTGCGTGCGATCGCGCGTGGAGCCCCCGGCGCCATAGGTGACGGAAACAAAGCTCGGATTGAGCGGCGCAAGGCGCGCGATTGATTCCCAGAGCTGCGTTTCCAGCGCCTCGGTTTTTGGCGGGAAAAACTCGAACGACACGCGCGGCCGGCCCACGCGCGCGGCGGCTTCCGCGATCAAGTTTTGCGCGGTGGATGCGCTCATAATTTATCTCCCGCCCAGATCTTCACGGTGAGGCGATCGCGCCCGCTGGGCGCGAGGGTTGTGATTTTGAGCTCGCCCACGCCAGCAGCGGCGCACCAATCGGCGATATCGACGTCCGAAAAGCCAAGCCGGCGATGGGCGTGCTCTTCGCGCAGAAACTCAAGGCTATGGGGGGCAAAGTCGATAATCAAAAGCCGCGCGCCGCGCTTGAGCAGCCGCGCCGCGCGCGCGATCGCCCGCGCCGGATCGGAAAGAAAGTGCAAAACTTGGTGGATGGTGACGAGATCGGCCACGCCCGCCTCCAGCGGCGGCGCATGCGCATCGCCAAACCGCACCGCGGCTTTCGCCTTCAAATCCGCCAAGCTGGCGCGCGCGATGGCAAGCATCTGGCGCGAAGTGTCAAAGCCTTCGGCGCGGCGCACGCGATCGGCGAACAGCTGGATCATCCGCCCCTGGCCCACGCCCACATCGACCATGAGATCAAACGGCCCGGCGCCCGCCGCCGCGAGGATGGCGCTATCGATATCGGCTTCCGGCAGATGCAGCGCACGCACGCGATCCCAATCGGCGGCATTGCGCTCGAAATACGCGGCCGCCGCCGCTTCGCGCGCAACGCGGAT
>DAORMO010000091.1:7607-12092 GCA_035440585.1 Terricaulis sp.
GCTTCCGTCAGCAGCTTCATATGCCGCGAGACGCGCGGCTGGCTTTGGCCCAGCACCTGGGCGATCTCGCCCACGGCCAATTCCCCCTCCGTCAGCAGCGCCAGCACCCGCAGGCGCGTCTGCTCGCCCGCCGCCCGCAGCGCGGTGACGACGCGCTCAGCGTCGCGCCGCTCGGCCGGCGCCGGGAGGGTTGGAGATATAAACATATCTTTATATGACCAGATCCAGCGTCGCTGAAAAGCCCCCTCGTTAAGCTTTCCACAGCCCCGCCAAGCCCAAATCTGTTGCGCGAACGCAGCACCCTGGCCGCGTTCGCGCGCCAGGGGACAATTTCGCCGCTTTTCCCGGCGACGAACCGGGCCGGCGTTCTCATCTAGCGGCGGTTGGCGGGCGTTAACCGAAGCCCGCTAGAGCAAATGCAAAAGGATGTGCTGATGCGGGGCGCGCTCGCGATTTTGACCATGGCGGTTTGCCTTGCCCCGGCGCTTACGCATGCGCAGGAGGCCGCGCCCGAGGCTGTGGCCGCGCCGGAAGGCTACGCGCCTCTCCCGGAAGACAATGTCGATCCTTGGGAGGGCTTTAACCGCGCCATGTTCGCCACGCATGAGGCGGTGGATCAGGCCGTGCTTGAGCCTGTGACGCGCGGCTATCGCGCCGTAACGCCCGAGCCGGTGCGCAACAGCGTGCGCTCATTCCTGCGCAATCTCCGCAGCCCGGTGATTTTCGCCAATGATCTGATGCAGGGCGAGTTTTCGCGCGCTGGGCGGACGGTTGTGCGCTTTGGCCTCAACACCACAGTCGGCTTTTTGGGGCTGTTTGATCCGGCCACTGGGCTTGGCATCGAAGGCCACAGCGAAGATTTCGGGCAGACGCTGGCGGTGTGGGGCGTCGACTCCGGCCCCTACCTTTTCATCCCGCTGATGGGGCCCTCAACGGTGCGCGACGGCGGCGGCGCGATTGTGGATTCCGCGATCAACCCGCTGAACTATGCGGACTTTGAAAACGTCGAAAGCTTCAACGCCGCACGCATCGCGTTAACCGCGCTGTCAGCGCGGGAATCGGTGCTCGATACGGTGGAGGATATCCGCCGCGATTCCATGGATCCTTATGTGTCGATCCGCACCTCGTATCTGTTGCTACGGCAAAGCGCGATCCAAAACGGACGCATGAACGTCCAGGATTTGCCGGAATTTGACGACACCTATGATCTCTACGGAGATGACGGGGCAACTGAGGATATCGCGCAACACCCGGAACCAATTGACGGCCCAACTCTTGGCGGAGACTTGGCCCAGCCCAATCCGGAACCCACCTCTCCCGAACTATGAGGAGTAATGCCGTGACCGCCGTTTCATTCACCCGCGCCGCTTTCGTGGCCGCACTTGCCAGCCTTGGCGCCCTTGTGGCCGCGCCGGCCGCGCACGCCGCCCGCAACACCGAAGCGGAAGCGTATGTGCAAGAGCACGCCACCCGCGCGCTCTCAGCACTGGCCAATCCGAGCGTCACAGGCGCGCAGCGCCAGCAAACTTTTTATCAGATGATCGAGCGCTTCGCGGACATGCCGCGCATCGCCGGCTTCGTGCTGGGCCGCTACGCTGGGCAACTGCGCAGCGATGCGTCGCTGCGCGATGGCTGGGTGCAGGCGTTCAAGGATTATTCGATCGCCGTCTATGAATGGCGGCTCGGCGCATTCGATGGCTCGACCATCCGCGTTGTCGGCTCCACCGAGCGCAACGCCAATGACGTGATCGTCATGAGCGAGATGGTTCCGCGTGCGGGCGGCCGCGCACAGCCGGTGCAATGGCGCATCGTCAATCGTGACGGCGCCTGGCGCGTGATTGACGTCGCCGTGATCCTCGAAGGCAACCAGATTTGGCTTGCGCAGCAGCAGCAAGGCGAATTCCTGGCTTTCCTCGATCGCAACAACGGCAATGTGCGCGCGCTGGCCGATGACATCCGCCAACGCACCGCCTCGATCCGCGAACGCGTGGGCCGCGCTTAAGCGCTTTTGCTTTGAACAGGATCAGAGCCGCCGGGCGCGCCCGGCGGCTCTTTTCGTTTCAGCTGAGCCCTTTGCCAACCGCCTCGGCTACAGAGTCAAACCCTTCCGCCGCCAGCAGGCCGTCAAGCTCATCGGCGATGCGCGCGGCAAGGCCTGGGCCTTGAAACACCAGCGCCGAATAGAGCTGCACGGCGCTCGCGCCCGCCAAAATCTTGGCGAAAGCCGTGGCGCCGTTTTCGATCCCGCCCACACCGATCAGCGGCAAACGCCCTTCCAGCACGTGCGCGAACAGGCGCAGCACGTGCGTGGAAATCTGAAACAGCGGCTGGCCGGAGAGCCCGCCGGCTTCATCGCGTTGATCCGACGAAAGCTGCGGCGGGCGCTGCAGCGTGGTGTTGGAGACGATCAGCGCGTCGAGCTGGTGCGCCAGCGCGAGTTCCGCAATGTCGCGCACCGCCGCTTCATCGAGATCAGGCGCCACTTTGAGGAAAAGCGGGCGCTTGCCGTGCGCGGCTTCCAGGGCGCTGCGCGCCTCGTTCATGCGGCCGAGCAAATCTTCGAGCGCCCCACGCTCCTGCAGGCCGCGCAGGCCGGGCGTGTTGGGCGATGAGATATTGGCGGTGACGTAAGAAGCGTGCTTCCACACCAGCCCAAGCCCGCGCACGTAATCAGCGGCGCGATCGGCGCTTTCTTTGTTGGCGCCAACATTGGCGCCGACAACCCCTCGCCGCCCTGCGCGCGCGGCGAGACGCGCGGCGACCGCTGCGTGACCTTCATTGTTGAAGCCCAGCCGATTGATCACGGCGCGATCTTCGCTGAGGCGGAAAATGCGCGGGCGCGGATTGCCCGCCTGCGCCAGCGGCGTGACGGTGCCGCATTCCACAAAGCCAAAGCCGGCGGCGATCAGCGCATCGGGGGCTTCTGCATTTTTATCGAACCCTGCCGCCATCCCGATTGGGTTCGGCAGATCGAGGCCTGCGAGCCTGGTGCGCAGGCGCGGGAACTTATCGGCGCGCGCGCGCGGCCCAAGGCCGCTGCGCAGGCCGAGCAGCGCGGCGCGGTGGGCCGTTTCGGGGTCCAGAAGGCGCATGGCGCCGGTGGCGAGATCGTGCGGAAAACTCACCTCCGTTGCGTGGCCGATTCGACCCGCCGTGTCGCCCCTCGGAATCGGGAATAATTTCCTATTGCTGGGTTGATAGTCCTTACCCGTTCGGCTACAACGGCCAGCCATGAACCATGGGCAGATTTGGCGGGCGCTGGATGCGCTGGCGGCGCGGCGGGGGCTTTCCCCTTCCGCCTTGGCGCGCGCCGCCGGGCTCGACCCCACCACCTTCAACAAATCCAAACGCCAAGCCGCTGACGGCAAGGCCCGCTGGCCCTCCACCGAGAGCCTGGCCCGCGCGCTCGAAGCGGCTGAGACCAGCTGGGACGAATTCGCCGCGCTGATGGCGGGGCGCGAAGGCGCAGGCCGGGCGATCCCGATCGTGGGCATGGCGCGCGCGGGCAAAGACGGCTTCTTTGACGAAGCAGGCTTTCCTGTGGGCGCAGATGAAACCGTGCGCTTCCCTGATCTGGGTGAAGATCGCGTCTATGCGCTGGAGATCGCAGGCGATTCCATGGAGCCGATGTATCGCGCAGGCGACATCGTGATCGTGCAGCCGGGCGCGGCGGTGCGGCGCGGCGATCGCGTGGTGGTGCGCACGCGCGATGGCGAGGTGCTGGCCAAACTGCTTGGCCGCCGCAATGAACAGACCGTGGAGCTGCTCTCCCTTAACCCCGCGCACAAGCCGCGCGAACTCAGCGCCACGGATGTGGACTGGATCGCGCGGATTGTGTGGGCGAGCCAGTAACGCCCAGGCTCACATAAAGCCGCCATTGGCGAACACCAATTGGCCGTTGATCCATTCGCCATCGCCTGCGCACAGCATGGCGATGGCGTTGGCGACATCTTCCGGCTCACCGATGCGGCCATACGGGATCATCCCCACCACCATCGCGCGCTGCTCTGGCGTTGCGCGGAATAGCGTGGTGTTCGTCGGCCCCGGCGCGAGCGCGTTCACCGAAATGCGCCGCCCGGCCAATTCCTTCGCCAGCGCGCCGGAATACATCTCCTGCGCGGCCTTGGTGGCGGCGTAAACGCCCGCCGCCGGGTGCTTGGCGCGCACGGAGGTGGAGCTGAGGCTGATGATGCGCCCGCCATCGCGGGTGCGCCGCGCCGCTTCGCGCAACACGTTGAACCCGCCTTTGATATTGGTGGCGATCATCCGATCGAACGCCTCATCCGTCATGTGCGCGAACGGCGCGGTGTTCATGATGCCGGCATTGCTGATCACGACATCGACGCCGCCAAAGGCCGCATCATGCGCATCAAACAGCGCCTGCACCTGGCGCGGATCGGCGACATCCGCCTGGCGCGATATCGCCCGCCCGCCCGCTGTTTCGATCTCGCGCACCACTTGGGCGGCAAGATCGCGATTGGTGAG
>DAORMO010000092.1:0-677 GCA_035440585.1 Terricaulis sp.
GACGATAAAATTCGTCACCGCCGCGATGTGATCGAACTTATCGGCCCAGATTCCGCCGATGAGGCCAATGGCGCCAAACATCACCGAGGCGATTACCGCGTAGTAGAGCGCCGCCAGCGGGTTCACCGGCATGATGTTCGCCAGCCACGACACCGCGATCAGCGAGGCCAGCCCCACCAGCATGCCGCGCGCGGCGGCCCCGACGATGAAGGCGATGGTGAGTTCAAGCGGGCTGAGCGGCGGGGTGAGGAAATCCCCCGAATTGCCCTGCACCTTGGCGATCACCATCGAGGATGAGGAATTCTGGAAGGCGTTCGAGAGGATCGACATCATCACAAGGCCCGCCGCCAGCCCATCGGCATAGGCGCGTTCCGTCCCCGGCCAGAAGCCGCCGCGCAGCACAAGGCCAAACACCATCATGAACAGCAAAGTCTGGATCAGCGGCGCGAACACCGTCTGCGCCCCGACCTTCAAAAACCGCCGCACCTCACGCCAGATCAAAGTCTTGAGGCCCAACCAATTCACAGCTCCGTACTGCCGCGCGGCAAGCGGCGCCGACTCAACCTGCGTGTCCATAAGCAGAACATCCCTTCACGAATTTTTAACTGTGTTGTCGCGCGGCTGTCGTGCGAGCAAGTGGCTAAGCCCTGGAATCAACAACAGATAGTAGCTGGTTT
>DAORMO010000092.1:844-2147 GCA_035440585.1 Terricaulis sp.
GGGCCAAGGGGGCTTGAAACATGAACTGGACTGAAGAACGCGTGGCCACGCTGCGCAAACTCTGGGCTGAGGGGCTTTCTGCCAGCCAGATCGCCAAACAATTGGGTGGCGTCACCCGTAACGCCGTGATTGGCAAGGTTCACCGGCTGGGTTTGGCCGGGCGGGCCACGCCTTCGCGGCCGGCCAAGCGCCCGGTGCGCCCCGCGCGTCCGCGCGTGGTCAGCCCAACCGCGCCGCGTCTGCCGCCGGCGGTGACAGCGCCGACGATCGCCATGCCGGAGCTTGAGCCGGTGCGCTTCGAGGACGGCAACACCGCCTCGGTGCTCACGCTCAATGAAAGCATGTGCAAATTCCCGATCGGCGATCCGGGCGACGTGAACTTCGCCTTCTGCGGCCGCGGCTCGTGGGGCGGGCACCCGTACTGCCAGGACCACGCGCGCCTGGCCTACCAGCCGAGCCAAGCCAAAAAGCGCCGCGCCACCGGCGGCGCCCCAGACGAACTGCGCCGCATGCTGCGCATGGCGGCTGGGTGACTTAACCACACACCACACGGAGAGCCCGGCCCGCAATGGCCGGGCTTTTTGTTTTCGGGGGCTGGGGCGCGCGCGCCAGCAATGCGAAAAAGGCCAGCTCATCCCGCCTTGCGGAGCGCAACGCCTTCGGCTAGAAGCCCCGCTTCCATTTTCCCGACGCGCGCGGATTTGAAGGCTTAAGGCCCATGGCTGGCATTGTTTTGAACGTTGAAGTGCGTGAGCGCACCGGCACGGGCGCGGCCCGCACCATTCGGAATTCGGGCAGCATCCCGGGCGTGCTCTATGGCGGCCCGCGCGGGGCTGTGCCGATCGAGATCAAGGCCGCGGACGTCCACGCCGCGATCCGCTCGGGCAAGTTCCTCTCGCACATGGTCGAGCTCGACCATAAGGGCGAGAAGCAGCCGGTGATCCCGCGCGACATCCAATTCCACCCGGTGACCGATCACCCGATCCATATCGATCTCTATCGCGTGGAAGAAAATTCCGAGATCGCGGTGGATGTCGTGGTGCACTTCAAGAACCACGAAGCCTCGCCGGGCCTCAAGCGCGGCGGCGCGCTCAACATCGTGCGCCACACTGTCCGCCTCAAGGTGAAGGCTAGCGCCATCCCCGAGCAGATCGAGGTTGATCTCACCGGCAAGGATATCGGCGAGTCGATCCACATCTCGTCGATCGAGCTGCCGGCTGGCGCCCGCCCGGTGATCAAGGATCGCGATTTCACCATCGCGACGATCGTTGGCCGCAAGGTGGAAGAAGAAGCGCCGGCCGAA
>DAORMO010000092.1:2169-11945 GCA_035440585.1 Terricaulis sp.
CGCTGCCGCGCCCGCCGCTGCACCCGCCGCCGCCAAGAAAGCCGGCGACAAGAAATAACGCCCCTCCCGCCGCCGCGCGGGGAAAGGTAGGCTGGCGCCATGCTGCTTTTGGTTGGCCTCGGCAATCCTGGCGCGAAATACGCCGGCAACAGACACAATATCGGCTTCATGGCCGTGGACGCGATTGCACGCGCCCACGGCTTTGGCCCTTGGAAAAAGAAATTCCAGGCCGAGATCGCCGAAGGCCAGATCGATGGCGTGCGCGCGCTTTTGATGAAGCCGCAAACCTATATGAACGAAAGCGGCCGCGCCGTGGGCGAGGCGGCGAATTTCTACAAGCTCTCCGCGCCCAGCGTGATCGCCTTTTACGACGAGATCGATCTCGCGCCTGGCCGCTTCCGCATGAAAACCGGCGGCGGCGCCGCCGGCCATAACGGCATCCGCTCGATGATGGCCTCATCAGTCGGCGAAGGCTTCCGCCGCGCGCGCATGGGCGTGGGCCATCCGGGCGATAAGGCGCTGGTGCATCATTACGTGCTGGGCGATTTCGCCAAGGCCGAGGCCGCATGGGTGGAGGCGTTGCTTGACGCATGCGCGCGCGCCGCCCCCCTGCTCGCACGCGGCGAAGATGAGAAGTATCAAGGCGAGGTGATGCGGCTGGCGCCCTCGCCCAAAGCCGATCCGCGCAAGCCGCGCGATGCGGAGGGTGCGTCGTGATCCTTCTGGCAACGCCGAAGCTGACGACGCCTATCGCTTCGCCGCAGATCGCGTGCCCGGCCTTGAAGCGGGCGCGCGCTATGTGGCGTTCATGGCAAAAACAGGCCGGCGCGACGACGCCGAAATCGGCTTCGGCGAAATCGAGCGGCGCTACGCCAAAGTCCCTGCCCCGCTGCGCGCCGAAGCGCGCCTGTGGCGCGACCTGGCGGCGAAAGCGCTGGGGCGCACTTAAGTTTTGATTTGAGGACGAGATTATGGGCTTTAAATGCGGCATCGTTGGTTTGCCGAATGTCGGCAAATCCACGCTTTTTAACGCGCTGACCAAAACGGCGGCGGCGCAAGCGGCCAATTATCCGTTCTGCACCATTGAGCCGAATGTCGGCGAGGTGGCGATGCCTGAGCCGCGCCTGCAGAAACTTGCGGAGATCGCAGGCTCGAAAGAGATCATCCCCACGCGGATGAATTTCGTCGATATCGCGGGCCTGGTGCGCGGCGCCTCCAAAGGCGAAGGGCTGGGCAACCAATTCCTCGCCAACATCCGCGAATGCGACGCCATCGCCTATGTGCTGCGCTGCTTTGAAAATGACGACATCACCCACGTTGAAGGCCGCATCGATCCGATCGCGGATCTGGAAACGGTCGAAACTGAGCTGATGCTGGCCGATCTTGAGAGCTTGGAAAAGCGCATCAGCAATCTCGAAAAGCGCGCCAAGGGCGGCGATAAAGAAAGCAAGCTCACGCTTGAGCTGGTGCTGCGCGCCAAGGCGCTGCTGGAAGACGGCAAGCCCGCGCGGCTGACAAAGCGCGCGCCGGAGGAAGAAAAAGCCTTCGCCATGCTGCAGCTCCTCACCGCGCTGCCCGTGCTCTATGTGTGCAACGTCAACGAAGAAGACGCAGCCGCCGGCAACGCCCACACCGCCCGCGTTGAAGATCGCGCGAAAACCGAGAGCGCCGCCTGCGTTGTCATCTGCGCGCAATTGGAAGCAGAGATCGCCGCGCTGAGCGATGAAGAACAGGGCGAGTTTCTGCAAACCGTGGGCCTGGAAGAGCCTGGCCTCACCCGCCTCATCCACGCCGGCTACAATCTGCTTGGCCTGCAAACCTATTTCACCGTCGGCCCCAAAGAAGCGCGCGCCTGGACCATCCAAAAGGGCTGGACCGCTCCGCAGGCCGCCGGCGTAATCCATGGCGATTTCGAGAAGGGCTTCATCCGCGCCGAAACCATCTCCTACGACGATTACATCGCCAACAAAGGCGAAACCGGCGCTAAGGAAGCGGGCAAGATGCGGCTTGAAGGCAAGGATTATATCGTGCGCGAAGGCGATGTGATGCACTTCCGCTTCAATGCGTGAAGAGGCGCCCCTTCCACTGCCGTTGCCGGAGCTGGTGGCGCTTGTCGCGTCGCTGATGGCGCTCAATGCGCTGAGCATCGACATCATGCTGCCGGCGCTGCCGGATATCGGCAGCGATTTTGCGCTGAGCGCGGCCAATGACCGCCAGCTGATTATCGTCGCCTACATTTTCATGTTCGGGATCAGCCAGCTGATCTACGGGCCGCTGAGCGACGCCTTCGGACGCCGCGCTGTGCTGCTGTGGGCGATCGGCTTTTACATACTCGGCGCGCTTTTATGCACGATCGCGCCGAGCTTTGAATTGATGCTGGCCGCGCGCGCGCTGCAAGGCGTGGCTGCGGGCGCAACACGCGTGATCGCCACCGCAGTGGTGCGCGATCTCACCAGCGGCCCGCGCATGGCGCAGATCATGTCGATGGCGATGACGGTGTTCATGATCGTGCCGATCCTGGCGCCGGGCCTTGGCCAGCTGATCCTGTTTGTTGCGCCCTGGCGCTGGATTTTCGGCGCGCTGCTGGTTTACGCGATCATCGTGCTGATCTGGGCGTATTTCCGCCTGCCCGAAACGCTGCGCCCGGAAAACACCACACCGTTTCACCTCCGCGCCATCGCCCGCGCCGCACGCGCGGTGCTGAGCGATCGCCAAGCGCTCGGCTATATGATCGCCTCCACTTTCATCGTCGGCTGCATGTTCGGCTATGTGACCTCATCCGAGCAATTGTTCGTCGATGTGTACCATCTGGGCGAGAGTTTCGCGCTGGCGTTCGCGGCGCTGGCGGTGGCGATGTCAGTTGGGGCGTTCATGAACTCGCGGCTGGTTATGCGGTTTGGCATGCGCCGCATTTCGCAAAGCGGGCTGATGGTTTTTCTCGGCGCCAGCGCGGTGCTGACCGCGCTCGTCATGCTTGGCCTTGCGCAATTTTGGGTGTTCTTCGGCCTCTTCTCCATTGCGATGGGCGCGTTTGGGATGATCGCGGGAAACTTCAACGCGTTGGCGATGGAAAACGCCGGGCGCACGGCCGGCGCGGCGGCGTCGCTTTACGGTGCAGTCACCGGCGCCGCCGGCGCTGCAGTAGGCGGCCTGATTGCCCGCCAGTTTGACGGCACGGCGCTGCCCTTTGTGCTTGGCATGACGATCCTGGCGGCGCTGAGTCTCGCTGTGGTGTTTTGGACCGAGCGCGGCAAGCTGTTCAAAAACGCCTGAACAGCATCACATCATCGAGCCGTGGCGAAACCAGATTGCGCCGGTCAAGCCGGAAATAGACATTGGCGTTATGATAATCGATCGCCAGCCCGCCGGCGCGCCCGATCACATCCATGCCCACAAGCAAGGTGGGCTCGCTATCAAGCCCCCACAGCGAAAAGATGTGATACTCGCCGACAAATAAGAGCAAGTTCGACATCGTAAGCTCGCCGATCTCCAGCGCCGGCAAAACAAGCGCCGTATCCAGCACCACAGGATCACCCGCCGTGAACGCGCGCCCAAACCCTTCTGCATCACGCGCATAGCGCGTGCGCGCAGCCAGCGCTTGATGCAGCGCGCGATTGGCGAGCGATACATTGGAGCCCGTGTCGATCAACACGTTGACGCGCATGCCCTGCACCACTCCGCGCACCACCACGAGATTGCCAAAGCGCAGCTCCCCGCGCAGCCGCGTCCAACCACGGCCAAGCGCCGGCGCCCCACGCGCCGGGACGATCTCGATACAGCGCCGCGTGAAATCCATGCGCAGCCGCCGCCCCGCCATGCCGTCAACGCCAAGCAGTCCATGCTCTCCGGCGAGCATGGCGCCATCAAGCAGCGGCACCTCCTCGCTCGGCATGGAGAGCGGGCCGTAGCGCAGCGACTCCACACGCACCAGCGGCGCAGTGACGACCTCATGCACGCTATGCACCGCGCCCTCGCCGCTTGGCGTGAGATTGAGCCGCCGCGCCAGCGCCTCCGAGAGTACAGATCGGTTTGCGCCGGTATCAACGATAAAGCGGAACGGGCCCTGCCCGTTCACCATCATCGGCGCAACAACCCGGCCCAACTCGTCAAAACCGCTCGCGCCGGCCGCCGCCTCTTGTGCGGCGGCGGGATCGGGCGGCGGCGGGGCCACGCACTGCGCCGCAGCAGCCCCCGCCGAAGCGAAGAGCGCACATCCCAAGACGAGGGCGCGCAGAAGCGACATGCCCGGAGCATGTGCCCAAGCGCGCAGCTGCGCCAGCGCCCGACTGCTCAACTTCTCGTTAGCGGCGCGCGCTCTCGACCAAGCGGCGACATTGTGCGACCAACGCCGCATGAACGCTTCGCTCATGCTCACAAGCCGCCACGATGGCTTTGCTCTTCCCGCACTGCACAAAAGTGCGGAGGGAACGGCAAAAGGCGGCGTGGTTGTGATCCAGGAGATTTTCGGCGTCACGCCGCATATCGAGGAGATCGCCGCCCGCTTCGCAGCAGCGGGCTATGAGGTGATTGCGCCGGCCTATTTCGCGCGCATCGATCCCGCGTTTCAGGCGCCGGTCAACGCCGAAGGCATCGCCCAAGGCCGCGATGCGGTGGCGCGCACGCCCTGGGCGCAGGTGATCGGCGACACCCAAGCGGCGATCGACGCGCTGGCCAAGCCCGCCTTCGTCACCGGCTTTTGCTGGGGCGGCGCTGCAGCTTGGGCGGCGGCGGCGCAATGCGCGAACGTGCGCGCCGCATCCTGCTTTTACGGCCGCGCCATCATCAATCTGCTCGATCAGCCGCCGAGAGCGCCGGCCATGCTGCATTACGGCGCGCGCGACGCATCGATCCCGCCTGCGGATATCGAGCGCGTGCGCGCCGCCGCGCCGGCCACGACGCCAATCCATATCTATGACGCCGGCCACGGCTTCTGCCGCCGTGAGAGCCACGACTACAGCGCCGAGGCCAGCGAGATCGCGCTCACGCGCACGCTGGATTGGTTCGCCCGCTGGCGCGCCAGCGGCGATGGCGCTTAAGGCGCCGCCAGGCCCGCTTCACGCAAGCGCGCGGCGTCACGCAAAGGCGGGGCGCCGAACAAGCGGCGATATTCGCGGCTGAATTGCGAGGGGCTGTCATAGCCCACCTCGTGGGCGGCGCTGGCCGCATCCATCGCCGTGCTCAAGATCAAGCGCCGCGCTTCATGCAGGCGAATCTGCTTCTGATATTGCAGCGGGCTCAGCGCTGTGACTTGCTTGAAATGTAGATGCAGCGCCGAGGCGCTCATGCGCGCTTCCGCGGCAAGCGCTTCGATCGAGAACGCTTCGCGGTAATTGTGCTTGATCCAGCTGATCGCGCGGCTGACTTGCGAGAGCTTGGATTCGGCGTGCGCGATCTGGCGCAGCCGCGCCCCGTTCGGCCCGGCCAGCAAGCGATACAGCAATTCCCGCTCCGCCATCGGCGCGAGCACCGGAATATCGCGCGGGGTTTCAAGCAAGCGCACCAGCCGCAGCGCCGCATCAAGCAAATCTGCATTCATCGGCCCAAGCGCCATGCCGGGGCCAGGCTCACCCGCCGGCGGCGGCCCCATCTCCAGCGCCAGCGCCGCAACCGCCGCGCGATCCAGCGTCAGCGCAAAGCAAAGATACGGCCTCTCCCGGCTCGCCTCGATCACGCGCCCGACAACAGCCATATCGACCGACACCGCAAGGAATGTCCCGCTATCGTATTCCAGCACGCGCTCGCCCAGCTGCACCTGCTTTTTGCCCTGCACCACAAGGCAGAGCGAGGCGTCGTACAGCGTGTGGATCGGCTCTGAGGGGGCGGTCGCGCGGATCAAGGACAGGCGCGGAATGGCGCTCGGGTGCATCCCTTCCGTGGAGTGTTTGTCAATCAAAGCAACGAGTTCAGCTTGGCGATCCACGGCAAATCCCTTGGTTTTGGCGTTTATTGCCTAGCACATCTGGGCGCGGGCGCATCGGCCGGCAAGGCAGCTTTGGAGGATTGTGCAATCATCGCGGAGCCCTGTTCTACCACTGCGCGGCCGCCTTCCCCCATCTTCTCCTCACCGCCGGCGGCACTGCGCCGGCCGAAAAATTCAGGAGAAGATCCCATGTCGATCCAAGGCAAAATTATCGCTGTCACCGGCGCATCGAGCGGCATCGGCGAAGCGACCGCGCGAGAACTCGCCGCCCGCGGCGCAACCGTGCTCGTCGGCGCGCGCCGCACCGAGCGGCTGGAAACGCTGGTGGCCGAACTGCGCGCGGCGGGCGCCACGGCGGAGTTCCAAGCGCTCGATGTCACCAGCCGCGAGAGCGTGGGCGATTTCGTCCGCTTCGCGGTGGAGCGCTTCGGCAAGCTGGACGTCATCGTCAACAATGCCGGGCTCATGCCGCTATCTCCGCTCAGCGCCCTCAAAGTCGATGAGTGGGATCGGATGATCGATGTGAACGTCAAAGGCGTGCTCAACGGCATCGCCGCCACGCTGCCGGTGTTTGAGCGCCAAGGCTACGGCCATGTCATCAACACCTCCTCGATCGCGGCCTATTGGCCGATCCCGACGGCGGCGGTGTATTGCGCCACCAAAGCGGCGGTGAATTTCATCACCGAGGGCCTGCGCCAAGAAAGCAAATTCGTGCGCGCCACGATCATCTCGCCCGGCGTCACTGAATCTGAGCTCGCGCACACGATCACGCACGAGGCCACGGCCAAGTTCATCGACGAGTATCGCAAAACCATCATCCCCGCGAACGCCATCGCCCGCGCGATCGCCTTCGCTATCGAACAACCCGAAGGCGTGGACGTGAACGAAATCGTCGTCCGCCCCACCGCAGCAAACTGAGGAGGCCCGCCATGATGATCCCCCGCGCAACCTTCACCGAAGTGAACGCCGATGATCCGGCAAGCTATGTGGGCGTTTGGAAAAGCGCTGGCGGCTTTGTCCGCCAGGAGCTTTTGCCCGATGGCCGCTATAGCGAGGTGCGCGGCAAGCGCGCCTCAGCCGCAGGCCATTATTACGTCTCGCAATCGGGCCTGGCGCTCGAGAGCGATTCCGGGGCCTTGGCCGGCGGCACGTTCAAGGAAGGCGCGCTGCACCAAGGCGGCATGATCTTCTACAAAGTGGCGTGATTAACCCTGAAATGGCGCGGGCGGGCGCCTCCCATCCAGCGCCCGCCCTTGCCGCTTTGGCGCCCCCCTGCTAGGTGGCGCGCATGCCTCAGACCTCGGCCCTGCTCAACGTGATGATCGCCGCCGCGCGCAAAGCCGCGCGCACGCTGGCGCGTGATTTTGGCGAGGTTGAGCAGCTGCAGGTCTCCCGCAAGGGGCCGAGCGATTTTGTCTCCGCGGCCGATCTCAAGGCTGAGAAAACGCTGTTTGAGGAACTCTCCAAGGCCCGCCCCGGCTACGGCTTCCTGATGGAAGAGCGCGGCGAGGTCCCCGGTACGGATAAGACCAATCGCTGGATCGTCGATCCTTTGGACGGCACCACCAATTTCCTGCACGGCGTGCCGCACTTCGCCATCTCGATCGGGCTTGAGCGCGAGGGCGTTCTGGTGGCGGGCGTTGTTTACAACATGGTGCGCGATGAGCTGTTCTGGGCCGAGAAAGGCGCGGGCGCTTTTCTGAACGATCGCCGCCTGCGCGTGGCCGCGCGCACCGAAATGCGCGACGCCATCTTCGCCACCGGCGCGCCGTTCCACGGCCAGCCGGGCCGCGGGCAATTTCTGCAAGAAGCCGATCGCGTGCTGAACGTCAGCGCGGGCGTGCGCCGCTTCGGCGCAGCATCGCTGGATCTGGCGTACGTGGCCGCTGGCCGCTTTGACGGCTTTTGGGAACGCAATCTCGGCCCCTGGGATGTTGCAGCCGGCGCCATCATCGTGCGCGAAGCCGGCGGCTTTGTGAAAGAGATCGACGGCGGGGATTTCCTCAAAACCGGCCACATCATCGCCGCCAACGAGCGGCTCTTGCCTCTCCTTACGAAAACCGTACGCGGCGCTTGATCGTTTCCGCTTGGTTGTGAAGAGTGTCGTGTAACGACGCCGGCAACGGGCGGGAGGATACGTGACCGATACGACGCCCGCGGCGCGCAAGGTTTCCAATTGGGAAGTCGCCGCCTTCGCCGCGCCCGCTGCGCCTTTGCTTGCGCTTTCGCTGCCCGTCATCATTTTTCTGCCGCCCTATTTCGCCTCGCACCTAGGCGTGCCGCTTTGGGCGGTGACGGCGATCTTCCTGGGCGCGCGCCTCTTCGACATCCTGATCGATCCGGGCCTTGGCGGCATGCAGGATCGCACCGACAGCAACTTCGGCCGGCGCAGGCTCTGGCTGGCGCTGGGGTGCCCGCCGCTCATGCTGTTCATGTGGGTGGTGTTTCTCGGCTTGCCGCCTGGGGTGAATGTGTGGATCGCCGGGCTTGCGGTGTTTGCGATGTATCTCGCTTACGCGGCCATGATGGTGGCGCATCTGGGCTGGGCGGGTGAACTTATTCCCACCTATCACGGGCGCACGCATGTGCTCGGCGCGGTGCAAACCGCGAGCATGGTGGGCCAGGCGCTCATGCTGGTGATCGCCGGCATTGTGGTGCAAGCGGGCGGCGGCGATGACGGCGCGGCCGTGCACGCCATGGGCTGGACGCTGATCTTCCTCTTGCCGATCACAACCATCATGGCCGTGACTTTGGTGCGGGAAACCCCACATCCGCCGCAGCCGCACCTTGGCTTCCGCGATACCATCAAAACCCTCGTCGAAAACAAAATGTGCCGGCGCGTGCTGCTGCCGGATTTGTTTTTGGGCATGGCCCAGGGCGTCTCAGGCGGGCTGTTTCTTTGGTATTTCCAATTCGTGCTCGGGTTTGAGCGCGAGTCGCAAACGCTGCTGGCGATCTATTTCCTCGCTGGCCTTGCCGGCGTGCCGATCTGGTGGATCGCCGCGCGCAAGCTGGGCAAGGATCGCGCGCTGCAGGCGGCAATGCTTTACACCGCTGTCACCACCTCGCTGCTGCTGATCGTGCCGGCGGGGCAATTTCTCATCGCCGCGCCCTTTATGATCGCGGCGGGCCTTGCCCAAGGCGGCGGCGTGCTGCTGACGCGCACGCTGATGGCCGACGTGGTGGATGAAGATGAACTCGCCACCGGCGCGCGGCGCTCGGGCCTCTATTTCGGCCTCTTGATGACAACCTCCAAGCTTGGGATCGCGGCGGGCCCGATCACTTACATCATCCTCAGCTTCGCCGGCTTTGACGCCACCATCGGCGCGGCCAATTCACCCGCGGCCCTCAACACGCTCTCGGCGCTGTTTATCGGCGGGCCAGTGGTGCTGTGTTTGCTGACAGCTCTGAGCTTGCGCAATTATCCGCTCAACGAGGCGCGCCAAGCCGAGCTCGCCGCCGCCATCGCCGCGCGGCATCGGGGCGAAACCGCTTAAAGCGTCGGACCTTAAATGCGACCCAAGCCTTGGATCATCCGCCGTGTCGCATTTAAGGTCCACAAGACGCTTTAGATTCAATGTCTGCTAAAGCAACTTCTGGACTTTAAATTCGCTCGGCGCACGCCATCACACTGAGGCGAATTTAAAGTCCGTTGCTTTAAGCGCCGCGCTTAAGCGCACGCACCAAAAAGCGCGCGGGATGGATCGCCTCCAGCGCCGCGCGTGAAAGCATTTGCGGCGCGCCGCACATTTCAGAAACGATGCGCTCGGCCAAAAGCGGCGCCAATGTCAGCCCGCGCGCGCCAAGCCCGCCCAGCACGTAAACGCCCTGATGCGCCGGCGCTGGGCCCTCGACG
>DAORMO010000093.1:0-1780 GCA_035440585.1 Terricaulis sp.
GATGGGCTGGCGCAGGCTCTCGGGGCCAAACAGAAAATCGCGCGCATAGGCGGCGACATGGCGCGGCTTGCCATGCACGATCACTTGATCGCCGCCCATGGGGGCAAGCGCCTCCCAGATGGTGTCGCTCGGGTTCAGGATAGCGCGGGTTTGATCGACATAGGCGATCTCCAATTGCGCGCCATGGCGCACCGCGCCGGCGTCCGGCGCGCGCTGGCGCAGCAGGATTTCGAGCATCGTGGTTTTGCCCGCGCCATTGGGGCCGACAAGGCCGATGCGATCCCCGCGCATGACGCGCAGCGAAAAGTTTTCAATGATCTGGCGCTCGCCATAGCGCTTGGAGACGTCCTTGGCTTCGATCACGAGACGCGCGCTTTCATTGCCTTTATCGGCGGCGAGCGCGGCTTTTTGCACATTGGCGCTGGCGTTGCGCTGGCGGCGCTCATCGCGCATCGCCATCAGCCGGGCGCGGCGGCCCTCATTGCGTGAGCGGCGGGCGGTGACGCCGCGCTGCAGCCAATGCTCCTCTGCGCGGAGATGGGTTTCGAGCCGAGAGAGCGCGCGCTGCTCTTCCACCTCAACCTGTTCGGCCCATTGATCGAACGCCGCATAGCCGCGCGGGTTTTTCAAAAGCGCCCGCTGGCGCAGCCAGAATGTGGTGTTGGTGACGCGCTCAAGGAAGCGCCGATCGTGGCTGACGATCAAGCACGCGCCGCGAAAACCGGCGATGGCTGCTTCCAATTCTTCGATGGCTTCGATGTCGAGATGGTTGGTTGGCTCATCGAGCATGAGCACGTCCGCATCCGCCGCGAAGGCGCGTGCAAGGCCGGCGCGGCGGGCTTCGCCGCCGGAGAGGCCCGATGGCGCGCGATCGGGATCGAGGCCGAAGAGTGCAAGCGCCGCTTCCGCTTCATGCGGCGGCGCATCCACACCGTTGCGTGCGGAGGCGCGCTGCACGTAGGCGCGCAGCGTTGGGGCGTCTTCAAAATCAGGCTCTTGGGCGGCGTAGGCGAGGCTTGCGCCGCCAGCCAGCGCAATGGCGCCGGAATCGGCTTCGGCCCGCCCTGCGAGAATGCGCATCAGCGTGGATTTGCCAGCGCCGTTTGCGCCCACGAGCGCCGCGCGTTCGCCCTTGTGCAGCACAAGATCGACGCCTTCAAACAGCATCGCCACGCCCATGGAGAGGCGCAAGCCATTGGCTTGAATAAGGACGGGCCCCTGAGCCATCGGCGCTAGCGGAAAATGTCGATGAGGCTTTCGGCGTCGGAATCGCCGAAAGCGCTGGCGAGCGAGTCGAAGAACGTCGCCATCTCCACCTCGCGCGGGCTACGCGCGGGCTGCTGATAGCCGGGCAGCGGGTGCGGCTCGACCCCGCGATGGGCGACGCGCATCGTGTCGTTCCAGATTTGCGCCGGCAGCGAGCCGCCCGTGGTGCGGCCCATCGAGCGGTCATCATCATGGCCAACCCAAACGCCGGCCACATAATCGGCGCTGTAGCCGATGAACCAGGCGTCGCGCCAATCGGAGCTGGTGCCGGTTTTGCCGGCGGTGTCGCGATCGGGAAGGCGCGCGGCCGTGCCGGTGCCGCGCAGCACCACAGCGCCCATCATCGAATTCATTCGCTCAACCACATCTGGTTCGAGCACGACCGGGCCCTCATAGGGCGGGCGGCGATAAAGCTCTTCGCCTGACGTCGTGCTCACCGAAAGCACTATGAAGGGGTCAAGCCGATGGCCCTCGGCCATGAAGGCGCCGAAGGCGGTGGTCATTTCCCAGAGCG
>DAORMO010000093.1:1841-4375 GCA_035440585.1 Terricaulis sp.
CCTACGCGCCACATCGGCCACGCGCTGCGGGCCGATTTCGTAGGCGACGCTGGCGGCCACGGTGTTGATCGATTGCGCGAAGGCGGTGCGCAGCGTCACCGCGCCGCGGAAGCCTGAATCATAATTACGCGGCCGCCACCCATCGATGACGACCTCTTCGTCATAGCGCACGTCTTCGGTGGAGAGCCCTGCTTCCAGCGCTGCGGCAAAGACGAAGGTTTTGAAGGTGGAGCCGGGCTGGCGCCGCGCCTGGGTGACGCGGTTGAATTTCGATGTGCCGTAGTCAGTGCCGCCGATCAAAGCCCGCACGCCGCCTTCGCGATCGAGCGCCATGTAAGAGGCTTGCAATGGGCGGCGGCCGAAAGCGCGATTGCCGAGCCGGCGGCGGATCGAATCTGCGGCGGCTGTTTGCAGCTCGGGATCGATGGTGAGCTGGATCACAAGGTCAGGCGCGGTCGAACCGATCAGCGTGCGCGCCTGTTCGACCGCGAGATCGAAGGCGTAGCCCATGGTGCGCTCGACATTCGGGCGTTCGGCCACCACGATCTCTTCGGCGCGCGCTTCATCGCGTTGCTCTGCGGTGATGAAGCCGGCGTCCACCATGGCGTCGAGCACCACGCGCTGGCGCGCTTGCGCGCGCTCGAAACTTTCTGTCGGGGCTGAGCGCGAGGGCGCTTTGGGCAGGCCCGCGAGCATCGCGGCTTCGGCCAGCGTCAGCTCTGTCGCCGGCTTGCCAAAGAAGCGGCGCGCGGCGGCGTCCACGCCGTAAGCCTGATCGCCGAGATAGACGCGGTTGAGATACAGCTCAAGGATTTCATCCTTGGTCAGCCGCCGCTCAATGCGTGAGGCCAGCACCATTTCGCGCAGTTTGCGGTTGATGGTTTGGCGCGGCGTCAAAAACAAATTGCGCGCCAGCTGCTGGGAAATGGTGGAGCCGCCCTGCACGGTTTCGCCCGCGCGCAGGTTGATGAAGAGCGCCCGCAGCACGGCCACGCGGTCCACGCCCTCGTGTTCGTAAAAGCGCCGATCCTCGATGGCGAGGAAAGCTTGCGGCACGTAATCAGGCACTTCGCCAAGGCTGATGCGCCGCGCATAATAGGGCCCGCGCACGCCGATAATGTCGCCCTCGCGGTCCACGAACATGACGGAGGCTTGCCGGTTGAGCGCCCAGAGCGCGTTCGCATCCGGCACGCGCGGCAGGCCCCAATAGATCCAGACCCAAACCGAAACGACCCCAAGCAGCACCACGCCCGCAAAGATTGAGGCAATGGTGCTCCAGGTCACGCGCTTCCGCTGCGCGACCAATTGCTTGAATTGCTCCTGGGCGGCTGCGGCGCGCACTTTCGCCCAGTCGATGCCGCGGCGGAGGTTGGGCCGGTCGTCTGACAAAAAGGAACTCCGAAACGCGCTTTAGCTCATAGAGGTATGGCCGAATTCTGGCCAGGAGCGGGGATAGACTGCGCTCCTATCGCACATTGGGGGCGCCTAAGAAGCGGATTTTGAAGCGCTTCGGCAAAAACAATCCTACCGGGCCGGGCGTTCCGTATGTTTCGGCCATGGTCGAAAAACAGGGTTCAAGACGCCTCCACGAAGCCGTGGCGGCGCTGAAGGAAAATCTGGCGAACGCCGAGGCGGAACTGCGCAACGGCGAAACCCAGGAGGCGGAGCGCCGCGCCAAGGCCATTTCGGCCTTGGTGAAGGCGGCGCGGGACGTGGCCGATCTCGAAGCGCTCGCCCGCGCCCAGCCCCCGGAGGAGAATGAACACGAATTGCGCGCCGAAATCCTTGGCCGCATCCGCCGCCTCGTTGCCGCCAGAGATTCTGGCGCTCCTGATTCAGTGCTCGCGGCCATCGCTTCTGAGGGTGCTGCTCGATGATTGGGAATTTTGGGGCCGCGCGGAACAATTGCCGCCAGCTAGCGCATGGCGCGCCTGGGTGTTCCTGGGTGGGCGCGGCGCGGGCAAAACCCGCGCAGGCGCCGAATGGGTCTCGGCGCTGGTGCGTGACGGCAAAGCACGGCGCATCGCGTTGATCGGGCCGACCTTCCATGACGTGCGCGAGGTGATGGTCGAAGGCCCATCGGGCTTGCGCAGCTTGCCGCACGCGCGCCCGCTCTATGAAGCAAGCCGCAAGCGCTTGCTTTGGGAAAATGGCGCGGAGGCGTTTTGCTTCTCGGCGGAAGATCCTGAGAGCTTGCGCGGGCCGCAATTTGATGCGGCCTGGGCCGATGAAATCTGCTTCTGGTCGTACCCCGAGGAGACGCTGCAAACCTTGGCGCATGGCCTGCGCCTGGGCGCGGCCCCGCGCCTGATGGCCACCACCACGCCGCGCCCGACGCGCGCGCTCAAAGCGCTGCTGGCCCGGCCCGACACGATGCTGACGCGCAGCACGACCTGGGAAAATGACGCGAACCTCGCGCCGGATTTTATCGCCGCGCTGCAGGAGCGCTGGAGCGGCTCAGCGCGCGATCGCCAGGAATTGCTGGGCGAGTTGATTGAGGATGCGGAAGGCGCGCTCTGGCGCCGGGCAGAGCT
>DAORMO010000093.1:4406-4841 GCA_035440585.1 Terricaulis sp.
CGCTGGATCGCATCGTTGTTGCTGTCGATCCGCCGGCGGGCGTGGGCGAACATGTAGCGCAATGCGGGATTGTCGCGGCGGGTGTGTACGGAAACCCGCGCCGCGCTATCGTGCTGGCGGATGCAAGCGTGCAGGGCCTTGCCCCAAATGGCTGGGCATCGCGCGCGGCGGCGCTGGCGCGCAGCTTGAGCGCGCAGGCGATCGTGGCTGAAGGCAATAATGGCGGGGAAATGGTGCGCGCGGTCTTGAAAGCCGCAGCGCCGGATATTCCTGTGCGCCTGGTGCGGGCGAGTGAAGGCAAGCGGGCGCGCGCCGAACCCGTTGCGGCGTTTTATGCGCAAGGGCGTGTTGCACACGCCGCCGCGTTCGCGGCGCTGGAAGATGAGATGTGCGCGTTTGGGGCGGATGGCTTTTCGGCCAGCCCCGATCGGCTCC
>DAORMO010000093.1:4851-8431 GCA_035440585.1 Terricaulis sp.
GCGCTGGTGTGGGCGCTCACGGATCTGCTGCTCGCGCCCCATGCCGAGCCGCGCGTGCGGATGATTTAATTCGGGAAGGCTTCATGTTCGGTTGGCTTGAAAAACTCCGCCCCAGGGCGGAGCGAAAACTCATGGCCTGGCACGCGCCGGGCCGGCCTGTGTGGCCGATGCGCGATGCGGCGGCGTTCGCGCGCGAAGGCTATGCGAAAAACGCGGTGGCCTATCGCTGCGTGCGCCTGATCGCGGAGGCGGCGGCCAGCGCGCCGCTGAAATTTGGGCCCAGCGATCACCCGCTCGCCCGCCTGCTTGCCCGGCCCAACCCTGAACAGACAGGCGTTGAATTGCTGGAGGCGTTTTACGGCCATCTGCAAGTTGCGGGGAATGCTTACCTTGAAGCTGCGAGCCTTGAAGGCGCGGGGCCGAGCGAGCTTTACGTTCTGCGGCCAGACCGCATGCGCGTTATTCCCGGCGCTGACGGCTGGCCGGTGGGCTGGGAGCATCGCGTTGGCGCGAGCGTGCGCCATTTTGAGCGCGACCCGGTGAGTGGGGAAGCGCCGATCCTGCACCTGAAAATCTTCAACCCGCAGGATGATTGGTATGGCCTCTCGCCGATGGAGGCTGCGGCATTTGCGATCGACATCCACAATGCTGGCGGCGCCTGGAATAAAGCGCTGATTGATAACGCCGCGCGCCCCTGCGGGGCGCTGGTGTTCACCGGCGGGGAACGGCTTACCGAAGAGCAATTCCAGCGTCTCAAGCAGGAACTGGATGATTTGCACACGGGCGCAGCGAACGCGGGCCGGCCGATGGTGCTGGAAGGCGGGCTCGATTGGCGGCCGATGAGCCTTTCGCCGGCCGACATGGATTTCATCGATGCGCGCCACGCCGCCGCGCGCGACATCGCGCTGGCGTTTGGCGTGCCGCCGATGCTGCTCGGCATCCCGGGCGACAATACGTACTCGAACTACCGCGAAGCCAATCTCGCTTTTTGGCGTCACACCGCGCTGCCGCTGACGCAAAAAGGCGCGCGCGCGATTGAGGCTTGGATCGGCGAACGCTGGCCCGAAGCTGGCCCCGCCGCGATCGGCATTGATCACGAAGCCATCAGCGCGCTTGCCATTGAACGCGAAGCGCTGTGGGCGCGCATCCGCGCGGCCGATTTTCTCGACACTGAAGAAAAACGCCGCCTCGCCGGCGTGGAGGCGCCCGCATGCAGCCCTCGCTGAAAATCGATCCGCGCATCACAATTGCGGTGATTGTGACGATCATCCTGCAAACCGCCGGCGCGCTGCTTTGGGCCGGCCAAGCCGCAGCTCGGCTTGAGGCGGTGGAGCGCGCTGTGGCGATCCAGCCCGAAGTGGCTGATCGGCTCGCGCGCCTGGAAGAGCAGGTGAGCGACGCGCGGCGCGCGCTTGGGCGCATTGAGCGGAAGCTTGATGATGATCGTTGAAGGCTACGCGGCGTTGTTCGGCGTGGCCGATCAGGCCGATGATGTGATCCGCGCGGGCGCCTTCGCCGCAAGCCTCGCGCGCCGCGCCGCGCCTTTGCCGCTCTGGCTCGAACACGAGCCGCGCCTGCAGGCGGGGTTCTGGTTCGATGCGCGCGAAGATGGGCGCGGGCTCTGGCTCGCGGGCGAAATTGCTGATGATCAGCCAGGCGCTGCGCGCGCCAAGCGCATGCTGGCGCGCGGTGTTGATGGGCTCTCCATCGGCTTCATCCCGCTTGTTGCGCGCCATGGCGCCGGCGGGCGCGAGCTGATCGAGATCGAGCTTCTGGAGGTGTCCATCGTGACCCATCCAATGCAGCCGCATGCGCGGCTCAAACTTGCGCGAGAGTTTGTCCGCGCTGCTTAGGAGAAACGAGTGAAGAAAGAAATCAAAGCCGCACCGCCTTCCGGCGCGGAGGCGCTGATGCGCGCCTTTGAAGAGTTCAAATCCGCCAATGATGCGCGCCTTGCCGCGCTCGAGAAAGGCCGGGGCGATGTCGTGCTGGAAGAGAAGGTCGATCGCATCGACCGGGCGCTCACCGAGCAGAAATCGCTGCTGGAGCGCGCAGCGCTGGCGGGGCGCCGGCCTGGGCTTGGCGCAGACCCCGCGGTGAGTGAGCATAAATCGGCTTGGAATTCTTATCTGCGACGCGGCGATGTTTCGGCGCTGGCGCAGTTTGAATCCAAGGCGCTCTCGATTGTTGGCTCGCCCGCGGGCGGGCAGGATGGCGGCTATGTGGCGCCGCCGGAGTTGGACCGGCTAATCGAAAGCCGGCTCAAGCAGGTGTCGCCGATGCGCGACATCGCCACGGTGCGCACCACCGGCGCGAACGTGTTCAAAAAGCCGATCAGCCTCACCGCCGCTGGCGCGGGCTGGGTGGCTGAAACCGGAACGCGCACGCAAACATCTTCGCCCACGTTGGCGCTGCTGGAATTCCCTACCGCTGAGCTCTACGCCAATCTCGCCGCCACGCAGACGCTGCTGGACGACAGTTTCGTCAATCTCGAAGACTGGATCGCCAGCGAGGTGGAAGAAGCCTTCGCGGGCCAAGAGCGCGCGGCGTTCGTGAACGGCGACGGCGATGGCGAGCCGAAAGGCTTTCTCGATTACGATCTCGTGGTGGAAGCGAGCCATGTGTGGGGCACGATCGGCATCGTCAAAACCGGCGCCGATGCGGGCTTTGGGACCACGCCCGTCGATAAGCTGATCGACCTGATTTACGCGCCAAAATCGCAATTCCGCCAAAACGCACGCTTTGTGCTGAACCGCAAAACCGTCTCCGCCGTGCGCAAGCTGAAGGATGGCGATGATCGCTACATTTGGGAGCCAAACGATAGCGGCGGCTCGTCGCTGCTGGGCTATCCGATCACCGAGATCGAAGATATGCCCGACATCGCCGCCGATGCGCCGGCAATCGCCTTCGGCGATTTCGCGCGCGGCTATCTGATCGTCGATCGCGCCGGCGTGCGCGTGCTGCGCGATCCGTATTCGGCCAAGCCTTACGTGTTGTTCTACGTCACCAAACGCGTCGGCGGCGGGGTGCAGAATTTCGACGCCATCAAGGCGCTCGTGTTCGGCGATTAAAGGGCGGCAAGCGGTAGTCGGCAATCGGCAGGCGGGAAACCGCGTGCTGCGTCGGCTGCCGCAGCCCCGATTGCCAACACCCGACTGCCAACTGCCGAGAGACCATGTCCATCACCATCATCAATCCGCCCGCCAGCGAGCCTGTCTCGCTGGCGGAGGCGAAGCTTTTTCTGCGCGTGGATCACGATGCGGAAGATGATCTGATCACAACGCTGATCGCCGCCGCGCGCGAGGCGGTGGAGGCCGGTTGCGGCCGTGCGCTCATCACCCGCCGCGTGCGCGAAAGCCTCGATATCTGGCGGCGTGAGGCGATGAACGGCGCGGTGCTGGGCCTTGGCCCGGTGAGCGCCGTGATCGCGGTGCGGCTCATTGCCGATAGCGGCGCGCAAAGCGTGCTCGATCCTGAGCGCTATCGCCTGGAGGGCCAGCGTGATCGGCCGCGCCTGGTGTTTCCGCCCGGCCTGCCGGCCACGTTGCGCAGCGCCGGCGGCATCGAGATCGAATATGAC
>DAORMO010000093.1:8449-11375 GCA_035440585.1 Terricaulis sp.
CCGATGAAGCGGCGGATCTGCCTTCGGCGCTGCGCGTGGCTGTGCTGCAGATCGTCGCTTCGCTTTACGAAGCGCGAGATGGCGCAAGCGGCGCGCCGGCTTCGGTGCGCGCGCTGACGCGTCAATTTGCGCCGGTGCGGTTGTGATCGGCGGCATGCGTGCGCGCGTTCGGCTTGAAAGCCCTGCGCGCGCGGCGGACGATCTCGGCGGCGCAAGCCTCGCTTGGGCCAATGAGGGCGATGTGTGGGCGGCGATCGAAGCGGCAGGCGTCGGCGGCGCAGCGGCATTTGATGCAGCGCCTTCGATCAGCGCGTATCGCTTCACCATTCATCGCCGCGACGATCTGCGCGCCGGCTGGCGCGTGGTCTGGGGCGATCGCGTGTTTCGCATCGTCGGCGTGCGCGACGAGGGCGCTGCCCGCATCATTCTAAATTGCGAGGAGGAGAGGCTTTGAGCGCGGAAAAGGCGCTGGCGGCGGCGATGCGCGCCGCCTTGATGGCGCATGAGGATGTGAAAGCCGTGCTGGGTGATGCGGCGCGCATCCACGATGATCCGCCGCCCGATCCGGTGTTTCCGTATCTCACGCTCGGGCGGTTCGAAGCGCGCCCGGCGGATGCGAGTGAAGCTGAAGCGCTGGAGCATGTGGTCACGCTGCATGTGTGGTCGCGCTATGGCGGGCGGGCTGAAGCGCTGGATGTGATCGCTGCGGTTCGCGCAGCGCTGCACAACAGCGCGCTCACGCTGCTGGGGCGCAAGCTCGTGCTCATGCTGGTGAGTTTCACCGATGTTTTCCGCTCCGGCGATGGGCGCACCACGCACGGCGTTGTGCGCGTGCGCGCGATCACTGAGCCAGAATGAGGATCATATGACAGGCCAAAAAGGACGCGACGTCCTTATCAAGATCGGCGATGGGGCATCGCCCGAAGCGTTCGCCACCATCGCCGGCGTGCGCGCGAAGACCATTTCGCTCAACGCCCGCAGCGTGGACGGCACAAGCGGGGAAAGCCCATCGGCTTGGCGCGAGCTCATTGCTGGTGCGGGCGTGAAATCGGCCAGTGTTTCGGGGGCGGGCGTTTTTAAAGACTCTAGCTCGGATGCCGCGCGTGCGTGATAGCGCGGCGCATTTTCCGGCTGTGACGCAACTCAAAGCGCTGGCGGCGGATGTGCGCGCTATGCTGGGCGCGGGCGTGACGATGACTTACGCCGCCGATTGGTCCGAATATTTCGGGCATCAGCCGCAGGATGGTTCTGGTGATGTGTTTTTTCATTTTGATCCGCTTTGGAGCGATGAGAATATCGATGTGATTGGCGTGGATTGGTATCCGCCGCTCAGCGATTGGCGTGATGGGCAGGGGCATCTGGACGCCGCGCTTGCGCCGCACATTCATGATGGCGCTTACCTCGAAAGCCGCATTGAGGCGGGGGAGAGCTATGATTGGTTCTATGCGTCGCCCGAACATCGCGCCGCGCAAACCCGGACGCCGATCACGGATGGCGCTTACAATGAGCCTTGGATCTATCGCGCCAAGGATATCCGCAATTTCTGGGCGCGCGCGCACTATAATCGCCCCGGCGGCGCGCGCAGCGAGAGCCCAACCGATTGGGCGCCGCAATCGAAACCTGTGTGGCTGATCGAGCTTGGCTGCCCCGCTGTCGATAAAGGCGCAAACGCGCCCAACCTTTTCATCGACCCCAAAAGCGCGGAAAGCGCGATCCCGCCTTTTTCCAGCGGCGCGCGCGATGATCTGATCCAGCGCCGCACGCTCGAAGCCTATCTGCGCTATTGGAGCGATGCAGAGAATAATCTGCTTTCTGAGATCGATGGGCGGCCCATGATCGAAGCGGCGTTTCTCTGGTGCTGGGATGGGCGGCCGCATCCGGCGTTTCCGGCGCGCGGCGATGTGTGGGCTGATGGCGGCAATTGGCGGCTTGGTCATTGGCTCAATGGCCGCGCCGGGCTTTCGGGTTTGGGCGAGATCGTCACCGCGCTTTGCGCGCGCGCGGGCTTTGATGAGATCGACGTTTCGGGCCTGCGCGGCGCGGTGAGCGGCTATGTGGCTGATAGCCCGTCGAGCGTGCGCGACGTGCTTGAGCCGCTGATGGCGGCGTTTGACGTCGCGGCGGTGGAGCGCGAAGGGCGCATCGTGTTTTTCCACCGTGCGCCGCAAGCGCCGTTTGCGCTGGCGCGCGATGATCTGGCGGCGGAAAGCGCCGCTGCTTTGCTCAGCGCCCGCGCCGATGGCGCGGATTTGCCGATCGAGGCGCGGGTGCGCTTCATTGATTCAGCGCGCGATTATCTCGCGGCGGCGGTGAGTGCGCGGCGGCTGGATCGCGCCCAAGGCGGGGTGGCCACGCTCGAGGCGCCGCTGGTGCTGGAGCCGGAGGCGGCGGAGGTTTTGGCGCAAGCGCTGCTGGCTGAGCGTCGCGCCGGCGCTGAGGCGCTCTCGCTTTCGCTCGGCCCCGCGCATGCGGCGCTTGAGCCGGGCGATCAGATCATGTTCGCCGATGGGGCCGATGTGTTTGAGATCGTGCGCGTGGAGGAAGCCGAAACGCGCCGGCTTGAGCTTACGCGCGCGCGTGCGCCGTCTTCGCTGCGGTTGAGTTTGGCTGAGCCGAACGCGCCGCCTGCGCCCTTGCTGGCGCCGACGCCAGCTTTTGCGCTGCTTGATCTGCCGCCCTTGCCTGGCGCGGAAAGCGATGAGCGCCCGCTGGCGGCGGTGTTCGCCGCGCCTTGGCTCGGCGCGCACGCGCTTTATGCCGGCGGCGATGAAAGCCTGCGCGCGCTGGCGCAGCGGCCGGCGCTGGTGGGTGAGTTGCTGTGGGATTTGTGGCCGGGGCCGGTGGATCGCTGGGATGCGGGCAACCGCGCGCGCATCAGGCTCTATGCCGGCGCGCTTGGCAGTGTTTCGCGCGAAGCTTTGCTGAA
>DAORMO010000093.1:11403-11726 GCA_035440585.1 Terricaulis sp.
CGATCGAGAGCGAAGGCGGCGAATGGGAAATCATCCAAGCGCGCGATTGCGTGCTGGTCGCGCCCGGCGAGTACGAAATTTCAAATCTGCTGCGCGGGCGGCTTGGCTCACGCCACGCCATGGCTGCGCCGCACCCGGCGGGCGCGCGCGTGGTGGTGCTGGATCAGCGCTTGGCGCGGTTTGAGATGCGCAGCCATGAGTGGGGCGAGCCGCTCGCCGTGCTCGCGCTCTGGGACGACTACCTCTCACGTTTCGCCGCGGGTCGCCTGGCGCCAGAGGCGCGCTGGAACCGCGCCGTCTTGCTGGTCCGGCTCGGCCGCACC
>DAORMO010000094.1:0-2713 GCA_035440585.1 Terricaulis sp.
CGAGGATTGTGAGCAGCCACAATTCACGCAGATTGATCGCGTCCCAAGGGTCGATGGTTTGATCCGGCAAGAGCGGCAAGGCGATCGCGGTAGCCGCCAGGATGATCAGCGCCGAGCGGATCTCCTTCCAGGTCAGCGCCTCAAGCCAGGCATGCAGCGCCTCCTTGAAGGCCATCAGCCCCACCAAGGTCACCCCGACAGCCGCCGCGATGCGCAGATCGCCCCACATCGCGTAGACGCCCAGCGCATAGACCAGCAGCCCGCCGATTGTGCCCGTCACCGAGAGATCCTGGTCGTGGCGGCTCTCCTGCCACTTAAACACGACGAAGGCAGCGGCGAAAGCGAGCGTGAAGGCGGCGAACCCGAGCGCCCCCACCGCAGGCAGCAGCAGCCCGGCAACTCCGCCCGTCAGGCCAATCACAGCATGGGTGCGCAATCCCGCCGCGCGCGTGCCATCGGGAGCGTCGCGATGGCGCCAGCCGCGCTCGACCCCGACAAGGAAGCCGATCCCCAGCGCCATGGCGAGGCGTGAAAAGGTGTCGATCAGGATCGGGTCGGGCATTGGCTACCTAATCTGCAGGGCCGAATTTCTGTTCCGCACGCTGGCGCTGCGCGGTCGGCTGAGCCATCGGTGGAACCTCTCAGTCGCATTGCCAAGGCGTAATGCGCCCCGTTAGAGTCAACCTTAAGGGGAATGGGTAAGGGGATCATGGCCAGCGAAGCCTTTCTGGCGTTCGAGCCGGCGGACGAAACCGCAGCGCGGATCGCGGGCGCCGAGCTTGAGCGCAACGGCTGGAGCGTTGTCCGCGCCAATGCCGAATTGCGCGCCGATGAAAACCGCAACGCGCTGATCCAAGCCGTGAGCCATGCGGCGATTTTTGTGCTGATCGCCTCCCCTGCCGCGTCGGCCAGCGGCGCGCTGCAGCGCGAGGTAGCGATTGCGCTCAATAACGGGCGGCCGATCGTGATCGTGCTGGCGGCCGATCTGCCGCCGGGCGGCTGGATCGAGTCCACGCTCGATCTCGAGCACGCGATTGATCTGCGCGCCGGAGATAACGCCAGCGCAGAAACGCTGGGCAAGATCACCGAAGCCGCCCGCGGCGTTCGCGGGCAAGGCCGGGTGATCGCCATGCTCAACATCAAGGGCGGCGTCGGCAAAACCGTACTTGCGGCCAATCTCTTCGCCGCCGCGCACCTCGCGGACAAGCGCTCGATCAGCTTTATCGACCTCGATCCGCAGCATAACCTCACGCAATATTTTCTCTCCCCGGGCGAGCGCGCGCGGGTGCGCGATCGCAACCACACGCTCTATGGCGTGCTCAACGGCCGGGGCGAGCATGCGCTTGCCCGCGCCGATTTTGGCGCCATCGCCATCCCGCTCAACCGCGCCAAGCCGCGCGGCAAGGAAAAACAGCCCAATTTCGAGCTGATCGCCGGCGATGAGCGCCTGTTTGAATACACGCTCGACACCCGCTCCGACCAAGATAAGGCCGAGGCGTTTATGCGTTTCCGCGCACTTGTGGCGGCGCTGCGCGCGCGCTCGGACGCTGTGGTGATCGATTCCAATCCGTGCGCGACCTTCCTCACCCGGCTCGCCATCACCACCGCCGATCACATCGTCGCCCCGGTGCGGCCCGAGCGCTATTCGCTGACCGGGCTCAACATGCTTGAGCATGTGGTGCGCGAAGTCAGGGGAAGGCCCTTGCGCCCGGCGGAATTTTCCGTCCTGCTCAATGGCGTGAATGACCGCGCCCGCTCCAGCGAAACCAATCATGCCGATGCGCTGACGCGCGCGGAGATCGCCGGCGCACCGTTTTTCAGCGCGGCGCTGCTTGAGGATGAGGTGCCGTACGCGGCGACGCTGCGCTCAACCCCGACAGAGCGGTTTGCGGCCAACCCAATCAATATCACCGCGATGATGCGCGTGGGCGGGCGGCAAACCAAAGAGGCGCTGGCGCGCGCGGCGGCGGCCGTGCTGCGGCGCAGCGCGCCATGAGCAAGCTGAGCGCCGCCGAAGCCAAAACGCTGCGCGCGGCGCTGCGCAAGCGCCCGGCCAAAGAGCTGAAGGCCGCGTTCGCGCTGATCCGCGCCAAGGGCGACGCCGCTTTGATCGCGGCGCTCGCGCCCGCGAAAAAGAAAGCCTCAGCCAAAACCGATCCGCTGCTGCGGGCGCTCGACCTGGCGCTCAACCCCGTGATCGCGCCCGCCGCCGAGAAAGCGGACATGCTGATCGATCACATCGCCAAAAAGCGCCGCCGGAAACTCGACATCAAGGCCAAGGGCCTCGCCGACGCCGCGCGCCAATTGCGCAAGCGTTTTACCGACGCGGAGATTGAAGCCGACGCCAAAAGCCTCGCGGCGCATCTGACTAAGCTCTATGGCGGGCGCGAAGGCGTGGTGTGACGCCTGGACGAAGCGGCGCGCACACCCCATTTTGCCGGCATGACCCAATCCGCCTCCGGCTTTGATCTCACCCCGCCCACCGCCGCCGAGCGCGCCGCGCTGGAAGCGGGGCTCAATGATGAAGAACGCCGCGTGCTGCTGCACCACGGCACCGAGGCTCCGTTTTGCGGCGGCTTGCTGGGCCAGAAGCAAGCTGGCGCCTATTGCTGCCGGCTGTGCGGGCTGCCGCTGTTTCGGCAGGAAACGAAATTCGAGAGCGGCACTGGCTGGCCGAGCTTTTACGCGCCGATCGATCCGGCCCATGTGCGCG
>DAORMO010000094.1:2750-6434 GCA_035440585.1 Terricaulis sp.
GCACCGGATCGAAACCCGCTGCGCCCGCTGCGACAGCCATCAGGGCCATGTCTTTCCCGATGGCCCTAGGCCCACCGGCATGCGCTTTTGTATCAATTCGGTTTCGCTCAGCTTCGTGCCCGCAGGCGAGGCCCTGCCCGATCCGCTGAAACGGGGCGATGCGCTTTAAGATTGCGCGCGGCGCATCTGCGCGATGAGCCGATCGAGATCACGCTCCAGCACGCAGAGGATGGCGTCATCCTCAACATGCTCAGGCAAGCTTCGGAACGCGCGGCCGAGCACTTTGCCGACAAGCAGATTGGCTTCGTTGGCGTCGTCAGTGAAGCGGCGCGCCTTGTCGGCGAGCTCGCCCTGGTGGGCTAAAATGGCCGTCACAGGTTGCGCCATGGGCGCTCTCCCTCTGTTTCGGGCCGGTCAGCTCCCCCTGATCCGCACGGCGATGAGCGCTGAACATAGCAGAGTTTTCCCCAGTTGGGAGAACGAAACGATCTGCCTCTCCATATTTTTAGCTCGGCGCCGATTTGGAAACCTTTGCTTAAGTTTGCTGCCGCGCAATGCGTGCGCCGGCTTGACGGAATTGGAGGTTCGGCGACCATGGGCGCTGCGTGACAAAGCCCTTTCCGACCAAGAACCTGCGGTTCTTCCTGACGGCGCCTGCGCCGTGCCCCTATTTGCCTGGGCGGCGCGAACGCAAAGTCTTCACCGCGCTCGACGGGCCCGACGCCACCGAGCTGCATGACATTTTGACCAATTCCGGCTTCCGCCGTTCGCAGGGCATCGCCTATCGGCCATCCTGCGAAGGGTGCGGGGCTTGCATTTCCGCGCGCGTGCCGGTGGGCGCGTTCAGCTTCGGCCGCCGCTGGCGCAAGATCGTGGCGCGCAACGCCGATCTCACCCGCGCGCTGCGCCCGCCCGAAGCGACGCGCGAGCAATTTCATCTGCTGCGCCATTATCTCACCAGCCGCCACGCAGACGGCGGCATGGCGGAAATGAGCTTTTCCGATTACGCGGCCATGGTCGAGGAAAGCGCGGTCCACACCCACATCGTGGAGTATCGCTATTCTTCGGGCCCGATGCGCGGGGCGCTTGCGGCCGCGGCGCTGACGGACGTGTTGGGCGATGGGCTGAGCCTGGTTTATTCCTTCTTCGATCCGGGCGCGCCCAAGCGCAGCCTCGGCAATTCCATCATCCTTGATCACATCCAGCAGGCGCGCGCGGCGGGCTTTGCTTACGTCTATCTCGGCTATTGGATCGCGGGCTCGGAGAAGATGGCCTACAAAGCCGAATTCCATCCGCTCGAATTGCTGATGGGCGGGGCCTGGCGCCCTTATGCGCCGGTGGAATTCTGACATCGCGGCAGTATCGCCTGCGCCGGCTGCTGTAGGATAGATTTCCGCCAAGGAGCTGGCCATGGCTGAGTCGAGAAAAGCGCTTTGGCGCGCCGCGGAGATCGCGCCCACCGCGCGCCCGTTCACGCAGAAGCTCAATCCGCAATCGCTGTTTCGCGCCGCGCCTTTATCGCGGCTGGCCGGCATGAGCCGCGCGCATGTGAGCCTTGTGCGCCTGCCGCCGGGCAAAGAGAGCTTCGCCAAGCATGCGCACATGCTTGAGGAAGAATGGATCTATGTACTCGAAGGCCGCGCCACCGCTGAGATTGGCGATCAAAAGCATCTCGTGCAGGCCGGCGATTTTCTTGGCTTTGCCGCACCTGGCCCCGCGCACGTGATGCGCAACACGTTCGATGCGGAATGCGTTTATCTGATGGGCGGAGAAGATCGCGCGATCGATGTTGTCTCCTATCCTGAACTCGAAAAACGCTACCTGCATATGCAGACCGAAAACGGCGCCGAATATTATGAACTGGGCGAGGCGGTGAAACCGTTCGGCAAAGCCGATTGATCACCAGAGCACGACGCCCGGCGCCGCCGTTTGCACCTGCGCATACGCGTAGCTCCCACACAGGCTTATCGCCTCGGCGTTTGGCCCTGGCGGATCATCGCCGGCGAATACGAGCAGCGTGAAGCTGCTGCGACCCGGCGCATGCGCGAGCGCGGCGAACGATGGCTCGCGCCCTTCGCAGAACCCCTCCGCCGCGCTTGCGCTCACCACGCGGCGCAATTCCACCTGGGCGACATCGCCGCCGGCGAGCGCGGCGTAGCTTGCGCCGTCTCGGCTGGTGCGATCACCGCCGGCGCGCGGCTCAAGCGTGCGGGTGTAGAGCACGGCGCCGCTGGCGAAGATGAGGCCCGCGCGCTCAATGCCGACATCGCCCAGCGTGCGTGCGGCTTCGGATGCGGCGGAATATTCGCCCAGCAGCGCGGGCGGGGCGGCGGCTTCCACCTCCCCCGCATTGCGCGCATCGCTGCAGGCGCTGAGAAACGCCGCCACGAGCATGAGGGGGATCAGGCAAGCGCGCATGCCCTGTTGTAAACGCGCCGGCGCCAAAGCGTGACGCCGCTGATCGCATAGCGGCGCCCAATCATCGCCTCCACGCTAGTCGATGGCGTAATTGAAGATGCCGCAGAGCGCGGTGTCATGCGCGTTGGGGCCCGGGGCTTCGGCGCCGGAGAAAAGCTGGAGCGACAGCGTCTCGGCGCCGCGCGCGAGGATGGCGAAGGTGGCCTGTGCATCGCCGCACAGCTGTGGCGCGGGCGCATCGGCGGCGACACGCACGAGATCGATGCGCCGCAGCTCAACCAGGCCGATGTTTTGCACCCCGCTTCCGCTGGAGATCGTGCCACCGCCCGCGGAGAGATCGGTATCGCCCGTGAGCGCGCTTTCGATCACCGGCCCTTCGATGCGAAAGCCGCGCGCAAACGAGAGCACGTCCGCGCTGGCGTCGAGATCGCCGGTGAGGCTCATGGCCGTGGTGGAGATCGCGGTGAAAGCGCCGATGATCGGCGCTGGCGCGTGCGCGGCGGGCGAGGCAGGCTCAGCTTGCGGCGGCGCAGGCTCGGCGCAGGCGGCGAGCGCGAACAGCACGGCGGGAACAAGCAAACGCATCAAAGCCTCCATGTTTTGCGCAAGAGACTAGCGCGCGCGGCGCGCAAGTCACGCCGAGCGGCCGCATGCGCGCATGCGCTGCGGGCGAAATTTCATCGACCTATAGCCGAAAATGCTGCGGGATACGAAGCTATCCCTTCTCCCGCATGGGCGGGAGAAGGTGGCGCGCAGCGCCGGATGAGGGTGGGCGTTTGCCGCACTCGCGCAGCTTTGCGACCGCGCTCTATCCTGACACCCGCCCCCTCATCCGGTCGCTGACGCGACCACCTTCTCCCCCTTGCGGGGGAGAAGGGACGAAACAGTTAAAGCGGAATATTATCGTGCTTCTTCCAGGGGTTTTCGAGCTTCTTGTTCTTCAGCGTCGCCAGCGCGCGGATGATGCGTTTGCGGGTTTCGCGCGGCATGATCACGTCGTCGATGAAGCCGCGTGAGGCGGCGACGAAGGGGTTGGCGAAGCGGTCTGAATATTCCTTGGTGCGGGCGGCGATTTTTTCCGGATCGCCGATATCGGCGCGGAAAATGATCTCGACCGCGCCCTTGGCGCCCATCACCGCGATCTCGGCGCTGGGCCAGGCGTAATTCACATCGCCGCGCAGGTGCTTGGAGCTCATCACGTCATAGGCGCCGCCATAGGCTTTGCGGGTGATGATGGTGACCTTGGGCACGGTACATTCGGCGTAG
>DAORMO010000094.1:6486-11706 GCA_035440585.1 Terricaulis sp.
GCCCGGCAGGAAGCCCGGCACATCCACGAAGGTCACGATCGGGATATTGAACGCATCGCAGAAGCGAACGAAGCGCGCGGCTTTGCGGGAGGCGTCGATATCGAGCACGCCCGCCAGCGTCATCGGCTGGTTGGCGACAAAGCCGACGGTGGAGCCATCAAGGCGACCGAAGGCGGTGATGATGTTCTTGCCGAACTCTGGGCCGATCTCGAAGAAATCGCCTTCATCGGCCACTTTCTCGATCAGCTCCTTCATGTCGTAGGGCTTGTTCGGATTATCGGGGATGAGGCGATCGAGCGAGGCATCCTCGCGCGTCAGCTCATCATAATGCGGGCGCGTGGGCGGCTTTTCGCGGTTGCTGAGCGGCAGGAAATCGATCAGGCGGCGCATTTGCGTCAGCGTTTCGAAATCGTTTTCAAACGCGCCATCGACAACGCCGGATTTGGAGGCGTGCACGCGCGCGCCGCCCAGCTCCTCATGCGTGACGATCTCGTTCGTCACGGTTTTCACCACTTCGGGGCCAGTGACGTACATGTAGCTCGTATCCTTCACCATGAAGATGAAGTCCGTCATCGCCGGGGAATACACATCCCCGCCCGCGCATGGGCCCATGATGATGGAGATTTGCGGGATGACGCCGCTGGAGAGGATGTTGTTCTGGAAAATATCGGCGTAGCCGGCGAGGCTTTCGACGCCTTCCTGAATGCGCGCCCCGCCCGCATCGAAAATGCCGACGATCGGCGCGCCGTTCTTCAGCGCCATTTCCTGCACCTTGACGATCTTGGCCGCATGCGTGGCCGAGAGCGAACCGCCGAACACGGTGAAGTCTTTCGAGAATACGTAAACGATGCGGCCATTGATCGTGCCCCAGCCGGTGACGACGCCATCGCCGGGGATGTTCTGATCGGCGCGGCTGAAATCATTGGCGCGCGCTTCGACGAACATATCGAATTCTTCAAAGCTGCCTTCATCCAGCAGAAGCTCGATCCGCTCACGCGCGGTGAGCTTGCCTTTGGCGTGCTGAGCCGCGTGGCGCTTCTCGCCCCCGCCGGCGCGGGCGGCTTCGCGTTTGGCTTCAAGGGCGGCGACGATGTCTTTCATGTGCGGCTTATCCCAGCGTCTCGATAAATCGGGCGATGTTGTCGAACTCTTGAGCCTGTCTGTCCAGCTTGGCGCGGGCTTCCGCATCCTCGCCCCAGCGTTCCAGGCTCCAGAGATTATCCAAAGCGGCGGCTTCAAACGCGGCTTTTCCGCTCAAACGCTTGTCCAGCAAAGCGAGCGCAATCACCGCCGAACCGGAGAGCCCTGCCCCTTGCGCAAGCGCGGTGAGGGAAAAATCATCGAGCGCGCGCGCATAGGCGGCAAGATGTTCGCGCATGGCGGGATCGGCGTTGGCGGCGATGACGCCCGAAACCACCGGCGGCGTAAGCCCATGCGCCTCAGCGGCCCAGGCGAGCAGCGGATCCCATGCGGCGCTCTGGCGCGCCGCCAATTCCGCCGGCGCCTCGGCGCGATGGGCGCAGAGATCGGTTTCGATATAGGCGCCCACATAGTGGACAAGCTCTTCCCGGCGCGGCGCGGCCCAATCGATGGCGGCGAAGGCCAATTGCGACAGCGGCATCGAGGCGGGGATGATCTCTTCGCCTTGCGCATCCCACTCAGCCGCCACAGCGGCGGCGAGCGCTGCGGTGGGCGCGGTGAACACCGCCCCGCCCGGCGTGCGCAATGTGCGCTGATCGAGCGCCACGCCATGGTCGGCCGTGGGAAGCGCGGTTTTGTAAAAGCGGCGGGCGAGCGCGGTCATAGGCCTTAAGCACACGAGCGTGCGGCAAAACTCAAGCGCCGATCAGCCGGGGATCACGTCAAACGACAGTGAAAGACGCTCAGGCCCCTCCATCGGCGTGACGCCGTGCCAGAAATAGGAGGGATAAAGGATAAGCTGGCCCTGCACTGGCTCGTCAAACCGCTCTGCGGCGCAAGCGGGCGTGGGGCGCGGCGGCTCGCCGAATTTGAGCCAGCCGGGGCGGCCGCTCTTGGGTTTTTCCGCGCCGATGAGCGACACGATGTAAGCTGCGCTGATCCAGCCTTGATCGTGCACATGGTTGGGCAGCCAGCCGCCATCTTCAAGCCGCGTGGACCAAAGCCCGGCATAGCGATAACGCTCGGTGCGGCGCGCGCCGACAGGATCGCTGAGATCGGGTTTGAGCCGCGAAATGTAATCGCGCACCGCCTCATCGGCGGCGGCGAGAAAACCTTTGAGCGCCGGGTCTTCGGAGGTGAGCAGCGTGCGCCCGGTTTGCGTGCCGTGCTGGAGCACCTGATCGAGCGGATGGGCGTTTACGCGATGCTGGCGGCGCAGCACGTCGGCCAGCGCAGCGTTGAGATTCTCGATCGTGAAAAAGCCGCGCGGCGGGGCGATATCGTAGCTGCGGACCAGGCGGTCGTAATCGTAGAGCACGCGCGCGCGGCGATCGCCCAAGAGGCGCAGCGCCGTGCCTTCGATGGCGATGAGGTATTGATCGTGCGCATCCGCCGCAAGCAGATCGCGCGCGATGGCCAGCGCCTCCTCCACGCGGCGCGCGCGCAACAGCGTGGAGAGCATATTGCGCAGCGGAGCGCGATCGCCGGGGGAAAGCTCTGCCACGCGGCGCAGTGGCGTCAGCGCATCGCGCGGGCGGTCAAGCTCATCGAGCACGAAGGCGTAGGCGGTGAGCAAGGCGGGCGTATCGGGCGCCTGGCGCAACGCCGCATCCAGCAGGCTGAGCGCCTTCACATGCAGCTTGCCGCGATGCAGCGCATCGGCGCAGGCAAGCCAGAGCGAAAGATCCTGTGGGCGCTCAGCAATCGCCGCTTCCAGCGGGGCGGTGGCGGCCTCGCCCTCACCGCGCAGGATGCGCATGCGCGCGAGCGCCCCGTGCAATGCGGCGCTGGGCCAGATCTCAATGGCTTTCTCCAGCAGCGCCTCGGCGTCTTGCTTGGCGCCGGCGTAAAATAGCCCGCGTGCGCAGGCGAGCGCGAGTTCGGGCGTATCGAGCTGCTCTGCAACGAGACGCTTATAAATTTCCAGCGCCTCGCCCGGGCGGCCCGCCCGATCGAGCGCGCCGGCGTAATTGAGCCGAAGCCCGCGCATCTTTGGCGCGTAATCGAGCGCGGCCGCGGCTGAGGCCAGCGCATGCTCGTGCCGCTCCTGTGTGCGCTGCACTTGGGCGAGCAGCGTCCAGGATTCTGGGCTGGGACTTGTGTCCACAAAATCGCGCGCTTCAAACTCGGCTTCGGCCAGCGCATCGGCGGCCAACAGGCAGCGCACGAGGTTGACGCGCACGGCGTCCACATGCGGGGAAAGCGCGCGCGCGGCGCGATAGACGCGCACGGCTTCAGCGTACGCGCTCTGCGCCTGCAGCACGACGCCAAGATCGTTGTAATAGCCGCCTTCCGTCAGCGCATGCGCGACGGCGCTACGCATGTAACGCTCGGCGTCCTCAAGCTTGTTCTGCGCCTTTTTGATGAGGCCCATCAGATGCAGCGTGGGCGCATCGGTGCGCAAACGATTGAGGATGGGGGCGAGCACGCGCTCGGCGCCCACAGGATCGCCTTGGTTTAGAAGCGCGCGGCTCGCTTTGGCGAGGGCCTCGGCTTCTAGAACCTTGTTCACCCCTTTTCCCCGAATGGCGCGAACGGATCGCGCGCCTCGTGCTCACTAAAACCCATCAGCTCGAACGCGGCGCGCATATGCTTGGGCGTTGGCGCGATGACTTTGAGTTCGCCACCCGAAGGATGGGGCAAGCGGATCGCACGCGCATGCAGCAGCAATTGCCGCTCAAGCCCGCCAGGGGTTGGGCGATCGCATTTGTATTTCGGATCGCCGGCGATGGCGTAACCCATCTCGGCCATGTGAAAGCGCAGCTGATGCGTGCGGCCTGTCACCGGGCGCAGCGCCACCCAGGCGGCGCTTTGCGCGGCTTCTTCGAGCACCGCGTATTGGGTGATCGCATGCACCGCGCCATCCTGGCTTTGCAGCGCGCTTTGCATCATCTCACGATCCGCATCGTGCACGCCGGGCGCCTTGCGCATCCAGGAGCGCAATTCACCCACTTTCGGGCGCGGGCTGCCGACGACGATGGCCCAGTAAATCTTATCCGTATCCCGATCGCGGAAGGCTTCGCCCAGCGCGGCCGCCGCGCGCGGATGGCGCGCGAGCACGAGGCAACCGGATGTGTCGCGATCAAGCCGATGCACCAGCTTGGGCTTTTTCTCCGCATCGAATCTCAAGCCCTCAAGCATGCCGTCGATGTGGCGCAGCGTGTTGGCCCCGCCCTGCACGGCGATGCCGTGCGGCTTATTCAGCACGATCACGTCGTTATCCTTGTGGATCACGAGCGAGCGGATGAAATCGGCGTCCTTCGGCGTGAGACTGCCGATCGGCGGGCGCGGCGCGGCGTCCGGCACAGGCGGAATGCGCACGATCTGCCCGGCGCTGACGCGATCGGCGGCTTTCACACGCGCGCCATCAACGCGCACTTGCCCGGTGCGCAGCAGCTTTTCGACTTGGCCTTGTGTCAGGTGCGGATAGCGGCGGCGCAGCCAGCGATCGATCCGCGGCGCGCCGTCATTTTCTTCAACCATGACGGTTTCAACCGTCTTCATCACCGCCCCAATATCATTCCGGCCCAGCACGCGCCCACGCTCAGGATGAGCGAAGCAGCCACATAAAGCGCCCCATGGGCGGGGGCTTGCTGCATCAGGCGCACTGTCTCAAGCGAAAACGCCGAGAAAGTGGTGAACCCGCCCAAAAGGCCCACACCCAGGAGCAAACGTAGGTTCTCCTGCTCGGGCCCCACGCGCGCGGCGAGCAAGCCCATCGCCAAGCCGCCGATCACGTTCACCGCCAGCGTGCCCCAGGGAAAGCCAAGGCCAAGCCAACGTGCAGCGGCAAGGCCCACGCCATAGCGCGCCACCGAACCCACCGCCCCGCCAAGGGCCACCAGCAGAATATGGTTCATGCGCCCCCAGCGGGGAGGCGCGCGCGCAGCGCTTGGGCTGTCGAGCGCGCGTCATACGCATCGGCGCTATCGGGCTTTGCGCCCTCGCCAACGCGGATTTCCAGCGTCACCGCGCCGGCGCGCTGGCCGCCGCCGCCCAGCGGGATGTTGATGCCAACCCCGACGCTGCCGCCGCCGCGCCCGCCCCACGAGCCGCCACCAACGCCGACGCCAACGCTTG
>DAORMO010000095.1:0-7709 GCA_035440585.1 Terricaulis sp.
GCAGGATCAGCGCGGGATCTGCGCCGCTGTCATATTGGCTGCGCGCTTCGGTGAGCGCGGTTTTTGCATCGCCCTTGGCGATCGCTTCAAACAAATCCAGCACCCGCCCGCGATCAGCCAGGCCCAGCATCTCGCGCACGTCCGCCGCATTGACGCTCGCGCCCGGCTTTTGCACCAGCGCCTGATCCAGCAAGGATAAGCCATCGCGCGCTGAGCCTTCCGCCGCGCGCGCGATCAGCGCCAGCCCATCGGCATCCACCTCAACGCCTTCCTTGGCGCAGATGTTTCCCAAATGGCTCGCCAGGCGCTCGCTATCGATGCGCTTCAAATCAAAGCGCTGGCAGCGCGACAGCACGGTCACAGGCACTTTGCGGATTTCAGTGGTTGCGAAAATGAATTTCACATGCGGCGGCGGCTCTTCCAGCGTTTTCAGCAAGCCGTTGAAGGCTTGCGTGGAGAGCATGTGCACTTCGTCGATGATGTAGACTTTATAGCGCGCCATCACCGGCGCGTAGCGCACGCTATCGAGGATTTCGCGGATATCGTTAATGCCGGTGCGGGAGGCTGCGTCCATCTCGAACACGTCGGGATGGCGGCTTTCCATGATCGCCTGGCAATGCTCACCCGGCGGGTCGAGCTGGATGCTGGGCTGGTCGATCTCGCCGCGCTTGTAATTCAGCGCCCGCGCCAAAAGCCGCGCGGTGGTGGTTTTGCCCACCCCGCGCACGCCCGTCAGCATGGTCGCGTGCGGCACCCGGTTCAGTGCGAAGGCGTTGGCGATGGTGCGCACCATCGCCTCCTGCCCGATCAGATCCTCAAACGTGCGCGGCCGGTATTTGCGCGCCAGCACAAGATAGCCGCCGCTTTGGGGCTCGTCGCCAAACAGGCCGGAAGAGGGAGAGTCGCTCACGAGAGCCAACCTAGTGCGTTTGCGCCCCGATTGCGACCGCGCCGCGCCCTCTTTCCAACCCGCTCTTTTCGTTGGCGTTTGTTAAGGCGCTTCGGCCTGCCGCAGCGCCTCAGCCAGCACCGCGTCGCGCCCGGCGCAGAGATCGGCGCGGCTGGGCCGAACCGCATCATGCGGCGCGACGGCGCGATCGGCCTGATCCACGCCATCGGCGCTCCACAGCCCGTGCACCGGGATGGTGACGCGCCAGCCTTCGCCGAGATCGAAATTCTGCCCGCTCAGCAGATAGCCGGCGGTCTGCTCGCCGATCAGCCGCGCCTGGGTGCGCTCGCGCATGTAGCGCGCAAAGCCCTCGGCGGCGCTCGAGGTTTCGGGGCTGATCAGCACGAACACGCGGCCGCGATAGGGGGTCTCCACCGTCTCGGTCCAGAACGACGCGCCGCCGCGATTGGCGCTCACGGCGCCGAACACGGCCGCATCGGTGTAAGCGCGATCCACGCGCGGCAGCGCCCGCACGATCTCGGCATTCACTGGCTGGCCCAGCGCCTGGAGATACGGCCGCGCCATCAGCGCCACCGCCGGCTCTGCGCCGCCGCCAAAGTGCGAAGCCAGGCGCAGCGCTGAGATGTTGCCGCCTGAATTTTCTCGGACATCGACAATGATGGCTTGTGTGTCAGCGAGCGCCGCCATCGCGGCGTCAGCCATTTCGGCGGCGCCATCATCAAAGCGATCCACACGGATATAGCCGATGCGCAGATTGGCGTTGGCGCGCATCGCCTGCCAGCGCAGGCCTGGCCGTTCGCCAAAGCCCACATTCTCGCGCCGCACCTCCAGCGTGCGCCGCCGACCCTCGCAGGTTTGTACGCGCAAGCTGGCTTGCGAACCGAGATCGCCGGACACCGCCTCAAGCGGCGAGAGCAAGCGATCGCCGGGCCGCAAGCCTTGGCGCGCCGCGTCCGAAAGCGGGGAGACGTGCGTGACAATCGTATCCTCGCCGCTAGTGGCCAAGCGCGCGCCGATGCCGCGCGCATCAGTGCGCACGCCGGGCGGGGTGAGGTAAAGGTGCGAAACGCCGAGCTCGCCCAACATGGCATTGGCGATTGCCGCAAACTCCGTATCGTTTTGCGCCGCCATGGCGCGGGCGCGGTAGGCGTCGCGCTGCGCCGCCCAATCCACGCCGCGAAAATGCGGATCGTAAAACGCCCCGTTCACAGTGCCCCAGAGCGTTTCATAGAGGCGCGCATAGCGCCCCTCCTGCGCCGAGGCCGAAGCGCTCAGCGCCAACGCCAGCACCGCAGCGCCAAAAGCGGCTGCGCGAAATCCAAACATGCTCATGCTCCCCGTGCGAACGTCCCTCGCGCCGGAGATGAAGTTTTGAGCGGTTTTGGATGCGGGTAAAGGGTGCAGACAGGACGGCGACCCGTACGCAACCCGTTACGGCTGCTTCCTTCCGGACCTGACCGGGTTGGCGGGGCGGCCGTCCGCCGCCTGCCTGCGCGGCTCATATCGCCGCTCGCGCGCGGAACCGCAAGGGCGGAACGGCGCCCGGGCTCAGGCGTTAACACCCTGTCCTAGTCAATTGAGAGGCCGCGGGGAGGAGCCGCGGAAACGCCCATGCTGCGCACCCTTGTTCTCGCCCCGTTTTTGGCCGCCGCCATCGCCGCCCCGGCCTTGGCCGATGATTTCCCAGAATCGGCGCTTCACGCCCCGGTGGTGTCCGATACTGGCGTCGTGGTCGGCCATGTCGCCGCCGTGGAGCGGGACGGCCAAGGCCGCATCATCGCCGCCGAAATCCCGGGCCAAGAGCCGCCCAGCGCCCCGCTGGCGAGCCGCGATCTGGTGGCTGAGCGCGAACATCAGGCTCGCTCGCTGCCTGCCCGCGATACCGCCCGCCGTGAAGGCGCCGCCCGCTCCATCGCCCTGCGGTAGCGCGCTTGCTTGACGGCGCGCGCGGCCCTCCATACCTGTGGAGCATGGCCATTCGCCCCATCCTTGTCGCGCCCGATCCGGTGCTGAAGCAGAAAGCGCTGCCCGTTGAGGGCCCGGTGACGGACGCCCATCGCCGCCTCATGGATGACATGCTGGAGACGATGTACGACGCACCCGGCATCGGCCTTGCCGCCATCCAGATTGGCGAGCCGTTACGCATTATCGTCATGGATCTGGCGCGCGAGGGCGAAAAGCCTGAGCCGCGCTATTTCGTGAACCCCGAAATCCTCGATCGCACCGAGACCACGCTGCCCTATGAAGAGGGCTGCCTCTCGGTGCCCGAGGTGTTCGAGGAGGTGCAGCGCCCCGATAAAGTGCGCCTCAGCTATCTCGATTATAACGGCAAGCCGGTCGAGGAAGAGGCCTCGGGGCTTTACGCCGTGTGCATCCAGCACGAGATGGATCACCTTGAAGGCGTGCTCTTCATTGACCGCATCTCCCGCCTCAAGCGTGAAAACGCCATGCGTAAGCTGAAGAAAGCCCGCAAGGAAGCGGCGCTTTAGCTGCGCTTTGCGCAAAGCCGCCCAAGGCCGTAAGCCTCCCAATATGACTTTGCGCCTCGCCTTCATGGGCTCGCCCCATTTCGCGCTGCCGACGCTCGAAGCGTTGATCGCGGCGGGCCATGAGATCGCGTGCGTCTACACTCAGCCTCCGCGCCCCGCCGGGCGCGGCAAGAAAGAGCGCAAAACACCGGTGCACGAACGCGCGGAGGCGCTGGGGCTTGAGGTGCGCACCCCGAAAAGCTTGAAGAAGGCCGAAGCGCAAGAAGCCTTCGCCGCACTCAAGCTCGATGCGGCCATCGTCGTCGCTTACGGGCTCATTCTGCCCAAACCGATCCTCGATGCGCCGCGCCTGGGCTGCTTCAACCTGCACGGCTCGCTGCTGCCGCGCTGGCGCGGGGCGGCGCCCATCCAGCGCGCCATCATGGCCGGCGATTCCAAAAGCGGCGTGCAAGTGATGCGCATGGAAGAGGGGCTCGATACCGGCCCGATCCTCGCCACCGCCGAAACGCCGATTGCGTTCGACGACACCACAGCCACGCTGCACGATCGCCTCGCCGCGCTTGGCGGGCCGCTCATGGCTGAGGCGCTCGCGGCCATCGAACGCGGCGCCGCGCGCGAGACGCCGCAGCCGGAAGAAGGCGTCACCTACGCGCACAAAATTACGCCCGCCGAAGCGCGCATTGATTGGGCCCGCCCCGCGCGCGAGATCGATTGCATGATCCGCGGGCTCTCGCCTGCGCCCGGCGCGTGGTTTGAGTTTGAGGGCAAGCGCATCAAGGCGCTACAATCGCGGCTCGGCCAAGGCCGGGGCGCGCCCGGCGAAGTGCTGGATGACGCGTTGCTGATCGCCTGCGGCGAAGGCGCGGTGCGGTTAACCTTAGTGCAGCGTGAAGGGCGCGGCCCGATGCAAGCTGCTGATTTTTTGCGCGGCCAAGCCGTTTCGGCAGGCGCCCAGCTCAGTTGAAGAAAACCCGCGTCGCCGCTAAGATATTGAGCGGAGGGCTATTTCGATGAAGCTGCGTTTTGCCTGTGTGGCGTTGGTGCTGGCGCTTGCCGCGTGCCAGCAGGAGGCGTCCGCGCCTTCCGCTGCTGAGGCTGAGGCGCCGCAATTGGATGCGCCCGCGCCGGCGTCCGAACCTTCGCGCGTGTTCGCCCCGCAAAACGACGCCGCGCGCGCCACCACCGGCCCGCTGATCGTGGCGATGACGCTGCGCTTGCCTAGCGCCGATGACGCCAGCGGCGAAACCACAGAGGTGCTCACGCTGCGCGGCCAAAACGGCATGCTGATCGAAGCGGTGATTTCTGGCGCGGTTTCGCCCGCCACGCAGGTGCAGGGCCAAACCTTACGCGCGCTGCTCGATATCGCGGTCGAAGAGCCGCGCACGCTGGTCTATCGCGTCACCACGCAAACCCGCCCCGAAGGCGGCGCTGGCCTCTGCGGCGCCGAAGAGCCCGCCTTCGTGGTGTTGTGGGAGCCCGTCGCCCCCGGTGAGCCGCTGCTGAAAGTGCTCGGCGTTGCCGGCGCAGCCCCCGGCGCCGCTGATGCGCGCGCCTGCACGATGCTGGATTATCGGAGGCAATAAGGGAGCGAATAGCGAGTAGCGAGTAGGGAGTAGGAGTATCCGCGGGCGCAGTGGGCCCTATTCGCACCTCGCCATTCGCTATTCGCCCACACCCATGCGTTACAAACTCACCATCGAATATGACGGCGGCCCGTTTCAGGGCTGGCAGCGTTTGCCCGATCTGCCCACGGTGCAAGGCGCGCTGGAAGAAGCGCTGTTTAAGCTCACGGGCGCGCGCGGCGAGGTGTCCGGCTCAGGGCGCACCGATGCGGGCGTGCATGCTGCAGGGCAGGTGGCGCATGTCGATCTCGAAAAGCCCATGCCGCCGCAGCGCCTCTGCGATGCGCTCAACGCGCACTTGCGCCCGCATCCCATCACCGTGCTCAGCGCTGAAGAAACCGCGCCTGATTTCCACGCGCGCTTTGACGCCGTGCGCCGCGTCTATGTGTACGAGATCCTCAATCGCCGCGCGCCGCTGGCGCTCAAGCGCGGGCAGATCTGGCGCGTGCCGCGCAAGCTCGACGCTGGCGCGATGAACGCCGCCGCCCAAACCCTGCGCGGCCAGCACGATTTCACCACTTTCCGCGATAGCCAGTGCCAGGCGAAAAGCCCGGTCAAAACCCTCGATGTCGCTTGGGTGCAAGGCTATGGCGAACTCATCACCTGCCGCTTTGAGGCGCGCAGCTTCCTGCATCGGCAGGTGCGCTCGATGGTGGGTTCGCTGGTGGAGGTGGGTGTGGGCAGAATGAGCCCGGATGAATTCGCCGCCACGCTCGCCGCCAAGGATCGCAGCGCCTGCGGCCCGGTCGCGCCGCCCGATGGGCTTTATCTCATGCGCGTGGATTATTAGCGTTCAAGCAGATCCCAGCGATTGCCGTAAATGTCCTCGAACACCACAACCTTCCCCCACGCTTCACTGCGCGGGGTTTCCACAAAGCGCACGCCCGCGCCAAGGTAGCGCGCATAGGTTTCATCGAAGGCGTCGGTATAGAGGAACAGAAGCACGCGACCGCCGGCTTGCTGGCCGATCGCCGCTTCTTGCGCCGCGCCTTGCGCTTGCGCGAGCAGGAGACGCGCCCCATCCGTGGCGGACGGCGCCACGACGACCCAGCGCTTGGTCTCGCTCAGCTGCGTATCCTCGATCAGGCTGAAGCCGAGCACGCCGGTATAATACGCGATTGCTTCGTCATAAGCGCGAACAACCAGCGTGATCATGCCAAGGCTTGAGCTCATGGCGCAAAATAGCGCCGCAGCACCGCCTCATACGCGCGCGCCAGCGTGCGCACGTCTTCCACCGCGACGTGCTCGTCCACCATGTGCGCGGTCTCGTTGCGCAGGCCAAGCTCGGCCACCGGGCACATCTCGCGGATATAGCGCGCATCCGAAGTGCCGCCCGTGGTGGAAAGCGCAGGCGCCTTGCCGAACGCTTCGGCCACAGCCGCGCAAAGCAAATCCGTGAACGGCCCAGGATCAGTGTAAAACGCCACGCTGCGCGAGGTCACGGCAAGGCTATGGCCCACGCCATAGCGTGCGCCCGCCGCGCTGGCGGTTTCATCGATCCACGCCAGCAGCGCCTCGGGCGTGTGATGGGTGTTGAAGCGGATGTTGAGCTTCGCGCTGGCCTTTTGCGGGATCACGTTGTGCGCCGCATTGCCGACATCCACGCTCGTCACTTCAAGATTTGACGCATCAAACCCCGGCGCGCCGTCATCGAGCGTGCGCGCCTTCAGCGCGCCCAGCGTTTCGATCATCGCCGTAACCGGATTGCGCGCGCGATGCGGGTAGGCGACGTGCCCTTGCTTGCCCTCCATGCTGATCACAATATTGAGGCTGCCGCGCCGCCCGTTCTTGATGATGTCGCCCACATAGGCGTCGCTGGTCGGCTCGCCCACCAGGCAATGATCGATCTTCTCGCCCTCGGCCTTCAGCGCCTCCAGCACCGCCTTGGTGCCCGCCACCGCCGGGCCTTCTTCGTCGCAGGTCAGCAGGAACGAGATCGAGCCCTTTGGCGCGCCGCTTTGCAGGAAGCCCTGCGTGCCCGCCACCATCGCCGCGATCGCGGTTTTCATATCGGCGGCGCCGCGCCCATAGATCATGCCGTCGCGGATTTGCGGATCGAACGGATCGGAGGCCCAGCCCTCGCCGGGCGGCACCACGTCCACATGCCCGGCAAAGCAAAAATTCGGCGCCGCATCGCCAAGCCGCGCATAGAGATTATCCACCGCGCCGAACTTGTAGCGCTTGATCCGGAACCCCATCGGCTTGAGCGCCGTTTCGATCACATCCAGCGCGCCGGCTTCCACCGGCGTCACCGAAGGCGCGCGCATCAGCGCTTGAGCAAGCGGGATAGGGTCGGTCATAGTCGAAGCACTCATACCGCCAGGGTCTAGCCGCGCTTGGGCGCCGGCAAAAGGGGGAAGCCGATGAACGACGCCGCGCCAGCGCCAGCTCCGGTCGCCGAGGGCCGCCGGATCAAGAGCCTCGATGTGGTGCGCGGGCTTGCGCTGCTCGGCATTCTGGCGGTCAACGCCGCTTATTTCGCCGCGCCCATGCAGGCCGCGCAAAACCCAGCCCTGGCGCCGATCGCGGTCACGCCCGATACGTTCGGCGCCTGGTTTGGCATGCACGTCTTCTTCGAGTTCAAGATGATGACGCTGTTTTCCATGCTGTTCGGCGCCAGCATTTTCATGATCGGGGGCGAGCGCGGCGATAAAGAGCGTGGCGGGGTGTTGCGGCGGCGCTTGTTTT
>DAORMO010000095.1:7723-11589 GCA_035440585.1 Terricaulis sp.
TGTTTTGGCTGCTGTTGATCGGGGCCGTGCATGGCGCGCTGATCTGGTACGGCGACATTTTGTTTCAGTACGCCATTGCGGGCTTCATCGTTTTGCTTGCGCGCTCTTGGCGGCCAATGACGCTGGTGATCGTCGGCGCGATCTTGTTTGCGCTCGCGGCGGCGCTGATGGCCGGGCTTGGCGCTTCGCTCGCGTTTGCGCCGGCTGAAGCCCAAGCTGAGGTGCGCGCGGAAATGTGGGAGCCGCCAGCGGCGGAAATCGCGCGCATTATCGCCGCCTATCAGGGCGGGTTCATATCCGCCACCAGCGAGAATTTCGGGCTGTGGACCGGCTTTTTGGGTTACATGGTGTTTTTTCTGCCGCGCGTCATCGGCTTGATGATGATCGGCATGGCGCTCTACAAATGGGGCTTCTTCAGCGGCAATGCGCGGCTTTGGGTTTATGTGCTGGCGATTGTCGCCGGCGGGCTCTCGCTGATCGCTGTGGCCTATCAGGCCGAAGAGAACGCCGCGCGCGGCTTTGAGTTTTTGCACATGATGGGCGCGGGCCAATTGGCCAACAGCGCTCTGTCGCCCTTCATCTCGCTGCTTTACGCCAGCGTGCTGGTGCTGGTGGTGAAATTCGGCGCGCTAAAAATACTCACTGATGCGCTCGCCGCCGTAGGGCGCATGGCTTTCACCAATTACCTCACGCAATCTTTGATCATGACCACGATCTTCTATGGCGGGCGTGGGCTTGGTTTGTATGGCGAGGTGGATCGGATCGGCCTCTGGGGAATCGTGCTCGCCATCTGGGCGCTGCAGCTGATCTGGTCCCCGCTTTGGCTGTCGCGCTTTAAGATGGGCCCGTTCGAGTGGGTATGGCGGCGCTTGAGCTATGGCCGGCCGGTCGCTATGGCGAAGGCGTGAGGGCCTTTGGAGGATTCGTGATGCAGCGTTTCATCGCCGCTTTGGCGTTCGGTTTGGCCTTTGCCGGGGCGGCGCACGCCGATCCGCTGGAAAGCGCCTATGGCAACACCGTTGTGGTCACGCTCGAGAGCGGGGCCTCGCTGCGCTATCTCTACAACGCGGATAATTCCTTCACCCTGATCGCCCCCGATGGCTCACAGCACGCCGGAACCTGGGCGATCGAGAACGCCCAGCTCTGCATGACGAGCGAGGCGCTCGGCCGCTCCTGCACCCCGCTCAGGCCTGAGCGCAGCGTGGGCGATACCTGGCAAGCCACCGGCGGCGACGGCTCCACCGTCACCATCACGCTGCAACGCGGCCGCTAAAAGCTGATTAAATCAGTGCATTAACCGGCGTCGGTGACGCGCGGGCGGCGTTTTGCTAAAGTGCCCGCATGCGCCGTGACGAAGCCTTGAAACGCCTGCGTGACAACAAAGAGAGCCTTTCCGCTCTTGGGGTCACGCACGCCTATTTGTTTGGCTCTGTTGCGCGCGATGCGGCGACGCCGAGCAGCGACATCGACGTGATGGTTGATCTCGACGAAGGGCCGACGGGGCGGAAGCTATTGTTCAGTGCCTTTGATGTTGGCGGCATCCAAGCTGAGTTGACGGAAATACTCGGTCGCTCTGTCGATCTCGTCGTTCGGCGGGACGCCTTGCAGCCCGGGCGGCGTCTCCGCTCCATCGCAGAAGGCCATCTGGTCGATGCCTTCTGAGCTGCGCGGAAAGATCACACTGGCCGTTATTGAAGCGCGAGACAATGTGCAGCTCATTCAGCAATGGGCGGCGAACCTCGATCTCGACGCCATCAAAGCTGACCGCAAAACCCGTTACGCGATTGAGCGCGCTTTTATCGCCATCGACGCCGCAATCCGTGACATTCCAGCTGACGTTCTCGCCGCGCACGGCATTCCAGCAAAAATGATCGCCGGTTTCCGCAACGTACTTGCGCACACATACGATGACATACTCGACGAGCGGGTGATGCTCACGATCCGGGACGATCTGCCCGCGCTGGACGCGGCGCTCGCACGAATAATTCACGCAACGTAGGCGCGCGCCGCGCGGAGGCCGCTATTCCGCAGCTTTCGCCCGCGCCTGTTTCGGCGCGGGCTTTTTCTTGGCTGAGGTGCGCGCAGGCGTCGCTTCATCGGCGGCGTCGCCGTCGATCATGGTCAGCTCAAACGCCTCATCGCCATCGCCTTTGGCGACGACATGCTTGTGCATCAGCACGCTCAGCAGCGTGGAAAGCGTCGCCTTCAAATTGCGCCGATCGACCACGAGATCGACCATGCCTTTATCCAGCAAATATTCCGAGCGCTGAAAGCCCTCCGGCAATTTCTGGCGGATGGTTTGCTCGATCACGCGCGGGCCGGCAAAGCCGATAAGCGCGCCGGGCTCTGCGATATGCACATCGCCCAGCATCGCGTAGCTGGCGGTGACGCCGCCCGTGGTCGGGTCGGCCAGCACGACGATATAGGGCAGGCCCGCCTCGTGCAGATCCTGGATCGCCAGCGTCGTGCGCGGCATTTGCATGAGGGATAAAATCCCTTCCTGCATGCGCGCGCCGCCAGAGGCCGTCACCATGATCATCGCCGCTTTGCGCCTTACCGCCGCTTCCGCGGCGGCCACGAACGCCTCGCCCGCGGCCATGCCGAGCGAGCCGCCCATGAACTCAAAATCCTGCACCAGCACCACAGCGCCCGCGCCGCCGATCTTGCCGTAAGCGGCGGCCATGCAATCCTCGCGGCCCACCTTGGCGCGCGTGGCCTTCAGGCGATCGACGTATTTCTTTTCGTCTTTGAACTTCAGCGGATCCGTCGCCACCTTCGGCAGCGCGATGTTCTGCCAGGTCGCATCATCGAACAGCAATTTAAAGCGCGGCTCAGGCCCGATGCGCATGTGAAAGCCAGAGGGCGTCACCCAATGGGAGGCTTCCAGATCGGTGCGGTACACCAGCTCGCCCGAGAGCGGGTCCTTGATCCAAAGATTGTCCGGCGTATCGCGCGTTTCTTCGGGCTTCTTCTTGGAGAGGCCCGGCCGCGCGAAATTCGACAGCCAATTCATGCGGGGTGTCCTTCTTTTGCCCGCGCGGAGTGGGCAGCTTCGCTCAGCTCCCGCACTTTGCGCAAGACGCGTTGCGCGGCTTCGGTTCCGCCTGCCGCGATTTCATCCACAAATGCCGAGCCGACGACGACGGCGTCGGCGGTTTCGCCAATGGCGCGCGCGGCCTCAGGCGTTCTCACCCCAAATCCAACGGCGATCGGCAAATCGGTTGCGCCTTTCAGGCGCGCCACAGCGGCGCGCACGGCCTCTGACGTGGCCGCGTTCGTTCCCGTCACGCCCGCCACGGAGACATAATAGAGAAAGCCCGAAGCGCCTTCGAGCACCTTGGTTAAGCGCTTTTCATCGGTCGTCGGTGTCGCCAGGCGGATGATGGAAAGCTCATGTGCCGCAAACGCCGCGCGCAGCGGGCCGTCTTCCTCCGGGGGCAGATCAACGATGATCACGCCATCGGCGCCGGCGTCATGCATCGCGGCGGCGAACGCCTCATAGCCCATGCTCTCAATCGGATTGGCGTAGCCCATCAGGATCAGCGGGGTGTCCGCGTTCGTCTCACGGAAGCGCTTGGCCAGCTCCAGCGTTTTGCGCAGTGAGCCGCCAGCCTTGAGCGCGCGCTGCGCCGCGAGCTGGATCGAAACCCCATCGGCCATCGGATCGGAAAACGGAAAGCCAAGCTCAATCACATCCGCGCCAGCGGCGGGCAGGCCCTTGAGAATTTCAAGGCAGGTTTCGTGATCGGGATCGGACGCCATGATGTACGTCACAAGCGCTGTGCGATTGGCGGCTTTCAGATCTTTGAAGCGCGTGTCGAGGCGAGTGGTCATGGCGCCCCCTCCCCCCTTGCGGGGGAGGGGTA
>DAORMO010000096.1:0-11298 GCA_035440585.1 Terricaulis sp.
GGGGTTGGCGCATCGCCGGGGGCGAGCACCTCCCCGCCAGGCTCAAAGCCGCGATTATCCACGCCGCGCAAGCGCTCGATGCGGGCGTTGCGCTCCAATTCTTCGTGCAGCGTCTGGATCTCGCGGAAGCGCTGCCAGGCGATGATGCGCGGGCGCAGCGTCTCAAGGCTCGGCATCGCGCCATCGCGGCGATCCTCAAGCCGCATCACCAGCCAGGCGCCGTCGAGATCAAGCGGGCCGATCACTTGGCCGACATTGGCCCGGTCCAGCGCCTGCCGCACGGGCGGGGCGAGATCGTCCACCTTGCTGAAGCCGATATCGCCGCCGTCGGGGGCGGTGTTGCGCTCGGTGGAGAGTTCAAACGCCAGCACCTCAAAGCGCTCGCCCGCATTGAGCCGGCGCAGCGCCGCATCGGCTTCTTCGCGGGTTTCAAAGCGCATCATGCGCAGGCGCACCTCTTGGCCGCCGGCCAGGCGCGCGCTGTTTTCGCGGTAAAGCCGCTCGATCGTGGCCGGATCTACGGCGCGCTGATCGATTTCGTCATAGATTGAATTGGCCAGCACCCGCTCGCGCGCGTTTTCCAACTGGCGGCGCACGTGCGGCTCGCGGTCAAACCCGCGCGCTTCGGCCTCCATGGCGAACAAGCGGGTTTGGATCAGCTCTTCGAGCGCGAGGTAGAAGGCGTCGGAATTGGCGTCGAGATCCTCGCCCTCCTGCATCAGCCCGCGCGCCACCGCGTAAGTGCGCACATCCTCGATATAAATCGGCCGCCCGTTCACAGTGGCGGCGACCACCGGATCGTTGATCGAGCCGCCATCGACATCTGGATCCTGGCCAAGTCCGCACCCGGCCAGCAGGGCGGCGCAGAGGAGGGCGGCAAAAGGCGCGCGGCGAAACAAGGGCATGCGTTCTGCCTCCCGGTGGGGCGTGTAAAAGGTGCGCGCCAAGCCGCGAGCCTCATCCGAGGTCGCATTGACACGCCCAAGGGGCGCTCTTAAGTCTCGCGGGCGCACGCATCAAGAGTGAAATCACAGGTGGGCGCGCCCCGGAGAGTCTCAAAAAAGACAACAAAATCCAACTCTTTGCTTTGGGACAGCGCGTCGTTTCTGGCGGCGCCAACGGATTTAAGATCGCGCCACATGCTCAACCTCGCCAAGCAGATTTTCGGTTCCGTCAATGATCGCAAGGTTCGCGGTCTGCGCCCCATGGTTGCGCGCATCAATGCGCTGGAGCCGACCTTCGAGGCGCTCTCGGACGAGGCGCTGCGCAATAAGACGAGCGAATATCGCCACCGCCTGGCGCGCGGGGCCAAGCTGGACGATGTGCTGCCCGAGGCGTTCGCCACCGTGCGCGAGGCGGCCAAGCGCACGCTCGGGATGCGCCATTTCGACGTGCAAATGATGGGCGGGATGATCCTGCACTCAGGCCGCATCGCCGAAATGCGCACCGGGGAAGGCAAAACCCTCGTCGCCACGTTGCCGACCTACTTGAACGCGCTCGAAAGCCGGGGCGTGCACGTCATCACCGTGAACGATTACCTCGCCAAGCGCGATAGCGAGTGGATGGGGCAGATTTACCGGTTCCTGGGGCTTTCCACCGGCGTCATCGTGCACGGCCTCTATGATAACGAGCGCCGCCAAGCTTACGCGGCGGACGTCACATACGGCACCAATAACGAATTCGGCTTCGATTATCTGCGCGATAATATGAAGTATTCGCTGGGCGAGATGGTCCAGCGCGGGCACCGCTACGCCATCGTCGATGAAGTGGACTCGATCCTGATCGATGAAGCGCGCACGCCGCTGATTATTTCCGGCCCCACCGAAGATCGCTCCGATCTTTACCGGCAGATCGATGCGATCATCCCGCTCTTGCGGCCTGAGCATTTCGAGCATGACGAAAAGCAGCGCTCGATCACGTTCACCGAAGATGGCTCCGAGAAGATCGAAGAGCTGCTCACCGAAGCGGGCATCCTGCAAGGCTCGCTCTATGAGCCGGCGAACATTTCGCTGGTGCACCACGCCAACCAGGCGTTGCGCGCGCACAATCTGTTCCAGCGCGATAAGGATTATATCGTCAAGGACAACGAGGTTGTTCTGATCGATGAATTCACCGGCCGCATGATGAGCGGGCGCCGCCTCTCCGAAGGCCTGCACCAAGCCATCGAAGCCAAAGAGCGGGTGAACATCCAGCCGGAAAACCAGACGCTGGCTTCGATCACTTTCCAGAATTATTTCCGCCTCTATGACAAGCTCGCCGGCATGACCGGCACCGCCTCCACCGAGGCGGCCGAGTTTGGCGACATCTACAAGCTCGATGTCATGGAAGTGCCGACCAATCGCCCGATCAAGCGCATCGACGATGATGATGAGGTCTATCGCACCGCGAAGGAAAAATTCGCCGCCATCATCGCCGATATCGAAGATACGCACCGCCGCAGCCAGCCGGTTCTGGTTGGCACCGTGTCGATCGAGAAATCCGAATATCTCTCCACCATGCTCAAGCAGCGCGGCATCCCGCACCAGGTGCTGAACGCGCGCTATCACGAGCAGGAAGCGCAGATCGTGGCCCAAGCCGGCGTGCCCGGCGCGGTGACGATCGCCACCAACATGGCCGGCCGCGGCACCGATATTCAGCTCGGCGGCAACGTCGAAATGCGCCTTAAATCCGCGCTCAAGGGCGATGAGACGCCCGATCAGATCGCTGCGATCAAGCGTCAGATCACGGTGGATGTGGAAAGCAAGAAAGCGCAAGCGCTGGAAGCGGGCGGGCTCTACGTTCTCGGCACCGAGCGGCACGAAAGCCGCCGCATCGATAACCAGCTGCGCGGCCGCACCGGCCGTCAGGGCGATCCGGGCAAGTCAAAATTCTATATCTGCCTTGAAGATGACCTGCTGCGCATCTTCGCGGCCGAGCGGCTCGATGCGATCATGCGCGGGCTTGGCATCAAGGAAGGCGAGGCGATTGTTCACCCGTGGATGAACAAGGCGCTGGAAACCAGCCAGCGCCGGGTTGAGCAGCGCAACTTTGAAATCCGCAAAAACCTGCTGAAATACGACGACGTGATCAACGATCAGCGCAAGGCGATCTTTGAGCAGCGCATCGAATTCATGCGCACTGCTGATGTGGCGCCGATCGTCAAAGATATGCGCCATGACGTCGTGGATAAGCTTGTCTGGCGGCACATGCCGGAGAAGGCCTATCCCGAGCAGTGGGACACCGAAGGCATGACCGTGGAAGCCCGCGAGATTTTCGGGCTCGAAATTCCGTTCGCCGGATGGGCCGCCGAAGAGGGCATCGCCCAGGCCGAGATCATCGAGCGTTTGCTGCGTGAGGTCGATCAGGCCTATGCGCAAAAGGCCGCGATGCTGGGCCCTGAGCGCCTGCGCGCGGTGGAAAAGCAAGTGCTGCTCTCGGTGGTGGACATGCGCTGGCGCGAGCACCTTTCGCTGCTCGATCATCTGCGCTCAGTGATCCACTTGCGCGGTTACGGCCAGCGCGATCCGCTCAACGAGTTCAAAACTGAAGCGTTCACGCTGTTTGAGCGCATGCTGCTGGATCTGCGCACCACGGTGACGCGCATGCTGCTCTTGCTGCAAATCGGCCAAGCCGATGAGGCGCCCCGCTTGCAGCAGCCAGTGCGGACGTATGAGATCCACCAGAACCCCGACACGGGCGAAAATGAAATGGCCGCGCGCGCTGCGGCAGCGGACCCGACCGCCCACCCGCTCGCGCCCGATGGGTTTGACCGGCACAATCCCAGCACCTGGGGGAAGGTCTCGCGCAACGCTCCATGCCCCTGCGGCTCAGGCAAGAAATACAAATATTGCCACGGCCAGGAAGCGGCGAGCGCTTAAGGCATGTTTTCGCTACGCGATATTACCTCGCGTACTTGGATCTTGCTTGCCGCCACCTCGATTATTGTCAGTGCGGCAGTCGTCGCCGAGCGCCTCGTTGCTCGGGCAGGCTGGGACACCGATCTAAATTTCTACGGGGCCTTGTTCGGCAACCTCATTGGCCTCTTCGGCCTTCTGGCCTCGGGTTCATTTGCATTCGATCTAGAGTCCAAAAAGCGATCTATCGAAGAAGAAGAGCGACGCATCTCATCATTTCTTATGGTGGATTCGATCGTCAGAAATCACCTCCACCTAGTTGAGCTGTTTGCGGGCTTCATGGTTGGCTGGGCTGAAAATACAATCGGTGATTTGTCGTTGCCTGAGAACCGGGCAAAAGCGGATGTCATTTTGAGCCTCGAACCGGAGCCGATGGCTCTCGTTGAAGCGCGACTCGACTCGCTGCCCGATAGCATCGTGATGGCATATCTGTACGGTACGTCGCAGATCGCGCTAATGGTGAAATCACTAAAACAGAGTTTCGCCCGCGTCGGCGTGCATCCGCGGAAACAAATGCCCGACATTGTAGAGGGCGCGATTTTGTTATTCCGGTCTGCGGCAATGATCGCTAACGCATTAAGCGATCATGCGAATTCAGGCGAGCGCCTCCCCACAGAGCGCGAGGCGATACTTGAGAGACTGAGGGCGCTTGCGCAGAACGACTAGTGTTAGCCTTTCAGTCGCGCGGCGGCTGATCTGGGCTCGCCAGGATCTGGTATTGATAAAGCGCCAGCGCGCCGCCGTTCAGATAGGCGCGGGCGTAGCGGCTCTCGCGCAATTGCCGCGTGCCTTGATAGATAGCCGGGCCCGGATGGGGCTGGGCGTCTGAGTGGCCGTAGCAGGGCAGGCTGATGCGCACCTCTTCATGTGCGCTGTAGCGCGTCCCGCGCTCGATGCGCAGCACATGGCCCGTGACGGCGCAGCTGAGCGGCCCGGTGGTTTCCACGTTCGAGACCTCAAGCACAATCACGTCCGCCGCGCTTTCACGCGCGTCGGCGTAAACTTGCGGCGGCAGCGCCGCGAGGGCCTGCGTGGCGAGCGCGCAGGCGGCAAGTGCGGAGGCGACAAATAGCTTGCGCATGAAATCCTCTTTCGTGTCCGCGCTGCGCGGCTTCTATCAGCGTAGGCGCAGATGTGGCGCTTTTTGGATCAGCGCGGCCCGGCGATTTCTGTCAGCAGCACGCGCCAATGGGTGAGCCCGTTATAAAAACGCTCCACCGGCACGCGCTCATTCAGGCCATGCGCGAAGGCGTCTGAACCGCGAATGAACACCCCGCCCACGCCGTAGGTCGGGATGCCTGCAGCGCGGAAATACAGCCCATCGGTGGCCCCGGCGGACATCATCGGGGTAATGCCCACGCCCGGCGCATGCGCGTGCACGGCGCGGGTGACGGCTGCGACGATATCGGCCCGCAGCGGGGAGGCGTCGCTGGCGCTGGAAGGGCCGAACGGCGCAACCTCGACGCCCTCGCCAGCGATGGCGCGCAATTCGGCCTCCACCTCCGCCACGGCCACGCCCGGGAAGATGCGGCAATTGACAGTGGCGACAGCGCTTTGCGGCAGCGCGTTCTCGGCGTGCCCGCCATCGAGCAGGGTGGCCACGCACGTGGTGCGCAGCATCGAGGAAATGTCGGCGATCTGCGCGATGTTTTGTTGGGCGCGGCGATCTTGCGGGTTGGCCGCAAAGCGCCGCATCGCTTCGGCTTGCGGGCCGGCCACGCCTTCGGCGCCTTGGCGCAGCATGGCGAGCGTGGTGTCGTTCCACATCACCGGAAATTGGAAAGCGCGCAGCCGGATCAGCGCTTCAGCCAGCTCATAAATCGCATTGTCGGCGCGGGGGGCGGAGGAATGCCCGCCCGGATTGCGCGCAGTGAAAGTGAAGCTGGCGAAGGTTTTCTCAGCGGTTTGCAGGCCGTAGCGGATCGGCTGGTTGTTTTGCGTCAGCGCGCCGCCGCCAGCGTCTGAATTGAGCGCGAACTCTGCATCGCCGATCAACGCGCGATGCTCGCCCAGCAGCGCGGTGGTGGTGGCGCCGGTGGTTTCTTCGTCGCCTGAGAACCAGAGGATGAGATCGCGCGTGGGCGTAAAGCCTTCGCTGCGCAGCGTCAGCAGCGTGGCGGCGATATGGATGAGGCCGGCTTTGTTATCGAGCGAGCCGCGCCCGAAGAAGAAGCCGTCTTCTTCGATGAAGGTGAACGGATCGCGCTCCCAATCGCTGCGGTGCGCGGGCACGACATCCATATGCGCCAGCAAAAGAATGGGCGCCCCGCCCGAGCCGTCGCCGCGATAGCGCACCAAAAGCCCCGCCGTATCGGCCACATTGATGATGTGGATGTCGTTTTCGGCAAAGCCGGCGGCGCGGAAGCGCGCGGCGAGATAGGCCGCCATCTCCGGGTTCTTCTTGCCCTCTACCGAGGTATCGAGGCCCACGACATGGCGGTAGAGCTCCAGCGCTTGGCTGCGTTCAGCGGCGCTGGGCGCCTGTGCGAAAGCGGGCGCGGGAAACGCGCACGCAAAAAGCGCCGCAGCGGCAAGCAAAGCTCTCATCAATTCGGCCCCAAACCAATATCCGCTGCCATGCTGGGGGGCGGTTAGCGCTTTGGCAAGAGATTGAGGCCATTCGCTTAAGGGAGCGGCGCAGGATGCGCGAAGGCGAGCCAGATGAGCGGCATTTTGATCCTCGGAATTGATCCGGGCCTCAACCGTTGCGGTTGGGGGCTTGTGTTCAGCGAGGGCGCGCGGCTTTCGCATGTGGCCCATGGGGTGATTACGCCATCGCCCAAGCAGCAGCTCGCTTCGCGGCTACATGATGTGTTCGAGGGGCTGATCGCGGTGATGGACCAATACCGCCCGCAGGAAGCGGCGGTGGAGGAAACTTTCGTCAACTCGAACGCGCGCGCGGCGCTGGTCTTAGGCCAAGCGCGCGGCGTGGCGCTGGCGGCGGCGGCGCGCACAGGGCTCATGGTGGCTGAATACGCGCCCACGACGATCAAGAAAGCGGTGGTGGGCTCAGGCGCCGCGGATAAAACCCAGATCGCTTTCATGGTGCGCCGCTTGCTGCCCACAGCAGGCGATGTGAGCGCCGATGCGGCCGATGCCCTAGGCGTTGCGCTCTGCCACGCCGCGCATGGCGGCTTTCGCCGGCGCGCGGGGGCTTAAGGCCCCCGAATACTGCCGGATTCGGAGACTTCCCGCCGCGCAAGCCTTCGTTTAAGCTCACCCCAAAGGCTAGGGGCATGGCTGACGTCTTTCTGAGCTATTCGAGCGCCGATCGCGCCAAGGCGATGATGATCGAGAAAGCGCTGACGCAAGCCGGCCATAGCGTCTTCTGGGACCAAGAGATCCCCCCGGGGCGCGATTGGGACAGCTGGATCCGCGAGCGGCTCGTGGGCGCGAAGACGGTGGTGGTGCTCTGGTCGAAGGCGTCGGTCGTCTCGCCCAATGTGCGCCATGAAGCGATGATCGCGCGCGATGCGCAGCAGCTCATCCCAGTTCTGCTTGATAAGCTCGCGCCCACGGATTTTCCGATGGTCCTTTATCTCGTGCAGGCGATCCAGCTTGACCGTTGGGACGGCGATCCTGGCGATCCTGCTTTTTATCGTTTACTCTCCGAGATCGCCGCGCGAAAGAGCGAGCGCCCGCCGCCGCGCCGCGCGCCGCGCGCGAAAAGCAAAGCGCCGCTGATCCTAGGGCTGCTGGCGCTGATCCTCGCGTTGGGCGGCGCGGGCTACGCGGCATTGTCGTGGGATCGCATCTTCCCGCCGTCGTCGCACAACGCACAGGTGGCCAACGCCGATCTGCCTCCGGAGGAGGTTGCCGCCAACATGTTGCTCGGCTCGTGGCGTTGGCAGGGCATCGCTTGCGGCGAGGGCCCCGTGATCTCTCAAGCCGACGGCCTGTTCGCGTTCACAACTGCAGGCGCGCCCACCTATCGCCACGTGCTCGAAGCGGTGCAGCGCACCGCGAGCCCCACCGTCACCACGCTTGTGCTCGAACCCGAAGAGGCGCGGGGGACAGGCTTCATGTTCCAGCGTGAGGGCGATCGCCTGATGCTTACAAATCGTGCGGACGGACGTACGGACGAGTGGGAGAAATGCCCATGACGCGTCTTGTTTTTGTGGTTGTCCTGATGCTTGCGATGTTTGCGCCCGGCGCGCGGGCGCAAGATTCGGATTCGCTTACCTGGGCGCGCGCCAATTCCTGCGATTCCATCCGCGACTACATAGCCCGCTATCCCAGCGGGCGGCACCTCACCGCTGCGCGCGAACAATTGCGCGTGCGCAATTGCCCTGATCCGAACCGCCCCGCTCCGCAGCCACGCGTTGCCCAGCCTCAACCTCAACCACAGCCGCAAGGCGATCCATGCCAACAGGCGCGGACCGATTGGCCCGCGGCGGAGCGTTCGACGTCCTTGCCCGTCGTGCGCGCCTATCGCGACGGATTGCCGGCCGCGTGCGGCATGTGGCGCGCGCGCGCCGAAGAGCGGATCACTGCGCTCGAAGCAGAGGCAAGGCGGAGGCAGTCCGAACAACAGGCGGCTGCGCAAAGACAACAGGAGCAGACACGACGACGCGAGAGCGCTGTGGCCGCTTTCGCTGCGCATAGCCGAGCACTGTTGCCTGCGTTTGAAGCGCTTGCGCCATATGGGACATACAAGTTGAATTGCTCAAGCACGGCCAGCTATATTTTGACGGTCACAATTTCTCGTCGCAGCGACGGCGCGCGCATCCTTGCCGATTTTAGAACCGGCGCACAGGGCGCGGATGTGTATTTGATGTCTGTGAACGGTGGGCGATTTTCGACCTTCGCAGATGTGTGCGTGGGGCAGTGTGGTGCGGTCGAGAGTACTGAAACAGATTCGCCAGGGGCGGTTCCATTGAATTATCCATGGCGGGACGAATGGCAGCTGCGGGGAAATCAGCTTAGGCATGTGCGCGACAGGGAAGGCCCTTGGCTGACGCGGTGCTGATCGTGTTGGGGCACAGGTCATAAGGTTGGGGGCGGTCGTGACGCGTCTTCTTTTTGTGCTTGTCCTGATGCTTGCGATGTTAGCGCCTGGTGCGCGGGCGCAAGATTCGGATTCGCTTACCTGGGCGCGCGCCAATTCGTGCGATTCCATCCGCGACTACATCGCCCGCTATCCCAACGGGCGGCACCTCACCGCTGCGCGCGAACAATTGCGCGTGCGCAATTGCCCTGATCCGAACCGCCCCGCTCCGCAGCCACGCGTTGCCCAGCCTCAACCTCAACCACAGCCGCAAGGCGATCCATGCCAACAGGCGCGGACCGATTGGCCCGCGGCGGAGCGTTCGACGTCCTTGCCCGTCGTGCGCGCCTATCGCGACGGATTGCCGGCCGCGTGCGGCATGTGGCGCGCGCGCGCCGAAGAGCGGATCACGGCGTTGCAGGCGGAGGCCGCAGCGCGGCGGGCTGAGGCGCAGGGCCGCGCTGATTATGAGCAAGGCGTGGATCAGTTGATGGCGGAGTATGAGCGCCATAGCCAAGCGCTGCTCGCGGCGTTTGAGGCGCTCACACCTTATGCGGCCTTCAGGAGGAATTGCGACCGAACCGAGCGGTTCGATGTCGTGATTTCGCGGACGGCGTCGGGGCCGCGCTTTTCGGGTGAAGCGCTGAGCGATTTGTCGATGGGCGGAGAGGTTTACATTCTCTCCGTGCAAGGCAATCGCGTGGAAACCATCTCGAAGCGAGAAGCGCGGAGCTACAGCTACGCGCGCGAGGGGCCGGCAGAGCTTAGACAGGATCGGCGCCAAGTGTGGGAGTTTCGTGGCGATCGCTTCGTCTGGTTCCAGAATAGCTCGAGCAGCACGCGCTTCACCCCCAGGCGCCGCTGCGCTTAGCGGCAGGCGCGCGGGCGCGCCTCGGTGCGCGCCGCGCCAAATAGGCGCGGGCAGAGTGCGGCGATCAGCGTATCGACGTCCTGATCAAATTCTGGCGCAGCGAAATCATAGGCGCTCGAGCCGCCATTGCCGGAATAGGTGACGCTTATCGTCCCGTCGCCGAACGGGCCGATGGCGTTGCAATAGAAATCGCAGGCGATCAACGGCATGCGGTTGATGAGCAGCCCCTGGCGCGCATCCCACAATTCGGAGCCTTGGCTGGTGGAGGCGAACAAAAGCACGCCATCGCTCGCCAGCGCCACATAGGCGACATCCCCGCGCGTGTTCATGCGCGACACGATAGCCCCGCGCGCATTGCGCACCAGAACTTGCGTCGGCGTTTCGATCGACGCCGCAAACGCGTCGCCGGCATTTTCGATTGTGCCCCATTCGATATCTCCAGCGGCGGGCGCCTCAGTTTCTCCCGCGCAGCGCGCCGCGAACGCCGCAGCGCTTTGCACGGCGAGGAAGCCATAGGGCGAGATAAAGGCGCGTGCGCCGCCAAGATCGCCGGTGCTGACGCGATCGAAGCTGTCTGATTGCACGGCGCTGATGAAGGCGGGCATGCCGAGATCGCCGCCGCACAGCGGGAAAATCGCCGGCAGCGCGCTGAAATCGTGATCAGGCCCACTTGCGCCGGAATAGTGGCGGATGTCGTTAAAGAACGGGCCTTCGAGATCGTCGGGCCCGCCCTCGGCGCTGGCGCGCGTCAGCAGCGCGCCGCTGGCGGCGTCATAGATCGAGATGGTGTCGAGCACGGCGTGCGCGAGGTGCTGGCCATCATCGCTGAAGCGGCAAGCGAACGGGATGGTGTCGCCGATCATGGGATCCACGGGCGCGCGCCAGATCTCGCTTTGTTTGGCGATATCGAACACAACCAGGCTGGTTTCGCTGCACACCGCGAGCAGGGCGTCATCGGCGCCGATGGCGAGGCCCCGCGCGGCAAGGCCGCTTGGCGTCAGCTCATCTTCGCCGTGTTCGTTCATTGTGAGGTAGAACGCATTGGCTGGAAAATCGGCGATCAGCGCGCGATCGCTCACGCGGCGGATATGCACGCGGCCATCGGTTGCGAAGTTTTCCGCATCAACCTCCGTCGAGCCGATGGCGACGAGGCCGCGCCCCAGCGCGACGGCGGAAAGTGAGAGCCCCTCTGGCCCTGCTTCGCGCCAAGTGATGTTGCGCGCCAGATCGGTGACGGTGAGGTGATGGCCGGCAATGCTGGCGGCGATGCTTTGATCGGGCGAGAGCGCAGCGTCGATAATGAGGCCGTCGCCATTGTGAATGATTTGGCTGCCGCGCGTGGCGAAGGCGAGCCAGCGCAGTTGCGCCAGGAAGCGATCGCGGTTCAGCGGATAATCGCGCACGCCATTGGCGGCGAGTTCAAACGCGCGGGGCAGATTGCCATCCTGGATTTCGCGCGCTGATTGCTCCGCCAGCACGCCGGCGGCGGCGCGCTGGGCGGCGAAGGTTTGCCAAAGCGCGGCGGCGGCGACGATGGCGAACAGCGC
>DAORMO010000097.1:0-4372 GCA_035440585.1 Terricaulis sp.
AAACAAGATCACCTTCTGCCAAAATTCCGGCAGCATGGAGAGCGAGTAGAACGTGCCGCCGAGGAAGGTGAGCGGCATGATCACCATCACCGGCACGATCTGCAGCCGCTCAAAACTATCGGCCAGCACGCCGATCAAAAAACCGAGCAGGCAAAACGAAACACAGGTGAGCACAAGAAACGCCAGCGCCCAGAGCGGATGCTGGATTTCATAATCCACAAACAAGCGCGCGGTGGCGAGCGTGACCAGCCCGATGACGAGCGATTTGGTGGCCGCTGCGCCCACATAGCCGGCGACGGCTTCGATGGCCGAAACCGGCAGCTCATAAATCGTTCCCGCCCAGCGCGGCATGTAAATGCCGAACGAGGCGTTGGAGACGCTTTCGGTCAGGATCGACAGCATAACGAGCCCCGGCACGATGAACGCGCCGTAGCTGACCCCGCCGACCTCCATCATCTGCCCACCCATAGCTGAGCCAAACACGATAAAATAGAGCGAGGTGGTGAGCACGGGCGCGACGAGGCTTTGCCCAATCGTGCGTACCCAGCGGCTCATTTCAAACCGATAGATGGCGCGGATGGCGTGGGTGTTCATGGCCGGGCGCTCACGAGGCTGACGAAAATATCCTCAAGCGAGGATTGTTCGGTGTTGAGATCCTTGAAATCGACGCCCTGCTCATTGAGCCGCCGCAGCAGCATGGCGATGCCGGTGTCATCGGCTTGGGTGTCGAAGCTGTAGATCAGCTTGCGGCCTTCATCGGCCAACTCCAGCGCGTAATCGCCAAGGCCCGCGGGGATGGCGGCGAGCGAGGTTTGCAGATCAAGCGTGAGCTGTTTTTTGCCGAGCTTTTTCATCAGCGCGGATTTCTCGTCCACCAGAACGAGTTCGCCTTTCGAGATGACGCCCACCCGATCGGCCATTTCCTCGGCCTCTTCGATATAATGGGTGGTGAGGATGATGGTGACGCCGCTTTCGCGCAGCGCGCGCACCATCTCCCACATGTCGCGGCGCAGCTCGACATCGACGCCCGCGCTTGGCTCATCGAGGAAAAGGATTTTTGGCTCGTGCGCCAGCGCCTTGGCGATCATCACCCGCCGCTTCATGCCGCCCGAGAGCGCCATGATTTTCTCGTTGCGCTTTTCCCAGAGCGAGAGCTTGCGCAAAATATCCTCGATCTTGGCCTCATCGCGCGCAAAGCCAAACAGCCCGCGCGAGAAGCGCACCGTATCGATCACGCGCTCGAACGCATCGGTGTGCAGCTCTTGCGGCACCAGGCCAATCTTCTTCCGCGCCAGGCGCTGCTCGGTGAGGATGTTATGCCCATCGGCGATGATCTCCCCGCCCGAGGGGTTCACGATGCCGCAAATGATGGAGATGAGCGTGGTCTTGCCCGCGCCGTTGGGACCAAGCAAGGCGAAAATCTCACCCCGATTAATCTCGAGATCGACCGATTTGAGCGCGGTGAAGCCGCCCTTATAGGTCTTGGAGACGCCCTTGATGCTGATGATCGGCTGCACGAGCCCCCCCGTTCTCTCTGCGCGCGGCAGGCCGCACATAGGCGCCCCTGACGCCAAAGGCCAGGGCCACATGCCCACAAAGCGTTCGCGGATTCACCCCGCTTCGCAAGGACGGCCAAGCAGGCCATGCTCCGACATCGGAACAAATCCGCGTTCGGCGCTTTATCGCACGCGATCAGGAGGCGGGCATGAGCATGAAACTGAAATCGGCGCTGGCGGCGCTCGCGCTGGCGGGCCTGGCCGCCTGCGGCGACGGCAATGAAAGCGTTGGCGAGTTTTCCAACGATTTGATGGGCAACGAGATCATGGTGCAGGCGCTGCGCGATCCCGCGATCCCGAACGTGGTGTGCCATTTCGCCTATTTTGACCGCTCCGTGCTGGACCGGCTGCGGCAAGGCAATTGGTTTGAGAACCCCTCCAATTCGGCCGTCTCGTGCGAGCGGATCGGGCCGATTGATTTGAGCGGCGTGGAAACGCGGCGCTCTGGCGATGAGATCTTCTCCCAGCGCCAGAGCCTCTTTTTCAAGAACGTGGCGCTGCGGCGGATCGTGGATCTGGAAAACTCGACGCTGATTTACGTCTCGCACTCGCGCGAAATCGTCGAAGGCTCGGCCAAGATCGATATGAGCACGATCGCGCTGACGCCCGATGAAGTGGCGGCGGCGCGGCGCTAAACTGGCGCGCGCGGCTTGACGCGCGATTTAATCTCCTTGCCGCGATCAGCCTCGGCTTTGGAGAGATCGTAGGCCGCCTGCAGGTTCATCCAAAAAGCCGCGCTGGTGCCGAAATAGCGCGCCAGGCGCAGCGCCGTATCGGCCGTGACGGCACGCGGGCCCTCTTGGCGTATAATATCGCCAATGCGCGTGGCCGGCACGGCAAGATCGATCGCCAACCGATTGGCTGAAATGCCAAGCGGCGCCATGAATTCTTCCCGCAGCACTTCCCCTGGATGGGTGCGAATACGCGCCATAGCGACCTCAATGATAATCGACAATTTCCAAGTCAGCCGCGCCTTGCGCGGTCCAGCGGAAGCAAATGCGAAACTGATCGTTGATGCGAATGCTGTGCTGGCCTTTCCGATCGCCCTTGAGCGCTTCAAGCCGGTTTCCGGGCGGCGCCAACAAGTCTGACAGCACCGCCGCAGCATCGATCATATCGAGCTTCCGCAGCGCCGCCTTGGCGATAGCCCGCCAGGCGCGCGGCGCAACCCCTTCAGCATGGAAACGCGCAACTGCGCCATCTTTGTAAGATACAATCGCCATATATAACGCAACACGTTATACGTCAAGCGTTAAAGCCTCACACCTTCGGCCCCATGCTCACGCCTGGCGGCAGCGGGGTGTTTTCGGGCACGAAGAAATCCGGCATCAGGCCCTTGCTGGGATCGACGCGATATTTATCGAAATCGCGCTCACCGGCTTCATAGAGCAGCACGTCGTCGATGAAGAAATTGCCGGTGCATTCGCGCGAGGGCTTGTTGAAGATGGCGTGCGCGGCGTCGGCCATGATGTCCACGGTGCGGCAATGGCGCAGGCCTTCTTCGCCGGTGAGCGCAAACTCGATTGCGGCGGTGGCGATGCCGGTGCGCGGCCAAAGCGCGTTGAAGGCGATGCCATCATCCTTGAACTCTTCGGCCATGCCGAGCACGCACATGCTCATGCCGTATTTCGCCATCGTGTAGGCCACGTGGCCCGCGAACCAGCGCGGGCTCATATCCAGCGGCGGCGACAGCATCAGCACATGCGGATTGGCGCTTTGCTTTAAGTGCGGGATGCAGGCGCGGGAGACGATGAACGTGCCGCGCGCGTTCACCTGGTTCATGAGATCATAGCGGCGGATATCGGTTTGCAGCGTGCCAGTCAGTTGGATGGCGCTGGCGTTGTTGACGCAAATATCGATGCCGCCAAAGCGCGCGACGGCGGCCTCCACAGCGGCGTTCACGCTCTCAGGCTCGCGCACATCCACAACCAGAGGGAGGGCCTGGCCGCCCGCCTTCTCGACCTCTTCGGCGGCGGAATAAATTGTTCCCGGGAGCTTTTTGTGCGGCTCGGCGGTTTTCGCGGCGATCACAATGTTGGCGCCGTCGCGGGCGGCGCGCAGTGCGATGGCGAGGCCAATGCCCCGGCTGGCGCCCGTGATGAACAAGGTTTTTCCGGCTAAACTCATGGCGCTAGACCTCCCTTTTACCGCCCACCATAGGCGCGGGCGGGCCGAACCTCCATATCTGCAACGCGGTTTGACCCTTGCGCCCCCTGGGGCGTAAAATCAGCCGAACTGAGCCGGCAGAGGGCGCAGATTTTGTGGAGGAATTGCATGCGCAAACTTGCGCTTACGGCAGCGATCGCACTGAGCGCGGCCGCCCTGGCCACGACGGCGTCGGCCCGTCCCTGGAATGACACCCGCCTCGTGATCGATGTGCCAAGCGGCTACACGGTGGTTGAAGGCACGCACCAAACGGCGGCGGATCGCTCTTATGTTGAAATCGCCGCGCCGGATGATGATTGCGCGTTTTATTCAACGGATGCGCAAATCCCGACTGTGGAGCTCGCGCGCTCAGCCATCCTGGAAGACACCCGTTTTTCCAACGAGTATTTGGCGCAAGTGTCGCAAATGTTTCCCGCGCTGGTGCCCGATGGCACGCCCGCGACAGTGACCTCGAACACGGTGGAAACCAATGGCCCCTGGCCGATCCGCCGCATCAGCTATCGCGCGGGCGAGCGGGTCACGCATGCGGCGATCCAATGGCGGCCGGGGCTGCAATTGATCGCCATGTGCTCCCGCTATCAGGGCGCTGAATCCGCCCCTTCGCGCTACGACGGCATCTTCCGCGCCATCGCGCACCCGAATGATGCGAC
>DAORMO010000097.1:4387-7477 GCA_035440585.1 Terricaulis sp.
CCGCCGGCGCCGGCGCCCGCGCAATAAGCGCGCAAGGCCGTTGAAAATTGAGAGCCCGCCTTGGCCGACGCCAGGGCGGGCTTTTTCTTAACGGCCGTTTACCCGATTAAAGCGTAAACGCTTGGTTATCCTCATGTTTACGCGCCATTCACGACGATGGCGCATGAGTGAAGCCATGCTTCAGTCCGTCCGCGCCCTTCCTGTTGTGCAACCGCAGTTCGCCAAGACATTCGGCCCGCTCGCGCTCGCCTGTGCGATTGGCGCGGCTTCGATGCTGGCGCCGCATGCGGCGCTTTTGCTGTTGGCGGCGCTTGGCGCGTTCGCGCTGATGAACACGCGCCACGCCCAGCTCGACCTCCCGGCGCTCGCCGGCCCGGGGCTGGCGGCGCTTTTGGTCGGCGCGTTCACAGGGCTCGCGGGCGCGATCGGCGTTCTGTTTATCTGGCGGCTTTACAGCGATGCGCGCTGGAGCGTGAACGAAGCGCGCCGGCTCAATGCGGCGGCGGGGCGCCCTGAGGGCGCAAGCACGCGCGCGTTTTTGCATGCTTGGGCGAGCCCGCTGTTTGGCTTGGCGCTGGTGGCCTACACCGCCCCGCACATGGTGGCCGGCTTGCCGCTGGATCTGCCGCACATTCCGCTATGGGCGGTGCTGATCGTGGGCGGGCTTGCCGCGCTGTTGGTGTTCGATTGGGCGCTGAAATGCGCCGCCGATTGGCGCTTGGGCGAGTTTGCGGCTGCGCCCGCGGCGCACCTTTTGGCGCACCACCTGATGTTTATCCTGGCGTTCGGGCTGATGATCGATGTTTCCGCTGGGATCGTGGCGATGATTGCTTGGCGGCTGGCGCATGCGGGCGCGAACCGGATGGCTCAGCCCAGCTTCACGGCTGTCCCGTAAGCCAGCACTTCCGTCGCTTGGCCCTGGCCGGCGTCAGTGGTTTCAAGGCGCACGCCCACCACCGCATCCGCGCCGAGCGATTGGGCGTGTTGCACCATGCGATCAAGCGCCTGCTCCCGGCTTTCGGCCAAGAGCTTGGTGTATTCATGAATTTCACCGCCCACGATCATGCGCAGGCCCGCCACAATGTCGCGGCCGATAAAGCGTGAGCGCACGACATTGCCGCGCACCAGGCCCAGATGCTGGGCGATCGGCCGGCCTTGAACGTCGAACGTGGTGGAAATGATCATGCACGCGCCTCCCTGAAGCTTGTCCCGACATAAGCATTGCGCGTGCGGCGTGAAAGTGGAAAACGGCGCTGATGGCCCGTTCCCCCTATCGCTGCGCCTGGTCCGGCGATGATCCCTTGATGATCGCCTATCATGACGAGGAATGGGGCGCGCCCGAGCATGACGACAATCGCCTGTTTGAGATGCTGACGCTGGAAGGCGCGCAAGCGGGGCTTTCCTGGCGCACCATCCTGCATAAGCGGGAAAATTATCGCAAAGCCTTCGCCGGCTTTGACCCGCGCAAGGTGGCGAAATTCACTGAAAAGGATCAGGCCCGGCTGATGGCCGATGCCGGCATCGTGCGCAACAAACTCAAAATCGCCGCGACCATCCAGAACGCGAAGATGGTGCTGGAAGCGCAAAAAGAATTCGGCAGCTTTGACGCTTATATCTGGAGCTTCGTGGGCGGGGCGCCGATCAAAAACAAAATCGGCAGCCTGCGCGACGTGCCCGCCAAAACCGCGATCTCAGATGCGATGAGCAAGGCGCTCTTAAAGCGCGGCTTCAAATTCGTCGGCTCCACCATCTGCTACGCCTTCATGCAGGCGACAGGCATGGTGAACGACCACGAGGAAAAGTGCTTCGCGCGGAAACGGCGCTGACGCCTAGCGATTGACATCCCGATAGCGCTTTTCGCTTTTATCGCCGGTTTGATCGGCGATGACGCGGATCACCATCCAGACGCCGCCAATCGCCATCAGGATAAAGCCGCACACGCCCAAAAGCGCGAGGCCAATCACAGCAAACAGCGAGCCGACGACCAATGCCGGATCCCCGCCCGCAAGCACGGTGGTGACCACCGCGCCAATGCCGAGAAAATACGCCAGCGCCGACATGCCAAAGCCAAGGCAAAAGCACAAAAGCGCGTTGGTGGAGCGGTGCTCGGGGTTGGGGGGATTAGATGGATTCATAACGCACCACCCCTGCCTCATCCGTCACGGCGCGCGCAAGCCCCCGCCCAATCAGGCAATTGGCGTGCGCGATGGCTTCACCGGTAGCCATGCCGATCAGATCAGAGCCGATTTTTCGTGCAAACAGCGCGCCGAACAAATCCACCGCGCGGCGCGGCTCTTGCGCCAGCCGGCTCAGCACGCGGGCGAGCGCTTTTTCATGCCCGTCGATCAAATGATCGAGCCGCTCATGCAGACCATAGAACGGCTCATTGTGCGCGGGCAGCACGAGCACGTCGTTGGGGATCGCGGCGCGCAGCTTTTTGCAGCTCTCGATCCAATCGGTGAGCGGATCGGCCTCGGGCTCGGTGGGAAACACCGAGACGTTGGAGGAAATGCGCGGCAGCACCTGATCGCCGGAGATGAAGAGCTTAAGCTCCTCCTGCCAGAGGCAGACATGATCAGGGCTGTGGCCGTTGCCGGTGATGATGCGCCAGGGGCGGGCGCCAATCTCGATCACATCGCCATCGTTTAAGCGATGATAGGCTTCCGGCACGCGCGAGACCGCTTGGCCAAAGCCGCCGAAGCGTTTCTTGTAGCGCTCGATATCGGCCTCTTCCCAGCCGGCGCCGCGATAGAAGCGCACGCCCTCTTCCGGCGCCTGGCGGCCCGTATCGGCAACCAACATGCGGCCAGTGACGTATTCGAGCCGGCTCATCCAAAGCTGCGCGCCGTATTTGCGGCAGATCCACCCCGCAAGGCCGATATGATCGGGATGCATGTGCGTGCAGATCACGCGCGTGACGGGCTTGCCTTGCAGCACCTCGTCAAAAATCTTGCGCCAGAATTCGCGCGATTCTTCGAGCGCGATGCCGGTGTCCACGATGGTCCAGCCATCGCCATCTTCGATCAGCCACAGATTGATCGCCTGCAGCGCAAACGGCAGCCGCATGCGCACCCAGTAAACGCCGGGCGC
>DAORMO010000097.1:7502-11284 GCA_035440585.1 Terricaulis sp.
CGCGGGCCGCGCCCGGCTCGGGCGGCTCGCCCAAGGGGTAGACGAGCGCCGGCTTGGCGCGCGCGGGGGCGGTGTCTTCAAGGCCATCCATCGACATGGGGATGAGTCTATCCCCATGGGCTGGGCAATCCAAACCCTCGTTTTCAGGTGTTTTCGCTTCCCTAGGGGTGGGCATGGGGCGGCGTTCGGTTAAAGTGCGGCCGCTTTCTCGGGGGAGAACGCGCATGAAGCGCATCGTGGTATGTATGGACGGCACCTGGCAGACGCTGCGTCAGGATCGGCCCACCAATATTGCGCTGATCGCGCGCTCAGTCGCGCACAAGCAAACGATTGAGGGCGCAGGCGGCCAGCCCGATCAGCATATCCATCAGATCGTGATCTACACCCAAGGCGTTGGCTCGGCTGTCGATGCGCTGCCGGGGCGCGGGCTGTTCGCCAAATTCATGGCCGATACGAAGCGCTTCCTTGGCGGCGCATTCGGTGATGGGCTGGAGGACGGCATCCTCGACGCCTATTTGCGGCTCTGCTTCAACTATGAAGAAGGCGATGAGATTTACATCTTCGGCTTCAGCCGCGGCGCCTTCGCCGCGCGGCGGCTTGCGGGCCTTATCAACACCTCCGGCATTTTGAGCCGGCGCTACGTGCACAAAGCCTGGGACGCCTACACGCTCTATCACAACGCCCCCCGCTCCACCGCCAGCGAAGAAAAGCTGGCCGATCACGAACAGGCGGCGCTGCAATTCCGCAGCCTCTACGGCAAGGGCGGGCGCAATCCCGATGGCACGCGCACGCAAAAGGGCGAGCCGCCGACGATCGCGTTCCTCGGCGTGTTCGACACGGTAGTGCAGCGCGGGCTGGGCCGCGTGCTGGCCTCAAGCACGCCCTGGGGGCGGCGGCGGTTTGAGTTCAAGAATTTGCAAGTGTGCCCCAACGTGCTGGCTGCCCGCCACGCCGTGGCGGTGGACGAACGGCGCTGGACCTTCACGCCCACGCTTTGGACGCAGCTCGATGAATCGAACCAAGCCATGCGCGCCCGCGCCGGCGCGGGGCCGGAGCGCACTTTTTTCCAACAACGCTGGTTTGTCGGCACGCATGGCGATGTGGGCGGCGGCGAAAACTCCAAGCTCTCGGCGTTGACGCTGAAATGGATGACAGAGGGCGCGGCCGAGTTCGGCCTGCGCTTTTACGGCGCCTACGGCGGAGATCGCTCCCCGGCGGAGGAATATATCAAGGCCGCGGGCCTCGCTTATGACGCGCCAATCACCTACCCGACTTGGTGGAAGCGGATTTTCTATCCGATCCATTATTCGGTGAACTACCGGCGCATCTGGGCCGAGAAGCGCAAGAAGCCTGAGGCTGCGCATCTCGATTATTACTTTGATCGCTCGGTGCTGATGCGCGCAAGCGCGGGGCACCTGCGCCCGCGCTACAAGCCTGGCTCGCTGCGCCCGTTCCGCAAGCTGGTGCAGGATTGGGCCAAGCTCAATCCGCTCGACTGATTTAGGCGGATGAGCGTTTTGCTCAAGGCGCTGGCGCTGGGGCTTTGCGTTGGCGGCGCATGGGCGATCACGCATCGGGCGCTTGCTTTTCCGATGCTGTTTTGGCTCGCTGTGCTGGTGGTGTTTCCGCTGATCGAGGAAGCGCTTCGCATCGGCGCGCTGAGGTGGGCCGCGGCGCGCCGCTGGTTTGGCCGATCAGCGCTGCCGGGCCTTGGCTTTGGTCTTGGCTTTTCCCTAGCGGAAGCTGGCCCGCGCTGGTGGCGCGCCGGCATGGAAGAAGCCCCGGCGCTGCAAAGCTTCATCGCCCCGCTTGCGCCGTTTCTGATGCACATCATGCTGAGCATCTTGGCCTGGCGGCTGATCCGCGCGAACCAAACTACTCGCGCGTTCATGCTTTGCCTTGTGTTGCACATAGCGCACAATTGGCTCGCGCTTTTTCTTCTGGAAGCGATCACCACGAGCGGCGCGCGCCTTTGGGCAGGTGTTGTGATCAGCACGCTCTATGCGGCGATCATCGTCTGGCAGATCAAGGCGCCGCGCGTTAGACCGCCTTGAGCGCGCTGGCGCCGATCTTGATTCCAGCCAGCCGCGAAGGCGCGCGGGCAAGCACGTAGGCGTCGTAAATCTCCATCAGCGCGCGCTTATCTTTTGCATCCTCGCGCGTGAGCCCCTGCGCCAGCAGCGTCCCGGCTGCGACATCGCCCGCGAGCATCAGATATTCAAACGCGCCGGCCAGCCCATCCTCGCGCGGTGCTGAGAGCATGTAATCGGTGGCGCTATCGAGCGCTTGGGCGGCCTCTTTCAGATGCAGCGCCTTGCCGGAAGCGGCGTGCGCCTCGGCGATCAGTACGCGCATCGCCTCGCCGCGATCGCTCATCAGCTTGCGGCCGTAAAGATCGATCGCCTGGATGCCGTTGGTACCTTCATAGATCGGGGCGATGCGGGCATCGCGGTAAAACTGCGCTGCGCCCGCCTCTTCGATGAAGCCCATGCCGCCATGCACTTGCACGCCGAGGCTGGCCGCTTCCACGCCAAGCTCGGTGCACCAGGCTTTGGCGAGCGGGGTGAGCAAATCTTCCCGCGCTTTATCGCCCGCGTCGGCCGCGACGGCGGTGGCGTAGCAAAGCGCGCGCCCAGCCTGGATCTTCGCACGCGCCAGCAGCAGCATGCGGCGCACGTCCGGGTGGGTGATGATCAGCCCCCCGCTCTGCTTGCGCTCCTGCGCGTAGGCGTGAGCCTTTTGATACGCGGCCTCGGCAATGGCGACGCCTTGAAGGCCAACATTCAGCCGCGCTGAATTCATCATCGTGAACATCGCCGCAAGCCCGCGATTTTCCTCGCCGACCAACCAGCCCTGCGCGCCCTCATACGCCATCGTGCAGGTGGGCGAGGCATGGATGCCCATCTTTTCCTCAAGCCCGATGCAGCGCACCGCGTTGCGCGAGCCATCCTCGTCGCGAAATTTCGGCACGATAAAGAGCGAGATGCCTTTGGAGCCCGCCGGCGCGCCTTCGATGCGCGCGAGCACAAGGTGGATGATGTTCGGCGTCAGCTCATGCTCGCCCCAGGTGATGAAAATCTTTTGCCCGCTGATGGCGTAGGAGCCATCGGTCTGCGGGACCGCCTTGGTGGTGAGCACGCCGAGATCAGAGCCCGCCTGCGGCTCAGTGAGGTTCATCGTGCCGGCCCATTCGCCGGAGATCAGCTTGCCAAGGTAGAGCGCTTTCTGATCGGGCGCGCCGTGCTGCTCCAGCGCTTCGATGGCGCCGAGCGAGAGCATCGGCAAAAGCCCAAAGCTCATATTCGCCGCCTGCACAGTTTCCATCACCGCCAGCGAAAGCGCGCGCGGCAAGCCCTGCCCGCCATAAGCCGGATCCGCCGCAAGCGAGAGCCAGCCCGCTTCGCGGTAAGCCGCATACGCTTCAGCAAAGCCCGGCGCGGCCGTCACCACATCGTCCTGCAGCGAAACCCCGGCAATATCTCCAGAGCGGTTGATCGGCGCGAGCGCATCGTTGGCCAATTGGGCCGCGCCTTCGAGGATGGCGGCCAGCAAATCCTCATCGAGATCAGGATAGCGCGCGCGCAGCGACCAAAAATCCGCCGCCGCCTCGAGCGCGAAGCGAATATCGGCGATGGGGGCGGCGTAAGTCATTGTATCTCTCCTCAGCCCAGCATAGCCGCGCTAAAGAGCATGCGACACCCATTGACGCTAAGGAGGCCCGGCATGCGTATCGCCGCACTTTTCCCCGCGCTCGCGCTTGCGGCCTGCGCCAGCGTCGCCGG
>DAORMO010000098.1:0-5757 GCA_035440585.1 Terricaulis sp.
GGCCAACTGCTCGATGCCCAGCCCGCGCACCACGTCGAAAGCCGCGTTGGCGCCAAACACGCCAAAGCCGAAATACGTCACCGAAAGATCCGTCGCCAATTCCTCAAGAAGCGGCTCTTGCTCGGCGCCGGGCGGGCGCTCTTCCAGCCCGGAGATGATGTAGTGCGCGAGCTCGTGCGCGAACGTGGTGATCAAGTTCAACGGCTTTTGCACGAGGCTCGGCGCGTAGGTGATCACAACGCGCCCCTCGCGCGCTTCAAATGTGCCAGCCACGCCTTTGCCATCCGGCTGCAGCACCCAATATTCGCCAACCTCTCCGCCGACCTCCTGGCGCGCCGCCAAATCGCAAGGCCAATCGGCCACGTCCATCAGCGCCTTAGTGCGCTCAAATAAAGCCTGGGCGCGCTCATGCCCCTCGGCCGGCATCCGCCCATAAAACTCGCCCGTCGGCAGGACGAACGGCGTTTCGCGCAGCGCTTGCACCCCGCCGAGATTGCGCAGCAACCAAGCCCAACATTCGATGTGCCAAGCCTCGATGTCGCGATCAAGAAATCGCCTCGCACCCCAGATCATTGCGCCCCCGCCCAGCCCAAAAGTCCGATTGCGTGACCCGAAAAGCGACCGCACGCCGCCTTCACCTGTAGCCGAGAGAAACCTCTGCGTGAAAGGGGCTGCAATGCGTACGTTGGCAGGATTGTTGTTGGCGCTCACCTTGGGCGCCTGCGATCAAGCGCAAATGATGGGTCAGCAGCAGCCGGATCCTTACGGCCAGCAGCCCCAGCCGCCCAATGGGCAGCAGCCGTTCGGGCAGATGCCGGATTTCGCCCAACATCAAGGCCAGCAATTGCAAAACCCCTATTGCAGCGTGCCGACCTACCAAAACAATTCAGTGCCCTATCGCGGCTTTGCGATGATCGGGCCGAACGGGCCGGTGATCTATATCCGCCAGGACGGCATGAGCGATCAGAACCTCTATCGCTTCATCCTGGCGCACGAATGCGGCCACCACGCAGAGGGCCACGTCAATTCGCAGCCGCGCAGCCAGGAAGAAAACAACCAGCGTGAGCTCGCAGCCGATTGCTGGGCCGCGCGCACGATTGCCGGCCAGCTCGATTCCATGGCGCTGCAAGCGGCCTTCAATGACGCGAACACGCAAGGCCCCTTCGGCCAGCAGCGCAATGCGATGATCCAACAGTGCGCCGCGAGCATGGGCGGGCAAGGCCTGCAAACGCCGCCACAACAACAGCCTCAGCCCTTCCAGCAGCGGCCGGGATTTTAGAGAGCCTTCGCTCCGTCGCTTGATCCATCTGTCGCGCGGACGATCTCAGCAACGAATTCCTCAAGAAGCGCTCGATCTCTATCGGATGGCTCTCCACGCGAGGTTGCGCGTATATTCATGGTCGACCCAAATTGATTGATATGAGTGGCCGAGAGATTAAGGGACTCATTCGCTGCAGTTACATTGAATTCTCCCGGCCCAAGTGATCGGTACGCCAGGATGAGCTCCATGCTGTTCGCTTCGGAAAACGAGCGCACAGCGGCAATGACGGCGTCGGTTTGTTCCGCATTGTGAGGTAGGTCCGCTTGATAGAACGGCGCTGTCTCTAGGATGAGGTAGCGCTCGGCCTCATCACCCCCTCCACAGCCGCCAATCGTAAGCGCCAATAGAAATGCTATCACGCGGGTGCGCAGGAAGGCCGGCTCGCGCATCCCTCACTCCCTTCTTCGGCCATTTGCCGCCGCCTAATCGCAGCCGTCGCGCTGGCCTTGGAAGATCACGTCCTCGACGCCATCGCTCAGCACCGCGATGCGCAGCGTTTCCTCGCCCGCGTCCACAAACACGCGCCCGCCCTCCAGCGAGCCGCTTTCGCCTTCGGCGATCTTCCAGCAGATCGGCTCATCCTGCCAGTGCGAGCACATGACGTAATGATCGGCGCGCGGCTCGATCGTGTAGCGCGCGGCGTGATTTTGCCCTTCAGCCCGATATTCCAGCAAATCGCCAACCAGCACGCCTGGGCGGGCGCGATCGGGCAGCCACCGCATGGTCGTGCCTAGCCCATCGTCGCTGCGATCGATCCAGCAGCCGGCCACGCGCTCCGGCGGGCTCGGGGCGATCGGCGCCGTCGCGCATGCGGCGAGCAGAAGGAGGGCGATGCTGGATCTCATTGGGCGGGCAATTCCCCACTCGCCTCAAGTTCAACCGGGCCTGTCATCAGCACTCTATCATCGCCGGCGCGCCACTCAATCTGCAGCGAGCCGCCATCGACCAGCACCTCAACCTTGCGCCCAGTGCGGCCCTGGCGATGGGCGGCCACCACCGCCGCGCACGCGCCGGTGCCGCACGCCTTGGTGAGCCCCGCCCCGCGCTCCCACACGCGCAGGCGCATCTGCTCAAGCGAGCGCACCTCGGCAAAGCCGACATTCACCCGCTCGGGAAACATCGGGTCATGCTCGATCTTCGGGCCTAGCGTTTCAATCGGGACAGCGCGGACGTCATTGACGAAGAACACAACATGCGGATTGCCCATGTTCACCGCGCCCGGCGGCTCAAACCCGCCAGCGCTGAACGCCATGCGATCTGTGTCCATCGGCTGCGCAAGCGGGATCTCCTCCCAGCGCAATAAGGGCGAGCCCATATCGACAGTAATGATCTGCGGCCCCGCGCGCTCGGCATAGAGCATGCCGGCCCCGGTTTCGATGCGCCGGGAGGCTGCCCCGCCCTCCTCCATCAACAGCCAAGCCACGCAGCGCGTGGCGTTGCCACAGGCATCCACAGCCCCGCCATCCTGGTTCCAAATGCGCATGAACGCATCGCCGCGGATCGAGCGCTCCAACGCGATCACCTGATCGGCGCCGAGGCCGGTTTTGCGATCGGCGATGGCCCGCGCCTGGGCCTCAGACAGCGGCAGCGACCCGCGCGAACGGGCGTCGATAATCACGAAATCGTTGCCGCAGCCGTTCATTTTGAAATAGCGCATGGCTCCCTATTTAGGACGCTTCGCGCCCCAGCGCACCCCCGGCGAACGGCTGCATCGAGACGATGAACCGCGCTTCACTTTCGCGTCCCCCTCTGCTTGTTAGGGCGCTGCCATTTTCGAGGGGACGTACATGCGCCAGTTTTTCGCCGCAGCTTTCGGGGCGCTCGCACTCGCCGCTTGCGCCTCTTCGCCCGCCGCCACGGAAACCCATCGCATGACTGAAGATCCATACCTTTGGCTGGAAGAGATTGAAGGCGAGCGCGCGCTTGCCTGGGTGCGCGAACAGAACGCGCGCTCGCTGGCGGTGCTGGAGGCCGATCCGCGCTATGCGGCGCTCTACGCCGACGCCTCGGCCATCGCCAATAGCCGCGACCGGCTCCCGCTCGGCAGCGTGCGCGGCGGGCATTATTACAATTTCTGGCAGGACGCGACGCATGTGCGCGGAATCTGGCGGCGTACGACGCTCGCCTCCTTCAGCGCCGGCGCGCCGGTGTGGGAAACGCTGCTCGATATCGACGCGCTGGCTCAAGCTGAGAACGCCAATTGGGTCTATAAGGGCTCTAACTGCCTTCAGAACCGCTGCATGGTCGCGCTATCCGATGGCGGGCGCGATGCAACCGAGTGGCGCGAGTTCGACCTTGAAACGCGCAGGTTTGTCAGCGGCGGCTTTGCCGTGCCCACGGCCAAATCATCGCTCGCCTGGGTTGATCAGAACACGCTGCTCGTCGCCACCGATTGGGGCGAAGGCTCCATGACCGAGAGCGGCTACGCCTATATCGTGAAGCGCTGGACGCGCGGAACCCCGATTTCGAGTGCGCTCGAGGTGCTGCGCGGCCAGCCTTCGGATGTGGCCGTGTTCGCGGGCGTGCTTGAGGATGTGGATGGATCGCGCCTGCCGATCGCGATTGAAGCCACCACCTTCTTTGAATCCAAGAGCTGGCGCCTCGATGGCGCAGCCCCGCAGCAAATCGCCCTGCCCGCGAAAGCCAGCATCCAGGGCCTGTTCAGAGGCAATCTGGTTTTCACGCTGGAAGAAGCGTGGAACGGCCTGCCGCAAGGGGCGCTCGCCTCCTATCCGCTCGCGCAAACCGGCGCGGCCGCGCCTGCCGCGCAACTGATCTTTGCGCCCAATGCGCGCCAATCAATCGAAGGCGTTTCGATCACGCGCGATGCGGTGCTTGTCGCCGGCTATGAGAATGTGCGCGGGCGCATGCTGCGCTTTGCGTGGGAAAACGGCGCCTGGACGCAGAGCACGCTCGATCTGCCCGCCACCGGCTCGATCGGCACGGCCGGCGCATCGCCCACCGAGAGCGCGGCGTTTGCGGTGTATGAGGATTTCATCACCCCGCCCACGCTCTACGCGCTTGAACGCAGCGCCACCGCCGCGCGCGCCATCCGCACGCTGCCGCCGCTGTTTGATGCGTCGCCCTACATGACCGAGCAATTCGAGGCCGTAAGCGCAGACGGCACGCGCGTGCCCTATTTCGTGATCCGCGCGCGCGACATTGAACTCAACGGCGAGAACCCAACGCTGCTTTACGCCTATGGCGGCTTTCAAGTGTCGATGACGCCGGGCTACAGCGCCAATGTCGGCAAGCTTTGGCTCGATCATGGCGGCGTCTATGTGATGGCCAATATTCGCGGCGGCGGCGAATTTGGCCCCGCTTGGCACCAAGCGGGCCTCAAGACCAATCGCCAAGTCATCTATGATGATTTTTACGCGGTGGAGCGTGATCTGGTTGAGCGCGGCATCACCAGCCCGCGCCGACTTGGCATTCAGGGCGGCTCCAATGGCGGGCTGCTGATGGGCGTCATGCTCAATCAGCGCCCGGAAATGATCAACGCCGCCATCGTGCAAGTGCCGCTGCTCGACATGCTGCGCTACGATCAACTGCTGGCTGGCGCGTCGTGGGTCGATGAATATGGCTCGCCCTCCGTGCCGGAGGAGCGCGCGTATCTGGAAACCATGTCGCCCTACCAGAACCTGCGCCAGCGCGATGATTTCCCGCTGCCGTTCGTGCTCACCTCCACCAAGGACGATCGCGTCCATCCGGGCCATGCCCGCAAGTACGTGGCGCGGCTGATGGAATTGGGCATGCCCGTGCTTTATTACGAGAATATCGATGGCGGCCATTCGGCGGCGGCCAATCTCAATGAGGCGGCCCGGCGCCGGGCGCTCGAATATGTCTATCTCATGCAGCGCCTGATGGATTAGGCTCAAGCCTCGGAGACGTCATGAACATCGCGCGCGCGGCCATCGGCATACTCGGGCTCGCCCTTTTGGGGCTGATCATCTGGGCCTTCACCGCCCAGCAGGATCTGCACGGCAGCTTCTTTGATCAGGCCGCCGTGCTGCTCACGCTGCCGTGGGGCGTTGTCAGCATTGCTGATCTGGCGGTCGGGTTTATCCTGTTTGCGGTGCTGGTGTTCTTGACGGAGCGCTCTTTGCTCGTGGCGGCGCTATGGGCCGCGCCGGTGCTTGTGCTGGGGAATGTCTGGGCGGCGGTTTGGTTTGTCATCCGCCTGCCGCATCTGGCCAAGCAGCTCTCTAAGCCGGACTGGCCGTCTTAAACAGATCGCGCAGCAGGCTCGCCAGCAGGCGCGCTTCTTCCTCACGCTGGCCCCCTTCGCGCCAGGCCACGCCGATAGAGCGGCCCACGATCGGCTCGGCGAACGGACGCATTTCCACATGCGCGCCCGCGGCCGCGCCGCCCTCGGCGGCGATCTTCGGCAACAGTGTCACGCCCATGCCGCCCGCCACCATCTGCACCAACGTCGC
>DAORMO010000098.1:5775-6156 GCA_035440585.1 Terricaulis sp.
CGTAGATCAGCCGCCCGCCGGCCCGGCTCCGACCGGCAAACACTCAGCGCATGCTCACGCAGGCAATGGCCGTCTTCGAGCAGCAGCACCTCCTCATCCTTGAGGTGGGCCGGCTCCAAATCATTGCGCGCCGCCAGCGGATGGCCCTCGGGGCAAAGCAGGAAGAATTCATCCTCCGCCACCGGCAAAGTAGCGACCCCATGGGCGCTGTAGGGCAGCGCGATCACCGCCGCGTCCAACGTGCGCGCGCGCAAGCCTTCAGCGAGGCGCCCCGTCAGATCTTCACGCAATTGCAGCCGCAGCCCCGGAAAGCGCTTGCGCAGCAGCGGCAAAACCCGCGGCAACAAAAACGGCGCAATCGTGGGAATCGCCCCCAGCCGG
>DAORMO010000098.1:6184-9593 GCA_035440585.1 Terricaulis sp.
GCCGCCTGCACCGCACGCACCAATTCCTCGACCTCGCGCAGCGTCCGCGCCGCGCGCTCGGCCGCTTCTGCGCCAGCGGCGGTCAGCGCCGCGCCACTGCGTCCGCGCTCCACCAAGGTGGCCCCCAAGGCGGCCTCAAGCTCCTTGATGCCGGCCGAGAGTGTGGGCTGGGTGACGCCCACCGCCTCAGCGGCCGCGACAAAACTGCCCTCCGCCTGGATTGCGGTGAGAAACTGAAGCTGCCGCAGCGTCGGCAGCGACGAAGCTGGAATTCGGTCGTCCATAGATCGTCTCTATTGAATAGAGATCGATATATTGATTACACCCGCATACGCCAAGGGCCTGCCTCTAAGCTGCAGCGGCCTGGGCGCGCATTGGCGCCACCCGCAGCGGCACGCGGATGGTGAAGGTGGAGCCGACGCCAACCTGGCTGGCGGCTGTCACGTCCCCGCCCATCGTGTTGGCCATCCGCTTGGCCACCGAAAGCCCGAGCCCCAGCCCGCCTTTCGCCCGCGTATGCGCCTGCTCCACCTGCGTGAATGGCGAGAAGATGCGCGCAAGATCAACTTCGGCCACGCCAGCGCCGGTATCGGAAACAGCGATCGTCAGCCATTCCTGGCCCGCGCTGGCCTCCCGCTCCGCACTGACGGCGATCAGCCCTTCTTGGGTGAATTTCACAGCGTTTGAAAGCAGCGCCCCCACGCACACGATCAGCTTTTGCGCGTCATTGTGTGCGAACTCGGCATCCGCTGAAACGCGCAGCGCGATCCGGTTGCCGCCTGCCTGCGCCTCCTCGCGCACCAGCGTCAGCGCTTCATCCAGCAATTTGCGCACATCGAAATCGCGCGGCGAAAGCCCATCGGCGCCCGCATCAACGCTCGACATATTGAGGATCTGATCAATCAGCCCAAGCAGGTGACGCGCAGAAGCGGTGATGCGGTCAGCGTCGGCAGCCAATTCGTTGCGGCCTTCGGCCTGCATGTCCTCGCCGATGATTTCCGCATAGCCGATGACGGCGTTGAGCGGCGTGCGCAATTCGTGCGTCATCACCGCAAGAAACTCGGATTTTGCGCGACTCGCTTCTTCGGCTTCGGCGCGTTTGGCTTCCGCTTCGAGTTGGCGCTCTTTCGCGGCCTGATGCGCGGCGCGCCAACCGGCGACCATCTGCCCGTTGGTATACGCAGAGCGCGCGATATAGGCCAAAAACCCGGCAACCCCGCATGCCACCGCGATCGCCTCGTACATCGGCTCGCCATGCACGGCCGTGCTCATGGGAATGAACGGGATGATCAGCAGCGTCAGAGTCGCCGGGGCCGCAGAAATCAACATGAAGCGCGGCGCCTGGAAGAAAAACAGCATCACGCTCACCAGCGATGACGCCGCCATCAACACGCTGAGCACGCGGGCCGAGCCCGCGCCGAACGCCGCCAGGATCATCGGCAGCGCCGAAAATATCATCAGCGAGAATAAGCAGCCCCACACGAACATGAGCCCGCCCGACCGGCGTTGGGACTCACCGCGTGCTTCGAGATACGATCGCGCCAACATCGCGTCGAATCCCATCGAAAGCAGCAAAGCCAAGAACCAGCCAAGCCCGACTTCGAAGGAATTGAGCGCAAAACCCGCACCCACCGCGAACAATGCGGCGATCAGCGCCCGCCAGCGTAAGCTGCTGACGCGCCCCCGCGCCGCCGCGAACATGGAAGAATCGTGAAAGTTCAACACTGATGCACCCGCTCGACTCAATCCTAGGCAAACGAGATTGCGTTTGGATTAACCGGTTCCAAATTCCGGCCCGATCAGCGACCTTCAACGAAAGGGCCGAGCTATGAGCGATTTCGACGCGACGATCGTAGGCGCCGGCGTTGTAGGCCTGGCGACCGCCTATGCGCTGGCGCGCCGGGGCTACAGCGTTGTGGTGCTGGAGCGCGAGGCGCTGATTGGCGCGGGCGTTTCCTCCCGCAACTCCGAGGTTGTGCACGCAGGGCTTTACTACCCCACGGGTTCTCTGAAGGCGCGGCTCTGCGTGCAAGGTCGGCGCGCGCTTTACGCTTTCGCCGCTGCCCATGACGTGGCGTTTGAGCAATGCGGCAAGCTTGTCGTCGCCACCAACGAAAGCGAAATCCCCGCGCTCGAAAACATCGCCAAACAGGCCGAAATTAACGATGTCGAGGGCGTGCGCGCAATCAGCGGCGCTGAAGCGCGGGCGATCGAGCCGGCGCTGAACGCCGCCGCCGCGCTCGACGTCGCCGTCAGCGGCTTGGTGGATTCACATGGCTTTATGTTCGCGCTGCAAGGCGAGATCGAAGCTCATAACGGCGCGATCGCCTTCAACGCGCCGTTCGTTGGAGCCGAAAGCCACCCCGAGGGCTTCATGGTGCGGCTGGGCGACGCCGACGGCACGCGCTTCACCACGCGCCGGCTGGTGACGGCGGCGGGGCTCGCGGCGCAAGCCGTTGCAGCCACGATCGCACCCTACCCCGCCGCGCGCATCCCCAAGCGGCACTTGGGCAAAGGCAACTATTTCGCCCTCAGCGGGCTCAAAGCGCCTTTCCAGCGCCTGATCTATCCGCCGCCGATCCCTGGCGCGCTCGGCACCCATTATCGGCGCGATCTGGGTGGGATCGCCCGCTTCGGGCCGGATCTGCAATGGGTCGAGGAGGAAGACTACCGGGTGGACCCAGCGCGCGCCGAGAGCTTTTACGCCACCGTGCGCCGGTTTTGGCCCGGCCTGCCCGACGGCGCGCTCACGCCCGACTATTCCGGCATCCGCCCCAAAATCCACGGCCCCGGCGAGCCTCAGCCGGACTTTGTGATCGATGATCCCGCCGCGCACGGGGTTGAAGGCCTCGTCTGCCTGTTCGGCATCGAAAGCCCAGGCCTCACCTCATCTCTGGCGCTCGGCGAGGAGATCGCGGCGCGTTTACGCGCATAATTTGACCTTTCAGCCGCCCGCCACTAAAAGCCCGCCCACGCGCCAGACTTTTTGCGCGCTTTGACCGGCACAGCGCCCATATAGGGCCAGAGGCTGGCGAGGCCCCCCGCCCGACGTGATCGTCCGGCGGGGCGAAACGCGTTTGGCCGTATGGAGTTATGATGTTTGAGGCCCTCACAGAGCGTTTGACCGGCGTGTTCGACCGGCTCACCGGGCGCGGCGCGCTTTCGGAAGCCGATGTCGAGGCGGCGCTGCGCGAGGTGCGCGTGGCGCTGCTGGAAGCCGACGTCGCCCTCCCGGTGGTGAAGGATTTCATCGCCAAGGTGAAGGTGGACGCTGTTGGCGATTCCGTCGTCAAATCCGTCAAACCCGGCCAGCAAGTCATCAAGATCGTGCATGACGCGTTGGTGGAGATGCTGGGCGGCGATGGCGCGCCCGAGGGCCTGCGCATCGCCGGCGAGCCGCCGAACATCA
>DAORMO010000098.1:9609-11164 GCA_035440585.1 Terricaulis sp.
CAGGGCTCGGGCAAAACCACCACCTCCGCCAAAATCGCGCTGCGCCTGACCAAGCAGGATAAGCGCCGCGTGCTGATGGCCTCGCTCGACACCCGCCGCCCGGCGGCGATGGAGCAGCTCACCACGCTCGGCAAGCAGATCGGGGTGGACGTGCTGCCGATCGTGGCCGGCCAATCGCCCGCCGAGATCGCCAAGCGCGCTATGAGCAGCGCGCGGCTTTCGGGCCATGACGTGCTGATCCTCGATACGGCGGGCCGCACCACGCTCGACGACGAGATGATGGATGAGGCGGCCGAGATCGCCAAAATCGCAAAACCGCAGGAAATTCTGCTGGTTGGCGATAGCCTCACCGGCCAGGACGCGGTCGAAACCGCCAAGCGCTTCCATGAGCGCCTGCCCCTCACTGGCCTTGTGCTCACCCGCGCCGATGGCGATGGCCGCGGCGGCGCCGCGCTGTCGATGCGCGCTGTCACAGGCCTGCCGATCAAATTCCTCGGCGTGTCCGAGCGCCCGGACGGGCTTGAGCTGTTCGACGCCAAGCGCGTTGCGGGGCGCATCCTCGGCCAGGGCGATATCGTCGGCCTGGTTGAAAAAGCGGTCGAGCAGGTCGATCGGGACGAGGCCGAAAAGCTCGCCAAGAAGATGGCCAAGGGCCGCTTCGATTTCGACGATATGGAAAAACAGCTCGCCCAAGTGCTGCAGATCGGCGGCCTCAAGGGCGTCATGGGCATGCTGCCCGGCGCGCAGAAGATCAAGCAGCAGGTCAGCGACGCCCAGCTCAACGACAAGCAGATCCACCGCCAGATCGCCATCATCCGCTCGATGACCAAGGCCGAACGGCAAAAGCCGGATCTGCTCAATGGCCGCCGCCGCGCCCGCGTCGCCAAAGGCGCGGGGGTGGAGGTCGTGGAGGTGAACCGCCTCCTCAAGATGCACCGGAACATGGCCGACATGGCGAAAGCCATGGGAAAGGGGAAAATGCCCTTCGGCATGCCTGGCATGGGGGGATTTGGCGGCCGCGGCCCCAGCCCCGAAGCGCTGAAACAGCTCGGCGCCGGTCGTTCTTTACCGGGATTAACTGCGCCTTCGGGCCTTCCCGGCCTACCAGGCACGCTGCCGGGGCTTCCCGGCGGCGACAAAAAAAGCTAAGAGTTCAAAGGAGAAGCACGAAATGTCGTTAAAAATTCGCCTCGCCCGCGGCGGCGCCAAAAAGCGCCCATTCTACTCAATCGTTGTGGCCGACGGCCGAAGCCCGCGTGATGGGCGTTTCATTGAGAAAGTTGGAACCTACAATCCTATATTGAAGCGTGACGATCCGGCTCGGGTCGTTCTGAAGCTCGAACGGATTCAAGATTGGATGAAGAAGGGCGCCCAGCCGACGGACCGCGTGGCGCGGTTCCTTGACCAAGCTGGCGTCCTGAAGCGTCAGGCCCGCAACAACCCGCAAAAGGCCGCACCCGGCAAGAAGATGCAGGAACGCGCAGAAGCGCGCGCCAAGGCTTCCGCCGAACCTGAGGCCGCCTCGGAGGCGTAAAGTCCTTGCCCACGAAGAAAC
>DAORMO010000099.1:0-11046 GCA_035440585.1 Terricaulis sp.
GGCGCCTGGGCGGGGCCGTCCCCGATGCTGCGCTTGCCGAACATCGCTTCCCCTTAACGCTTCAAGAAAGGAAGCTTCGCCATGAGGCTCGTCTTCTTCTGCTCAACCACTTTGCGCCCGGTGAGGGAGGCGGCCAGCGTATCGATGGCGATCGCGGATTTGGCTTGCGGCGCAACTTCGCCAATCATCTGGCCGTTGTTTGCGGCCATGCCATAGAGCGGCGGATCGAACGGAAACACTGCGACCGGCTCTGCGCCTAAGGCCTCAGAAAAATCCTTGAACGGAATTTCCGGCCGCTTGGGCACGCCGACCATCGAGAGCGCGACAGTGGGCGGTGAATCATAAGGCCGCAGCGCCTTGAGCAGATCGACGATATTCTTGGTGTTGCGCAGCGAGGCCAGATCAGGCCCGGCGACGATGATCACATCATCGGCCGCAAGCAGCGTGTGCTTGATCCAGGATGACCACACATGCGGCAGATCAAGCACGATGAACGGGCTCGTGCGGCGCACGCGCTCGATCACAGTCTCATAGGCGCCGGCGTCGAGTTCAAACTCACGCTCAAGCGTCGCCGGCGCTGTCAGCATTTGCAGACGCTGGGTATGCTTGGTTGTGACGCGCTCAAGGAAGACATCGTCCACGCGATCGGGCGCGGTGAGCGCGTCGGCGATCGATTGCGGCGGGTCTTGGTTGAAATCGAGCGCCGCGGTGCCGAAAGAGAGATCAAGATCAAGCAGCGTCGCGCCCACATCCTGGCGTTCAGCGATCGACCAGGCGAGGTTGTGCGCGATGGTGGAAGCGCCAACGCCGCCGCGCGCGCCGATCACCGCGATAACGCGGCCCGCAAACGGCTTTTCCGGATTCACATAGAGCCCGCACACCGCACGGATAAGATCAATCGGCTGGATCGGCGGCACGATATATTCGGAAACCCCGCGCGCCATCAGCTCACGGAAGAGCGCGATATCGTTCACCGCGCCGATGATGACGACCTTGGTGCCTTGCTCGATCACTTCGGCGAGGCGGTCGAGGCTCCGCAGCATGGCCGGGCCTTGCTGCAGCGTGTCGATGATCAAGAGGTTGGGGCTCGCCTGCGAGGCAAAGCGTGTGACAGCCGCATCAATGCCGCCGCCTTCCACGCTGATCTCGGCGCGCGCCATGCGCCGATCGGCGGCGATGCCGGCGATGAGATCAGCGATCTCGGGCCTGTCACTCACCGCGTGAATGGTGATGCGCGGCACAGGCTGTTCGGTTGAGCGCGTCTCCTCATGCGAGACTAACGCGGCAACCGGCGTGGCGGCTGTCAGCGCAAATGCATCATCGCCAAGCAGCGGCGGCGGATCATTGGCCGCTTCCATCGGCTCGGCGTCGAAAGGCGGAGGCATGTCCGCGCCTTCGATGTCGCCAACACCGAAGGTGTCATCTTGCTCGAGCACGAAATCGTCTTCGTCTTCGAGGCGCCAAGCGGGATCGGGAGTGGGGCTGCTCATCGCTTTTCCCTATTGCGCGGCGTTGCTGATTTGGATGCGCTCGTCTTGACTGCGGGGGGCGTGGGTTTGCTCGCCCGCGCGGTAGGCGTCCATCACGGCTGCGCGGCGTTGGCCGTCGCGCGGATCTTCGGCGCGTGGGCGCACAAGATCGCGCGGATCTTCAATCATCGCCGCCAAATTGGCTTGCGTGGCGCAGCCGAAACTGCGCCAGGGCTGGTTGTTGCTGGCATGCGCAAGGTTCTGCGTGGAGAGCGACTCGCACTCTGGCGCTTGCGCCACATAACGCTCAAACGTCAGCAGGATAGGGCTCGCCGCATCCGCGCCATCGTGCGTGCTGGCCGCGATCGCAGCGAAGGACACGCCAGCGTCGGCCAAAGTCACGCGCGCTTCATGCGCGATCAGCGCCGCCGCATCGCTGTTGGCGCCGCCCGCGGGCGTCGAAAGCACAAGCGCGCCATAGCCCGCGCGCAAATAGTCGCTGGCAAAGCCGCGCAATTCGTCGCGCGTGCGCTCAGAGAGCGCCATATCGCCGGCGGCGACGCGGATTTCCAAACGCTGCGCGGCAGGGGCGACATTGATGCGGTGGTTGTCGGCCTGTGTTGGCGTCGGCGGGCCGGCGGGCGGCTTGGGCACGACAGCGCAGGCGCCAAGCGCGGCAAGGCCAATCAGCATGAGGGGGAGGCGAGCGTTCATTGTCATCGTCTCACTCGATAATGTGGCCGTGAGGCCCTTGCAGGCGCGCATCTTCGTCGCGTGCGCCGGGATTGGGGCGATAAAGCGAATTGAGCCGCCCCATAAGGACGCTCTCAGTCTCGCTCGGATTGCGGAAGCCATCTGCAGGCGAGCGCAGATTCTCAGGGCTCGTCGGCCGCACCAAGTACGGCGTGATGATGATGACGAGCTCCGTCTCGTTGTTGATGAAATCGCGCGAGCGGAACAGCGCGCCCATCACCGGCGCGTTCATCACCCCAGGCACGCCCTCATACGCATGGCGCGTGCGCTCTTGAATGAGGCCAGCCAGCACCATCGAACCGCCGGACGGCATTTCCAGCGTCGTCTCCGCGCGGCGCACTTGCAGCGCCGGGATGGTGACGCCGCGGATCACGGTGGGCGGGCCGGAAGGATTGGGAATTGTGATGTCGCCGGTATTGATCGCGCCATCGGAGGTGAGCTCGCTCACCTCGGTGGCGACTTTGAGCGAGATGCGCCCGCCCGACATCACCACCGGCGTAAAGGCAAGGCCAACGCCGAATGGCTTGAACTCAACCGTGATCTGCCCGTCATCGGAATTGACTGGCACGGGAAACTCGCCGCCCGCCAAGAACCGCGCCGCTTCGCCGGAAACCGCAGTGAGGTTCGGCTCGGCCAGGATGCGCAACAGGCCCGCGCGCTCAAAAGCTTCGAGCGAAGCGTCGGTATCGCGCGGATTTTGGCCGATGCTTTCGCGTTGCCCGCCTTCGACCTCGAGCCCGCCGAGAATGCCGCCGCTGATGGAATAGCCGGCGCGGCTGGCGATGCGGATGAATTCATCGGTGCCGACAAACTGATTGATGAGGTTCTGATAATTCAGATTGATGCCGAGCTGACGCACCAAAGTGCGGCTCATTTCCACGACGCGCACGCGCAGCTGCACCTGCTCGCTGCCCTCGACAGCGACGAGATTGACCACGCGATTTTCAGCGCCCGCAGCGCCCGTATTGGCGATGTAACGCGCCGCGAGATCGTAAGCGCTCGACGCATCCGAAGGGCTGCGTGCAGCGCCTGTCAGCACGATCGAGCCGTTGATGGCCTCAGCGCGGATATTGGCGCCGCTGACGTGCCGACTCAGAATTTCATTGAGCGGGCCAACATCAGGCTCAACGCGGATTTCGACATTGGCGATCTGCCGGCCCGCGGCGTCGAAAAAGAAGATGTTCGTCTGCCCCAATTGCCGGCCCATCACGTAAGCGCGGCGCGAGGTGCGCACGGTGGCGTCGGCGATTTCGGGATTGGAGATCAGAATGTCGCGCGCGTCAGTCGGCAGGTCGATGATGGCGGACTTGCCGAACGGCAACACCAGCGACACCGCTTGCGGGCCGCCGCCGCCATTGATGCGAATCGAAGATGCGCTGGGCGGCTCCATTTGCGCGGCGGCGATTTGAGGGGCGAGCACGGCCGCCGCCGCCAGCGCTGTGGCGAGTGTGGTGCGCATTGCGTTGCCGCGGCTCATTTAATTGCCTCCCGACACATTGCCGAACGCGTGCACGCGCACAGAATTGCCGCTGATCGGATTTGATTGGCCGCGCAGGCCCACAGTTTCGACCTCAAGCCCGCGCAAAGCGAGGCTGAGTTGGCCCATATTCTCGGCCTGCATCAAAGTGCGCGCATCGGCTTGGGCGAGCTCCAGCACCGCGTAGGTCGCGCTCACTTGCGCGGGCGCTTCACCGGATGTTTGCGGCTGCGTCGCAGCGCCCATCGCCAGCACGCGCACGTCTGAAAGCACGACATCGCTGCGCGCCTGATCGTCATCGGTGCGGCGCGTGAGCATCACGTCCACGCGATCATTCGGCTGAATGTAATGACCAGCCGCGCTGGTGGCGCTGATTTCGATGGCGACGGCGCGATAGCCAGGCTCAAGCTGGGCGGCCATAAAGCCGCGCCCTTCGGGCTGAACCACAGTCGTCATCGTGATCGGCTCGCCAGCGGCGAAAGCGCCGGCGCGTCACCGCGCCCACATAATCGGTTTGCGCCGAAGGCATCACCGAGATGCGCACGAAATTCGGCGTCACGGATTCTGTCGGGAAAATGCGCACGGCGATGTCGCTGGGCGCGAGCGCGGCGCCTTGCGGGATATCGCGCGCCGCCACCAGAACTTGCTCGCCCGCGATCGGCGCGGCGGTTTGCGCCGGCGCAGCGGGGCGGTTGATGGTGCGGATGAGGAAGAGGGCGCCAATGGCCGCCACTGCGGCGATGGCCAAGACGATCAGCTGACGCGCTGACATTGTTCTAACTCCCAGCAGGCCCGAACGCGCCGAGCCTAATCATGTTCATTGCTGAAACAGGGTTAACGCGCCGTTGATGAGCGGCATGGAGGGGATCGCCATCAAGCCTCCGATCATGATGGCGACGCCATACGGCACGCCAGTTTTTGGCGTTAACAAACGATAAACAAACGGCGGCGCAGCCGCGAGCATGAGCGTGTATTTGCGCGCCATCAGGATGGTCAGCGCGAATGCGCCGCCAGCGAGGGCCGTCCACATCAAAAACGGCGCAAGCGCGCCAAGCCCGGTCCACACCGAAACGGCCGCGAGCAATTTCGCATCGCCGCCGCCAATGATGTTGAATTGAAACAAGCAAAACCCGATCACGAGCACGCCAACGCCAAGCAGCAGATGAAAGCCGATGGCGCCAAGGGCCATCCCGCCCGCCAGCGCAAAAACCGGAAACGCCGCCAGCATCGCCAGCGACACCCAGTTCGGAATGGTGAGCGAGGCCACATCCGAGCACGCGGCGTAGATCAAAAGCCCGGCGAACAAGATGAGCGCGAGAAGAGCAAGCAGCATAGATTCATCTTTTCGCTGCGCTGGATGAAGAATGTCTTTAGAGCCGGTTCCGCCGCTTAACTTTTGTGCGCGCCAAAGAAAAACGCCGCCCCGAAGGGCGGCGTTTGAGCAGGGGATTCCCAAAGCGTCAGCGCCTCAGCCGTCAGGCTGAGGCGCTCGCTACAGCCCTTACGGGGCGGGCGTGTTGTTGGCGTCGAGTTCATCCGACACATTGTTGAAGGTCGTGTCGAGGCTGTCGCCCAGAGCGCCGACGCCGGCGATGATCGCAACGCCCACGAGGGCGGCGATCAGGCCGTATTCGATCGCGGTGGCGCCATCTTCGTTCGCAATAAATTTCTTGAGAGAGACCAACATACCATAACTCCGTTCTGTCGAGTGCTTTTTATGTGCGCCCGGCTGAGCGTCGCACCCGACCCCCTTCCAGACAGGGGGCAATCTACGCGATGGAAGTTAATGTTCCGCCCAAGGAAGATCGTTAGAAAAGCGTGAACGCAAAAGCGCATTTTTGTGTGATATGCGGCGCAGCGCTTGGAGTGTGCGATCAGGGATCCAGAGCAACGGGCGTGCTGGCGCCCCTGGATCCCCGCTCGCGCCCCGCATCACGTGCGGGGCTTGGCGGGGAAGCGGCCCGTGCGGTCCAAGCACCGCGCAGCGTTCATTCTCCCGCAACCAATGCGCGCTAGCGCTATAATGATAATGTCGGCGGAGAGTGTGATGCGGTCCTTTGCGCGCGTGGCGGCGAAAGTGTTTGTGGCGGCTTTGGCGCTCACCGCCGTGCTGGCCGCGCCTGCGGCGGCGCGCGATATCCGCGTGGCGCTGGATCAAGCCTTCCCGATCCGCTTGGCCGAAGCCGCCGAAGGGGTGGCGATCGGCAACCCGGCGATTGCTGGTGTTTCGGTGCAGAATGATCGCTTCCTGTTTGTGACGGGCCGCTCTTATGGGTCGACCAACCTTGTGGTCGTCGGCGCCAACGGCCGGGTTTTGTATTCGGGCCGCGTGCAAGTGGTGGCGGATGAAACCGACGTCGTCGTCGTCACGCGCGCCGGGCAAACCGCGCGGCTTGAGTGCACGCCGCTCTGCCGGCCGCGCCCCGATATTGGCGATGAGCCGGGCTTGGCCGGTCAAGTGCAGGGCCAGATCAGCGGCCGCGGCGGCCGTTAAAAGCGCGCCGGCGAGGGCGCCGGCGGTCCAAGTAAAAGCCGCGTTAACGCCCTTGTTTGACGGGATGGTAAGCGCTTGCGTGCAAAGCTCCTGCGCTCGCGGGAGGGCGCGATGGTTCGATTGTTTCAATGGCGCAGCAGTATCCGCCGCTTTGCGAAAGCTAAGCGCGGCGCGGTGGCGATCGAATTTGGCCTGATCGCGGTTCCGTTTTTTTTGCTGTTTGTCGGCACGGCGGAAGTCGGCCTGATGGGCCTTGGGCAAAACAGCCTCGATAACGCGACATCAATCGTGGGCCGCGACATCCGCACCGGGCGGGCGCAGGCCAATGGCGTGACGCAAGCAGAGATTTTTGAAGCTCTCTGCGCCGAGGTGAACGACACCATGCCGATGGCCTGCAATGGCAGGCTCTATCTTGATGTGCGCCGCTATCCTTCATTCGTGGCCGCAGCTGCTGGCACGGCCGCGCCCATCGATGGCGACGGCATGTTTCAGCCCGCTGATTTCCGCTTTGAGCCCGGGCTTGATTCAGAAATCGTGGTGGTGCGCGCCTTCTATCGCTGGGAGGCGGTGACGCCCTTGCTCGGGCGCGTGCTGGCCAACACCAATGGCGGGGAGCGCATTCTCGTTTCCACCATGATGTTCCGCAACGAGCCGTTTGGGGCCGTCTCGTGAGCCGCTGGGGCTGCATGCGCAAGCTGCGCCGCTTCGCGCTGGCGCGGGGCGGGCACGCGGCCGTCGAATTTGCCGTGCTGCTGCCGGTGATGTTGCTGCTTTTGTTTGGCTCGGTTGATCTCATCGACATGCTGCAGGCCAATCGCCGCGCGCAAAACACCGCCGCCTCGATCGCCGACGTTGTGGCGCGCGACACCGAGGTGACGACTGACGAGGTCACGGGGCTCTGGTCCGCCGTCAATCTGCTGATGTTTCCGAGCGACGGCAACGACGTGAAGGTGCGCATCAACAGCATTCTGGTTGTGGACGCCACGCGCGCCGAGGTGGTCTGGAGCGAAGGCCACGGCATCTCCGGGCGCGTGTCGGGCGAGCAGGTCACGATCCCCGATGGCATGATGCAGCCGGGCTCGAGCCTGATCATGACCGAGACGGAATTTTCCTATCGCAGCCCGCTCGGCTTCCTGACGCCAAGCGCGCGCACCTTCCGCCATACGATCCACCGCCGCTCGCGCCTGGTGGATCCGATCCCGCGCGTTTAGCCGGCTTGACGGATCGCCCGCGCTGGGCACATTCCGTCCATGCCGCAATCGCAAACTCCAGAAGAAGCAGTTGATCTGCTCGAATCCATGCACGCCCGCGCCGTCACGGCGCTGATCGAGGCCGTGCGCCGTTTCGCCGAGGGCGGGGCCCCGCCCACGCCGGAGGAACGGGCGTTGTTCCGCTACCCGGAATTGCGCGTCACCTACCTGCCGGGCGCGCCGACGCCGAAACTGGCTCGCGCCTACGGCCAGCTCACCTGGCCGGGCGAGTACGCCGTCACGATCACGCAGCCGAAATTTTTCCGCGCGTATCTGCTGGAGCAGCTCAAGCTGCTCACCGATGATTACGGCGCCGAATTGAGCGTGCGCGCATCTTCCACGGAAATTCCGTATTCGTTCGTGCTGGACGCGGCGGGGGCGGCGGCGTTTGAGAATGTGCCGGCCGAGGAGCTGTCGCGCTATTTCCCCAGCCCGCGCCTCACGCAAGTGGGCGATTCGGTGGTGGATGGCTTGCGCATCGAGCGGCTGGATCGCGCCCGGCCGCTGGCTTTGTTTGATGCGCCGCGCATCGATTATTCGCTCAAGCGCTTGCAGCACTATACCGGCGCGCCGTGGGCGGATGTGCAGCCTTGGATTTTGTTCACGAACTATCAGCGCTACGTCGAAGAATTCGTGCGCTGGGCCGCTGAGGCGGTGGCCAATGGGCCAAAGGGCTGGGCGCTTTCTTGCCCCGGCGGGGTGCGCATTGAGGCGGGCGATCAGGATGCGCTGGCTAAAGCGCAAGCCGCGCCCTGGCAGAAATACCAGATGCCTGCCTATCATTTGGCGACGCCCGGCAGCGACGGGATCACTTTGATCAACATTGGCGTTGGCCCCTCCAACGCCAAAACCATCACCGATCACCTTGCGGTGCTGCGCCCGCATTGCTGGCTGATGATCGGCCATTGCGGCGGCCTGCGGCACACCCAGCGCATCGGCGATTACGTGCTCGCGCACGCCTATCTGCGCCGCGATAAAATCCTCGATGATCGCGTGCCGCTTGAGGTGCCGATCCCGGCGATCGCGGAAATTCAGATCGCGCTGCAAAATGCGGCGGCGAGCATTGTCGGCGACGATAAGGAAGAATTCCGCCGCCGCCTGCGCACCGGCACGGTTGTCTCCTACGCCGATCGGAACTGGGAGCTGAATTACAACCAGGAGCGCCAATTGCTCTCGCAATCGCGCGCGGTTGCGGTGGATATGGAAAGCGCCTGCATCGCCACGCAGGGCTTCCGCTTGCGTGTGCCGTATGGGGTTTTGCTGTGCGTCTCCGATAAGCCGGTGCACGGGGAGATCAAGCTGCCGGGGGTGTCCGATCGCTTCTATGACAGCGCCATCGGCGCGCATTTGCGCATCGGGCTTGAAACCATCGCCTTGCTCAAACAGCAGCGCGATCGCTTGCACAGCCGCAAGCTCCGCGCGTTCGACGAGCCGCCGTTCCGCTAAGCTTGAGCCGATTTCGGCGGCGAATGCGCCTTCTGGCTAAAGCCCGGTGCGGGCGGAGGCGTGGCGATGCGGCGGCTTGCGATCTGTTTGGCTCTTGCGATGGCCGCTTGCGCGCCTGAGCCTGCGCCTGAACTCCCGGAGGCGAGCGCAGAGCCTGCGCCGCTGCCGCCGATGACCATCATCTTGCGCGAGTGTGAGCCGCCTGAGTGCGGGGGCGTTAGCGCGGTGCGCGATGTTGAGTTTGGCGCAGCTGTGCTGGGCGCGGCGATGCAGGATAAGCCGCGCGGCTGGCGGCGCGATCGGCTCTCATGCGACAGCGCCATGCTGTATGGCAGCCGCGATCTCTGCATCTACACTCATGGCGGGCTGATCTATTATTTCGACCGTGAGCTGCTTGTCGGCAAAATCCTCTATCGCGTGTTCGCCCCGCCCGGCATGCCGACATGGCCGGAAGGCGAGGCTTTGCCTTACGGCCTCAGCGGCGAGGAAACCCCGGAGGAGGCCGCGCGCGTGATCGAGGCAAATACCGGTGTTCCCATGGGGGTGAGCGTTCACTTCACGCACGCCGAACTCAATTCGCGCGCGCCGATCTACACCCGCGCGGGCGTTCCGATCCACATTCGGGTCCGCTACGAGGGCAGCGAGCAAATGGTGTACATCAGCACCGGGGTGATCCGCCCGCCGCGGCCCGAGCCGCACCCTTACCTTCCGTGAGCGGCGTTGCGCCCTCGGCCGCCAGCGCTTAAGTCCATGCCCATGCAAGACAGGTTGATCGATTTCGAGCGCGTGCTCAATTTCCGCGATTTTGGCGGCTGGGAAACCGAGGACGGGGCCAAGATTGCGCGCGGCAAGCTCTACCGCTCCGCCGCCTTCAATGACGCCAGCGCCGCTGATCTTGCCCGGCTCGATGCGATGGAGCTCCGCTTCCTGGTGGATCTGCGCCGCCCCGAGGAGCGCAAGCACGAGCCGAACAAATGGGTCAGCGAAGCCTGCCGGCACATCTTCAAGGATGACGGCGTGAAAAGCTCCGAGCTTGCGCCGCATCTCATCGCGCTGATGGAAAGCGATCTGACGCCGCAATCAACGCGCGCGTACATGATGGAGCTGTATCGCAGCATCCCGTTCGATCCGCGCCTTGTCAGCCTCTATCGCGATTGGTTCGCCGAACTGAGTGAGGGCGGGGCGGGCGTGATCCATTGCGCGGCGGGCAAGGATCGCACCGGCGTTGGCTGCGCGCTGACGCTGATGGCGCTGGGCGTGGATGAAGAGGCGGTGTTCGCCGATTATGATTTCACCAATCAGGCTGTCGATCTCCACGCGCATGCCGCGCATTCAGGAGCGGATGGAAGAGCGCCTGGGCAAAAAGCTCGATCCCGAAGCGCTGAAGCCCATGCTTGGCGTGCATGTCGATTATCTGCGCGAGGCGCTGAACGTGATCGAAGCTAAGCATGGCTCAGCGATCGCGTATATCGACGAAGTGCTCGGCGTCGGCCCCGCAGGGCGCGCGGCGCTGAAGGAAAAGCTGAGTGTTTAGCGAAAAATCCTTCTCCCGCATGGGCGGGAGAAGGTGGCCCGAAGGGCCGGATGAGGGTGGGCGCCTGACGTCATCGCGCAGCGCTTTATCATTCTGCGCCGCGTTTCTGGAGATATTCGCGGGTCTGAAGACCCGCGCTCCTTTTAGTTCGCGCCGCCCGCGGCTTTGCGCTTTTCGAGCATTTGTTCGAAGTTCGACCAGACGCCGGCGTCGCCGTGCCAATCGCCCTTGGTCGCGCCCTTGGAATATTCCGTCGCGCGCGCTTCGAAGAAGTTTGCGTGTTCGACGCCGTTCAAGATCGCGGTGAGCCACGGGATCGGGTGTTCGGTCACGCCGTAGATTTTCGGCAGATCAAGCTGGCCCAGGCGCCAATCGGCGATGTAGCGGATGTATTTCTTGATGTCGTCCGCGGTCATGCCCTGCACCGGGCCCATCTCGAAGGCGAGGTCGATAAAGCGATCCTCGATGCCGACGACGGTTTTGCAGCACTCGACGATATCGTCCTTCACTGCTTGGCTGAGCGCGCCGGTTTCCTTTGCATAGGCGTGGAAGAGCTTGATCATGCCCTCGCAGTGCAGGCTTTCATCGCGCACGCTCCACGTTACGATCTGGCCCATGCCCTT
>DAORMO010000100.1:0-427 GCA_035440585.1 Terricaulis sp.
CCAAAAAGAACCGGACAACCCGCTGGCTCTTCGCCATCCATCGCTGGACCGGCCTCGCCGTCGGGGTTAACCTGCTGATACTCAGTCTTACCGCGGTTTATCTCCTGGGCGAGCGCATCGCCCAGGAGAGCGGCGCGGCGGGTGAAGCGCTTGCCGCCTCTTCCGCTGGCGGAGGGGCCGGCGCAGGCGCCGCCCCGCCCTGAGCCGCCTCGGAGCGGAAGGAGGCCGAATCCATGGCCGGAGACTCGGACGCGTATTCCTGGGCGCAGCCCGCGAGGGCGCCGGCCAGGATCAAAGCCGCAGCGATACGACGCATATATTCCTCCCATCCGCAGAAGGGCCCGCCTTGGCGGATCAGGCAAGCCTTTCTAGAACCTAAGGCGGCAATATGAGCGGGTTCGGACCATTCCAAGATGCGCCTTCGCTG
>DAORMO010000100.1:615-3366 GCA_035440585.1 Terricaulis sp.
CGCGCTCGCCCTGCATTATGTGGCGCACCAGAATGGCCTCAAGGGCCAAGCCAGCGTGCGCGCGCATCTGAGCTATTGGGCCGGGCTTTTTGCGGTGGCGAGCGATGAAGGCGCGGCGCTGGCGCGCTTAGGGCTGACGCGGCAGGCGGATCTGCCCGCGCGCGTGCTGAGCCAAGGGCAGGCGCGGCGGCTGGCGCTGGCGCGACTGATCCTGGCCCCGCGCCCAGTCTGGTTGCTGGATGAGCCGGCGGCGGCGCTGGACGACGAAGGCCGGTCGATGCTGAGCGGGCTGATCACGGCGCACACGGACGCGGGCGGGCTAGTGCTCGCCGCCGTACATGAAGCTTTGGGCCCAACGCCCAGCCGCACGCTGGCGCTTTCATGAGCGGCGTTGCGGCAAGCTTCCGGCGCGATCTGGCGCTGATGTGGGCGGGCGGCGCGGGCGCGATCGCCCCGCTTGGGTTTTTCTTTGGCGCGACGCTGCTTGTGCCGCTGGCGATGGGACCGGATCGCGCGCTGCTGGAAGCGGCGGGGCCGCCGCTTGTGTGGATCGCTGCGGCGCTTGCGGTGCTGATGACGCTGGAGCGGCTGTTTCAGGCCGATCTCGAGGACGGCTCGCTCGAGCAGTTGCTGCTTTCGCCGACCCCGCTTGAGCTGATCGTGCTGGCGAAGGGCGCGGCGCTTTGGTGTGCGGTGGGGCTGCCTTTGGCGCTGGCCTCCGCGCCCGCCGCGATCGCTTTGCAGGCGCCGCCGGCGCAAGTTCCGCTGATCGCAGCCAGCGTTGCGGTGGGCGCGGCGGCTTTTATTGGCGCGGGGCTTATCGGCGCTGCGGTGACGGCGGGGGTGCGCCGGGGCGGGGTGCTGATCGCGCTGATCGTTTTGCCGTTCTTTGCGCCGCCGGTTATCTTCGGCGCGGCGGTGGCTGCGGGCGAGGATGTGGCGGCGGCGTTTGCGATCCTTGCTGGCTGCGCGCTGGCGGCGATCGCGCTCGGGCCGATCGCGGCGGCGGCGGCGCTGCGGCTTCAGGCGGAATAGGTGTCACAATGCCCAATTGCCCGCTGCATCGCAGCTGTTACCTGAGGCGCGGATGCTGAGCTATCTCGCCAACCCCGCGCGCTTCATGGGCTTTTCAGCCTGGGCCTCGCCTTTGTTTTTGGTCGCGGCGCTTGTCCTGTTCGCCATCGGCGTTCCGTGGGGCTTGTTCTATTCGCCGGCCGATTACCAGCAGGGCGAAACTGTCCGCATCATGTACGTGCACGTGCCCGCCGCGTGGTTTTCCATGGGGGTTTACGCCTTCATGGGCGCGGCGAGTTTTGTGAGCCTTGTCTGGCGGCATGTGCTGGCCGATGTGGCTGCGCGCGCGGCTGCGCCAATTGGCGCTGTGTTTGCGGGCCTTTGCCTCGCCACCGGTTCACTTTGGGGCGCGCCGACATGGGGCACGTGGTGGGAATGGGATGGCCGGATGACGAGCATGCTCGTGCTGTTCATCACCTATCTCGGTTACATCGCGCTTTGGTCGGCCATTGAGGACGAGGAAAAGGCTGCGCGCCTTGCCGCAATTCTTTGCCTTGCGGGGCTGGTGAATTTGCCGATCGTGAAATTCTCCGTCGATTGGTGGAATACGCTGCATCAGCCGGCGTCGATTTTGCGCGCGGGCGGATCGTCGATCCATCCTTCGATGATGGGGCCGCTGTTTACGATGGCGGGGGCGTTTCTGTGCCTGTTCGGCGGGCTGATGCTCGCCAACATGCGCGCCGCCGTACAGCGGCGGCGCGTTGAGGCTGCGCGCCTGAAGGGAGCGGGCTGATGGTTGAGGGCGGCTTGGCTTTTGTGTGGGGGTCTTATGCGCTCGCGGGCGTTTCGCTTGCGGGGCTTGCGCTTGTTGTGCTGCTGCGCGCGCGCCATTGGGCGCGTGAAGCGCGCAAGCTGGATCGCCCATGAACCGCTGGGCCGCTTTCGCGCCGCTGATCATCCTTGGGCTGCTTGTCTTGGTGAGCGGCTTTCTGCTGCTGCGCGGCGGTGAACGCGAAACATTTTCCGCCGGCATGATCGGGCGTGAGGCGCCTGATTATGCGCTTGCGTCTTTAAGCGGGGGGCAAGCGGTGACGCGCGCGGAGCGCTTGGGCCGGCCCTACGTGGTCAATCTTTTCGCCTCCTGGTGTGCGCCATGCCGGGCCGAGCATCCGCAATTGATGGCGCTGCAGGCGGCGGGCGTGGAGATCGTCGGCGTGGCCTATAAGGATCGCCCGGAGAACACCGTGCGTTTTCTCAACGAACTCGGCAATCCGTTCAGTGTGGTGGCGCTTGATCCTGACGGGCGCTTTGGGCTTGAGCTTGGCCTTGCTGGCGTGCCTGAAACTTTCGTGATCGGCGCGGACGGAACGGTGCGCGCCGTGCATCGCGGCGCGCTGACCGAACGCGACGTGCGCGAGGTGATCGAGCCGGCGCTGCGCGGCCGTTAAGCTGCAGGTTCAGCGGCGCCGCGTTTTTTCTTGCGCGCCTTGGCTTTGCGTTTTGCGTCTCGCTTGGCGGCGCGTGCGGCTTTTTCAGCAGCTTCGGCGGCATAGTCCGAAAGCTTGGTGAGCAGGCTCAAGAAGGTTTTGCGTTTGGCGCGGGGCAGGGCGTCGAGGATGGCGGCGTCTGCGGCGCGCGCGTGCACGGCGCTGCTCTGCAACATCGCCTCGCCCGCCTCTGTCAGCCGCACCGCTTGCGCGCGCTCTCGGTCAGACCATGCTCGATATAGATTTGGAT
>DAORMO010000100.1:3376-5159 GCA_035440585.1 Terricaulis sp.
CCAGCGCATGCGCTTGCCGCGCAATCCAGCCGCGCTTTTGCATGCGGGCCAGCATTTCGGCGATGGTTGAGCGGTCAATCCCGGTATCGCTGGTGAGTTCGCTTTGGCTCAAGCCTGGCCGCTGCGCGACAGCCGCCAGTACGGCGAATTGGCGCAAGGTGATAGCGCCTTCGACCAATTGGGAGAAACGATCGGCGGCCATTTGTTCGGCCCGATGCAGCAAATGGCTGGGCGAATGGGCCAGCCGGTATGGCGCGGCCTCAGCCTCGTCCGACATATCCCGCCCCATAGCCCGCCCCCGCTTGCGGAAGATGGTTCGCGTTGAAGCCGCGATTGCACATGGGCGCAAGCATCATGCGCCAGAAAGGCGAAATTCAGGCTGAGCTCAACCTGCTTCGGCTTTCGGCGGCTCATCATCTACGTTTTGCATATGCTTCATGATCAGCGGCGTGTTGGCGAGCGAGAACACAAGGATCAGCGGAAACACGATGAGCAGCCGGGAATTGACCCAGAAGTCGGTATCCTGCGTGCGCCGAATGATTTCGTTGACGATGGCCATGAACACAAAAAAGCCCGCCCAGCGCACCGCCAGCACAGTCCAGATCCGCTCCGGCAGCGTGAAGATATGCCGGAACAGCAGCTTCCAGATGTTTTGCCGGATCAGCAGCGAAAACAGGATCGCCGCCGCGTAGAACATGTAGCTGAAGGTGGGCTTGATCTTGATGAATTCCTCATCGTGCAACGCGATGGTGAGCAGCCCAAAGCCGGTGACGATCACGCCGGTCACGATCAGCACCGGCGGCACGCGCTTAAAGCGCAGCCACGTATAGCCGATGGCCGCCAGCGTGGCTGCGATGAACACGCCGGTTGCGATATAGACCGCCTGATCCTTCATCGAGGCGATGCGCAAGAGGATGTTGTAGGTCGCCACGAAGATGGCGACGGGGCCAAACTCGATCAGCAATTGATTGGGCGCGGGCGTGCGCGGCGCGGGGGCGTTCTCGGACATGAAGCGGGTGATAAGGCGCCTTGCGCGCGCGGGCCAGCGCTTGGGTGTTGCCAGCGCGGCAAATCCCTGGCCCAATCGGGCCGGGATGAGGCGGAGGCGCGGATGCGGGCGGTTTTACTGGCGGGATTGTGTGCTTTGGCTGTGTGCGCGAGCGCGCCGCCGGCTGAGGGGCAAACCGCCCCGCGCAGTATGGATGAGATCATCAGCGCAGCGCCCGACAGCGAATGGCGCGACATCGCCCCGGAGAACCTGCTGTTCGTGCGGCTCGCTGATGGCGGGACGGTGATCATCGAACTTGCGCCCAGCTTTGCGCCGAACCACGTCGCCAACGTGCAGGCGCTGGCGCGCGCGCATTTTTGGGATGGAACCGCGGTGGCGCGGTCGCAGGATAATTACGTGGTGCAATGGAATGGCCCCGATGAAGGCCAGCCGGTGTCGCGCGGCGCGGCGCAGGAGCGCTTAGAGGCTGAGTTCGCGCGCCCCGCCGCAGGGCTTTCCATCACGCGCCTGCAGGATCCTGATTCATACGCGCCTGTCACCGGCTTCGCGGACGGCTTTCCCGTGGCCGGCAATGGCGAGCGCGCGTGGCTTACCCATTGCTACGGCATGGTCGGCGCAGGGCGCGGCGACACCACTGACAGCGGCGATGGCTCTGCGCTTTATGTCGTGATCGGGCATGCGCCACGGCACTTGGATCGCAACGTCACGCTGCTGGGGCGTGTGCTGCAGGGGATGGAGCATCTCAGCGTGATGCCGCGCGGGACGGGGCCGCTT
>DAORMO010000100.1:5174-10993 GCA_035440585.1 Terricaulis sp.
TTTTATGAAGACGGCGCGGTGCGCCCGATGATCAGCAAGATCGAACTGGGCTCTGAACTTTCCGCCACCGAGCGCCCGCGCTTGCAGGCGCTGCGCACCGATAGCCAGAGTTTCCGCGACGTGGTCGAGAGCCGGCGCACGCGGCGCGAAGAATGGTTTGTTGAGCCCACGGGCCGCATCAATGTGTGCAACGCGCCGCTGCCGATCCGCGTTGCGCCGTGAGCTTAGGCTAAGCCCACCAACGCGCGCGCGAAGCTTTGCGCATCGAAGCTTTGCAAATCCTCGGCCTTTTCGCCGACGCCGATGAAATGGATCGGGATCGCGTGTCGCTGCGCCAGCGCCACCAGCACGCCGCCCTTGGCCGTGCCATCGAGCTTGGTCATGACAAGGCCGGTGATTTCGACGACTGAGCGAAAGCTTTCCACTTGGGAGAGCGCGTTTTGCCCTACGGTGGCGTCGAGCACGAGCATCACGTCATGAGGCGCATCTTCATCCACCTTGCGGATGGCGCGTACGATCTTGGCAAGCTCCGCCATCAGCTCGGATTTGTTTTGCAAACGGCCGGCGGTGTCGATGAGGGCGATGTCAGCGCCTTCGGCCTTGGCGCGCTGGGCTGTTTCAAACGCAACGCCTGCGGCGTCCGCGCCTTGCTTGGCGCCGATGAAGCTGGCGCCTGCGCGCCCCGCCCAAACTTCCAATTGCTCAATCGCGGCGGCGCGGAACGTATCGGCCGCGCCGATCACCACTTTCACGCCGGCGTCGGAGAGGCGCTTAGAGAGCTTGCCGATCGTGGTGGTTTTGCCTGAGCCGTTGACGCCGATCACCAGCACGATGCGCGGCTTGGGGCCAGTGGTGAGATCAAGCTGGGCTTCGCGCGGCTTGAGCACGCGCGCCACCTCATTGGCCAGCGCCTCGCGCGCTTCGGTTTGCGCGTTCTCTTTGGCGAAGCGCTGATCGACCAGCGCCGCCGCGATGCGCGCGGCGGCGGGCGCGCCCATGTCCGAAGCGATCAGCGCATCTTCCAATTCGCTCACCGCCGCATCGTCGAGCTTTTCCTTGGTGAAGATCGCCGCGACGCCTTCGGCCAATTTGTTGGATGATTTAAGCAGCCCATCGAACAGGCCCTTCTTTTCGGCCTGCTGCTCTTCCAGCTTTTTCTTTTTGTCGAACAGGCTCCAGATCATGCGGCGGCGCCAATGAGACGGGCCCCGTCATGGGCGGTGAAACGCAAGCGTGCGGTTTGGCTGGTCATGGGCTCTGTGATGTGAACGCTGGTGAAATCGGGCAGGCGGGCAAAGCCGTCACGCTCAACCAGCGCTTCAGCTTCGCGGCCGATCCATTGATCGAGGTGGCGCGCCAACGCCGCAGCGCCCGCTTCACGCAGGCGCGCGGCGCGTTCTTTCACGATGCGGCGATCCACTTGCGGCATGCGCGCGGCGGGCGTGCCCTCACGCGGGCTGAACGGGAAGGCGTGCACGTAGGCGAGTCCGCATTCATCAATCAGTGAAATGAGGTTGGCGAAGGCGTCATCGGTTTCAGTCGGAAAGCCGGCGATGAGATCGGCGCCAAGCGCGATCTCAGGCCGCGCGGCCTTCACGCGCTGGCAAAGCGCGATCGCCTGCGCGCGCGAGTGGCGGCGCTTCATGCGCTTGAGGATGAGATCATCGCCGTGCTGCAGCGAAAGATGCAGATAAGGCGCGATGCGATCGCTTGTGGTGACAAGCTCAAACAGCGTTTCGTCCATCTCGATCGCGTCGAGCGAAGAAAGCCGCAGCAGTTTGAGATCCGGCGTGAGCTTTAAAATGCGTTGCACAAGATTGCCGAGCTGCGGCTGGCCCGGCAGGTCCGCGCCCCACGAGGTGAGGTCAACGCCAGTGAGCACGATTTCAGGCGCGCCGCCCGCGACAAGGCGCTGGATCTGGCCCACCACCTCGCCCGCGGGCGCTGAGCGCGAGTTGCCGCGCCCATACGGGATGATGCAAAACGTGCAGCGATGATCGCAGCCATTCTGCACTTGCACGTACGCGCGCGTGCGCTCGGAAAAGCCGTCGATCAAATGGTTCGCGGTTTCACGCACTTCCATGATGTCAGAAACTGAAACGCGCGCATGCGCGGCGGGCGCAAAGCTCTCGGCGCGCATCTTCTCGGCATTGCCGATCACGCGCGAAACTTCAGGCATTGCCGCAAACGCTTGCGGATCGATCTGCGCGGCGCAGCCGGTGACGATGATCTCGGCGTCCGGCCGCTCACGCCGCGCGCGGCGGATGGCTTGGCGCGCCTGGCGCACCGCCTCGCCTGTCACCGCGCAGGTGTTGACGATCACCGCATTCGAGAGCGCAGCCTCGCCCGCGAGCGCGCGCATGGCCTCGCTCTCGTAAGCGTTGAGCCGGCAGCCGAGCGTAAGGATCTGGACATCCGGCCTGACTTCGACCTTAGGGGGCTTTTGCGCGCTCATAGGACACTGCTCAGGTGCGCGCCCGATGCGGCGGCGTCAAGAACGAGAAAGCCCCGCAAGTCATCTTGCGGGGCTTTTCAAAGCAGATGGAAGCGAACCGATTATTCGGCGGCGTCGGCGGCTTCGCCAACGAACGCTTCTTCGCGCGCGCCGCCTGAACGCTCGGCGATGCGGGCCGACTTGCCGCGGCGATCACGCAGATAATAGAGCTTCGCGCGGCGAACTTTACCGCGGCGCACGACTTCGATCGAATCCACGGTGGGCGAGAACAGCGGAAACACGCGCTCCACGCCTTCGCCGAAGCTGATCTTGCGGACAGTGAAATTGGCGTTGAGGCCAGCGCCGGAGCGGGCGATGCACACGCCTTCATAGGCCTGCACGCGCTCGCGCTCACCTTCCTTGATCTTGACGTTCACGCGCAGCGTATCGCCGGGATCGAAGGAGGGGATGGTTTTGCCCTTGGTGATGCGGGCGATTTCTTCTTTTTCGAGCGTTTGGATCAAATTCATGGCCACACCAGGGGGCGCGGCAGCCGCACCCTCCTTTCAAGGAAACCGGAAAGCGGGGCGTATAAGGGATGGCGCGGCGCTTGTCGAGGCCCCAGAATGGGAGCGCTAACGCTGGTTTGGACGGGGCTCAAGGGCGCCGGAGCCAGCGGGCGTGATATGGGGAGAAATGCCATGATAACAAGGCGCAAGGCGCTTGGCGGGGTTGCGGCGTTGGCGGGGCTTGGGCTGTCTGGCGGCTGCACGCCAAGCCGGCCCGGCGCGGGCTTTATTACCGCGGCTGACGGCAAAATGTGGAATGGCGCTGCGCCCTACCGGTTTGTGGGCGCCAATCTGTGGTTCGGCGCCTATCTGGGCGCAGGCACGGCCTACGGCGATCCGGCCCGGCTCACGCGCGAGCTTGATCGGCTGGCGGGGGCGGGCGTGCGCAATCTGCGCGTTCTGGGCGGCTCGGAGCTTTCCCCGCTCACCAATTCCATTACCCCAGCCTTCCGCACGGAAAGCGAGGCTTACAACGAAGATTTGCTCAAGGGGCTCGATCTGCTGCTGGCGGAGATGGCGGCGCGTGACATGCGCGCGGTGATCTATCTGACCAATTTCTGGGAATGGTCCGGCGGGATGATGACCTACCTCTATTGGACCAATGGCGGGCGCTACATCAACATGAACGATCCCGCACACCGCTGGCCGCAATTCCCCGATTTCAACGCGGCGTTCTATCAAAGCAAAGCAGCGATCGCGCTTTATCATCACTATGTGCGCGCACTTGTGGGCCGCACCAATTCCGTCACTGGCCGCGCCTACGCCGATGATCCAACCGTTATGTCCTGGCAACTCGCCAACGAGCCGCGCCCGGGCGGCACGGATGCAATCGGCGGCGCAAATCTTCCGAATTTTTATGCATGGATCAACGAAACGGCGGCGCTGATCAAATCGCTCGATGCAAACCATTTGGTCTCGACCGGCAGCGAAGGCGTGCGCGGCTGCATCGAGCGCAGCGATTGCGTGATCGCTTCACATGAGGGGCCGAACATCGATTATCTCACCGCGCATATCTGGCCGCAGAATTGGAGCTGGATCGATCCGCTCAATATCGAAGGCACTTTCGCCAACGCCGAAGCGCAAACGCGCGCTTACATCACAGATCACATCGCGCTCGCGCGCCAACTCGGCAAGCCGTTGGTGATCGAAGAGTTTGGCTTTCCGCGCGAAGCGGAATCTTTTGATGCGGCGTCGCCAACCACGCACCGCGATCGGTTCTATAAAATCATCTATGATGCGGTGGAAGAAAGCGTGGCGCAGAACGGCCCGCTGGTTGGCTCCAATTTTTGGGCCTGGGGCGGAGAAGGGCGCGCCGCGCACGCCGATTGGCGCTTCGCTGTGGGTGATACCGCGTACATGGGCGATCCCCCGCACGAGCCGCAGGGCTGGTATTCAGTGCTCGATGGCGATGAAAGCACGCTGGCGCTGATCTCTGCGCATGCGCAAGCGTTGAGGGCTTAAGCTTTAAGGCCGCGCCGCTCGCGCGTGATGCGTTCGCGTTCGCTTTTGCGCCAGGCTTCGATTTTGGCGTGATCGCCTGAAAGCAGCACGTCTGGGATGGCGCGGCCTTCCCAGTCGCGCGGGCGGGTGTATTGCGGATGCTCAAGCAGGCCGCCGCTGAAGCTTTCCTCCACGGTGGAGTGCGCATTGCCCAGCACGCCGGGCAGCAAGCGCACGCACGCCTCCAGCAGCACAAGCGCTGCCGCTTCTCCGCCGGCGAGCACAGCTTCGCCCACGGCGATTTCGCGCATGCCGCGCGCTTCGATCACGCGCTCATCGAGCCCTTCAAAGCGCCCGCACAGCACGATGAGGCCGGGGCCGCTCGCCCATTCTTGCGCCATCGCTTGGCTGAGCTGCTCTCCCCGCGGGGAGAGGTAGATCAGCGGGCGATCATTGCGCGGGATCGAGTCAATCGCCGCCGCCGTTGTATCCGCGCGCAGCACCATGCCGGCGCCGCCGCCGGCCGGGGTGTCATCTACGTTCTTGTGCGGGCCGGCGCCGAAATCGCGCAGGTTCACCGTTTCAAGCGACCACGCGCCCTCGCGCAGCGCCTTGCCGATCAGCGAAACGCCGAGCGTGCCCGGAAACGCTTCCGGGAAGAGGGTGATGATCGAGGCGGCGAACATCGCCTGAGCTTGTAAGCTGCGTGAGCTTACTTGCCCACCGCTTCCGGCTCGGGCGCGGGCGGATCAAGCACGACGCGCTTGCCGGTGAGATCCACCAGCGGGGCGCTGTCGCGCGTGAAGGTGATGCGCACGTTGGGGCCGCCGTTCGGGGGGCGATACTCGATGATGTCGCCGGCGCCGAAATTCCACACGGCCACGATCTCGCCCAGCACCTTGCCATCGACCGCCTCAGCGCGGCAGCCCAGCAGATCGACGATGTAGAATTCGTCTTCCGCCGTGGCGGGCAGGTTGGCGCGGGGCACGTAGAGGCGTTCGCCACGCATTTGATCCGCCTGCTCCTTGGTTTTCACTTCAGGAGCAATAACGGCCACGCCGTCTTTCAGTTCACGCCAGCTCTTGGGCTTGAGCAGCACTTTGCCGTCTTCGCCGTGCAGCGGGCCGTAGGCGATGACGCCTTCCTTCTTCTCGGTGAAGGCGCGGATGCGCACCTCGCCTTTGACGCCATAGGCGCCGGCGATGGCGCCCACGAGCACCATGCCTTTGGCGGCGCCCACTTTGCCTTTGAAGGCCGGCACAGGCTTGGACTCGCCCGCCGTCTCCGCAGGCTCGGGCGCCGGCGCGATCGGCTTGGGCGCGGCCAAGGTTTTCGGCGGCGGCAGCGGGCGCGCGGTTGCGCCGTTGGCCATCGTC
>DAORMO010000101.1:0-1341 GCA_035440585.1 Terricaulis sp.
CCACCGCGCCAACCGTAAGGAAGGCGGCACGGCAAGCCCCGCCGGGAGCAAGACCGAATAGGGATGCTTGGAGCCCAGGAGCAATCTTGGAGCGCCAGCCCGCCGCAGGGGCGCATCCGGGTAGGTCGCGAGAACCGTCCAGCAATGGGCGGTCCAGAGGAATGGTCGCCCATCCCCCGGACTTGATCCGGGGGTGGACAAAACCCGGCTTACAGGCCGACTGGCGTTTTACTTCACGGACTCGCATTAGGGTGGCCCCATGAGCGGCCACGCCCCCGTCCTCCTTGAAGAAGCCATGGAAGCGCTGGCGCTGCGCGATGGCGGTATTTACGTGGACGCCACCTTCGGCGGGGGCGGCTATAGCCGGCAAATGCTGACGCGCGCCGCCTGCCGCGTGATCGCGTTCGACCGCGACCCGGACGCAATCGCCCGAGGCCAAGCTTTAGTTGCGCAAGCCAATGGTAAATTCACGCTTCATCAAGGCCGCTTTGGCGATCTAGCCGCTGACGAATTGCTCGACGGGGTCGTGTTCGATCTCGGGGTGTCTTCTTTTCAGCTGGATGAGGCCGCGCGCGGCTTCTCCTTCCAGGCCGATGCAGATTTGGACATGCGCATGGAGCGTGAAGGCAAAAGCGCCGCCGATGCGGTGAACGGGCTCTCCGAGGGCGCGTTGGCTGATCTTATCTACAATCTTGGCGAAGACGATGAGAGCCGGCGCATCGCGCGCGCCATCGTGCGCGAGCGCGTCGTCAGCCCCATCACCCGCACGCTGCGCTTGGCCGATACGGTCGAGAAGGCGGTGGGCGGGCGCAAAGGCGCGCGCACCCATCCGGCCACGAAAACCTTCCAAGCGCTGCGCATGCTGGTGAATGATGAGCTGGGCGAACTCGCGCGCGGGCTCTCGGCGGCGGAGCGGGCGCTTAAGCCTGGCGGGCGGCTTGTCGCCGTCTCGTTCCATTCGCTGGAAGATCGGATGGTCAAACAATTCATCGCCCAGCGCGCCGATGCGCAGGGGCGCGGCTCGCGCTTCATGCCGGATTTGCCCCCAGAACGTGCGCCGAGCTTTGCGCTGGAGCGGCGGCGCGTCACCACGGCGGGCGAGGCCGAGCTTGCCGCCAATCCGCGCGCGCGTTCGGCCAGTTTGCGCTGGGCGGCTCGCACCGACGCGCCCGCCTGGGATGATCTTGATCCGCCGATGCTTGCGCCGAAAGCGGAGGCCGAATGGGCAAGGCTCTAATCCGCGCCGCGCAGATCGGCGCTGGGCTTCTCATCGCGCTGCTGATCATCGGCCTCTACAAAGCCAAAACCGACGCGGCGAAAACCGAGGCGCATGTGCGCGCG
>DAORMO010000101.1:1420-1816 GCA_035440585.1 Terricaulis sp.
GCGTTGGCGCGGCGCCATCTTGGGCCCCACGCGCTTGAAGAAACGCCGGCCTTGCGGGAAGCGGCCATCGATCAGCGCTTGCCCGCGCCGAAAGCGCGCGAGTGAGGCCGTTTGATGCGCAGCCCGCGCCGCTTGCGTTCGCGCCGAACGAAGCTGCGCCCGCGCGCAATCGCGTGCGGCTTTTGGCGCTCGCTTTATTTGCGATGCTGCTTTTGCTGGCGGGGCGGGCGGTGCAGCTCGCCTTTGCCGGCGATCCGCTGGCGGAGCCGCGCCGCGCGGCCAGCGCGCCCGCGCCAGTGGCGCGCGCCGATCTGATCGATCGCAACGGCGTTTTGCTCGCCACCACAGTGCGCGCCTATGCGCTGACGGCCGATCCCGCGCGCGTTCGTGATCCGC
>DAORMO010000101.1:1844-6399 GCA_035440585.1 Terricaulis sp.
CCTGAACTCCAAGCGCGCACGCTGATCGAGCGGATGAGCGATACAAGCCGCCGCAGCGTCTATCTGCGCCGCAGCCTGACGCCGGAGGAGCGCGAGACTGTGCTCAATCTCGGCCTTTCCGGGATCGGCTTTCAGGCTGAGGATCGGCGCACCTATCCGCACGGAACGCTGGCGGCGCACGCCATCGGCTATGCGAACGTCGATCTCACCCCGTTTGGCGGGGTCGAGAACGGGCTCGACAGCATGATCCGCGAAGCGGGCGCGGCGGGCCGGCCGGTGCGGCTTTCGCTGGATGTGCGCGTGCAATTTGCGCTGGAAGAGGAATTGGCGGCCGCCGCGCGCGCGGCTGGCGCGCCGGCTGCTGCGGCGATCATCCTCGATGGGCGCACCGGCGAAGTTTATGCGATGGCCACCTGGCCCTCGTTTGATCCCAACCGCTTCAGCGCCTTTAGCCAAACCCAGCGCAATGATCTCGTCGCCGGCGCGGTGCGGGAATTGGGCTCCACCATCAAGCCGTTCACGGTGGCGATGGCGCTGGAAACCGGCGCGAGCACGGCGCGGGAACTGTTTGACGTCTCCGAAGCGCTCACCATCGAAGGCACGCGCATCGCCGATCATGAGCAAATCCTCGGGCCTGTGACCTTGCGGGAAATCCTCGCGCGCTCGTCCAACATTGGCGTCTCGCGGCTCGCGCTGCGCATCGGTGCGGAAAACCAGCGCGCCTATCTTGATCGGCTCGGGCTCATTGAGCCGGCGAAGTTGCAGGTTGCGTTCAACGAGCAGCCGATCGCTCCGGAGCTCAGCGGCCGGCGTGACATCGCCGGGCTTGGCTTTGGCTATGGCTTGGCGGCTTCTCCCGCCGCTTTGGCGGGCGCTTACACCGTGTTCGTCAATGATGGCACGCGCGTGAGCCCCACAATCTTGGCGCGTGAAAGCGATAGCGAGACGCCGATCGAAACCGTGCCGGTGTTCTCCCCAGAAACCGCGCGCACCGTGCTGGGCTACCTGCGCAGCGCCGTCACCAACGGGACGGGCCGCGCGGCGGAAGTGGCGGGGCTGGCGGTGGCGGGCAAAACCGGCACGGCCGAGATTTGGGATCGCACCCAAGGATATGATCCTAGCCGCAATTTTTCCTCGTTTGCGGGCGTATTTCCGGCGCATCAGCCGCGCTATGTGATCGTGCTGGCGCTCGACGGCGTGGGCCAAGGCGGCGCAGGCGGGCAAGTGGCGGCGCCTGCCGTGTCGCGGACGCTGCGCCGTGTGGCGCCGATGCTGGGTTTGCGTGTGGACCGCCCGGCGCGTTAGGGAGTGGCGATGACACTTGGCGAGCTTTTTGACGGCGGCGTTCCTGAGAGCGCCGCTGCGATTCCGATTGCAGGCCTCACCGCCGATTCCCGCGCGGTGAAGCCGGGGTATCTTTTCGCTGCGCTCGCCGGCGCCGCCGCGCATGGGCGCGATTATGTGAGCCAAGCGATCGAACGGGGCGCGGTTGCGGTGCTGAGCGCGGGCGATCTCAACGCAGAGCCGGGCGCAGCGCATGTGATTGCGGATAATCCGCGCCGCGCGTTCGCGCTTGCCGCCTCGCGCTTTTATCCGGCGCGGCCGGCGACGATTGTGGGCGTGACCGGCACCAACGGCAAAAGCTCCACCGTCGATTTTCTCCGCCAGATTTGGGCGCATGCAGGCAAAAGCGCGGCCAGCCTTGGCACGCTGGGCGCAATTGGCCCCCATGGCGTGATTGACCTTGGCCACACCACGCCCGATCCCGCCGCGATCCACGCCACGCTTTCTAAGCTCGCCGAGCAAGGCGTGACGCACGCGGCGATGGAGGTTTCAAGTCACGGGCTTGAGCAGCACCGCGCCGATGGCGTCAGCTTCGCCGCCGGCGCCTTCACCAATCTCACCCAAGACCACCTCGATTATCACCACGACATGGGCGCCTATCGCGCCGCCAAGCTGAAGCTTTGGTCGCTGGTGGAAGATGGCGGGCCCGCGATCATCAATGCCGATGCGGCCGAGGGCGCGGCGTTTGAAAGCGCGGCGCAAAAGCGCGGGCTTGAGCTTGTGCTGTGCGGCTGGCGCGCCCCGCGCAGCGGCGCGCTGAAGATCGTGGAAATCCAGCCGCGCCCCGCCTCGCAGATGCTGACGCTGCTGTGGGCCGGCAAGGAAACCGATGTGGAATTGCCGCTGATCGGTGAATTCCAAGCGCTCAACGCCGTGTGCGCGGCGGCGCTTGCGCTGGCGCTGGGCGAGGCGCCTGAGAAGGTGTTCGCGGCGATGGAGGCGCTCAAACCTGTGAAGGGCCGCATGGAGCATGTGGGCGAAGCCAGAACCGGCGGACATGTGTTCGTCGATTACGCGCACACGCCCGATGGGCTCGACGTGCTGCTGCGCGCCGCGCGCCCGCACGCGCCGGGGCGGATCATCGCCGTGTTCGGCTGCGGTGGCGATAGAGATGCGGATAAGCGCCCGAAGATGGGCGCCATCGCTGCACGCCAAGCCGATCTCGTGATCGTCACAGACGATAATCCGCGCAGCGAAGACGCCGCCGCGATCCGCAAGCAAGTGTTGGCCGGCGCGCCAGAGGCGCGCGAGATTGGCGATCGCGCCGAGGCGATCCGCCAGGCTGTCGCGCTGCTTCAGCCGGGCGATGCGCTGATGATCGCCGGCAAGGGGCACGAAACCGGGCAGATCATCAAAGGCGTGGTGCATCCGTTTTCCGATCAGGACGTCGCCCGCGCGGCGCTGGGAAATTCATGATCTGCGCCTCGCTTTCGTCCTCCCCCGAGAGGGGGAGGTGGCTCGCGGCGTCGCCGCGAGACGGAGGGGTGGGCGCTTGTGCCTGTACGCATCGCGCCGCCCCCTCAGTCATGCTGCGCATGACAGCTCCCCCTATCGGGGGAGCACGAGGTTCGAGGGTGACATCGAAGGGGCGAATATATGTCTGAACTCTGGAACGCCGCCGAAGCTGCGCGCGCCGCGGGCGGTTCGCTCATCAATGGCGAACGCTGGAGCGCCACAGGCATTTCCATCGATACGCGTACGCTTGAGCCGGGTGATCTCTTCATCGCGCTTACGGATGCGCGCGATGGGCATGATTTTTTGCCGCAAGCGTTTGTCTCTGGCGCGGCGGCGGCGCTGATCTCTGATCCAAGCAAGGCTGAAGGGCTTGGGCCGTGCATCGTTGTTAGCGACGTGCTCGAAGGCTTGCGCAAGCTGGGCGCGGCGGCGATTGCGCGCAGCGCGGCCAAGCGCATCGCCGTGACGGGCTCTGTCGGCAAAACCTCCACAAAAGAAGCGCTGGCGATTTGCCTTGCTGCGTCTGGCGCCACGCATCGCTCGATCAAAAGCTACAACAATCATTGGGGCGTGCCGCTCACCATGGCGCGCATGCCGGCGGAGAGCGCGTTCGCGGTTTTTGAAGTCGGCATGAACCATCGCGGCGAGATTTTGCCGCTGACGCAAGCGGTGCGCCCGCACGCCGCGCTGGTGACGACAATCGCGCCCGCGCACGTGGAAAATCTCGGCTCGCTCGAAGCGGTGGCCGATGAGAAGGGCGATGTGTACGCAGGGCTTGAGCCGGGCGGGGCCGCGCTTGTGCCCAATGAGGCGCCGCATGCATCGCGCCTGATTGATGCCGCCGAGCGCGCGGGCGCAAACATTATCCGCTTTGGCCGCGATGCGGGGTGTGAGGCGCGCCTGCTCAGCTTCGCCATGGATGAAACCGGCTCCACCGCCGAGGCGGAGATCCTGGGCCGCACCTTGCGCTACCGGATCGGCGTTGAGGGCGCGCACTGGGCGCTCAATGGCCTTGCCGCGCTCGCCGCCGCCGATGTGCTCGGCGCCGATGTGGAAGCGGCCGCGCACGCGCTTGAGCATTTGCGCGCCTTCGATGGCCGCGGCGCGGCGCAAACCATTGCAGCGTCGTTCGGATCATTTCTGCTTGTAGATGATGCTTATAACGCCAACCCCGCCTCGATGGCGGCGGCGTTTTCCACACTGGCGGCGCGCAAGCCCGGCCCGGGCGGACGCCGCATCGCCGCGCTTGGGGATATGCTGGAACTTGGCCCTGATGAGCGCGCGTATCACGCGGGTCTTGCCACGCCGCTGGAGGAAGCGGGCGTTGATCTTGTGTTCGCCGCCGGCCCGCGCATGGCGGCGCTGATGGAGGCGCTTCCGCCGGAGCGGCGCGGGGGCTATGCCGACAATGCGGATGCGCTGATTCCGATCATCGCCAGCGCCGTGCAGGCAGGCGACGTCGTGCTGGTGAAGGGATCAAATTCTTCGCGCATGAGCCGCGTGGTGAGCGCGCTTGCGGCGCTCAAAGGGGAGACTTGATGCTCGAATTGCTGGGCAAGTATGTGGAGTTCTCCACGTTCTTCAATCTCTTCAACTACATCACCTTCCGCACCGGCGGGGCGATGTTCACGGCGATGATCATGGCGTTCGCCTTCGGCGCGCCGTTCATCGCCTGGCTGCGTAAAAAGCAAGGCAAAGGCCAGCCGATCCGCACCGACGGCCCCGAAGGCCATTTGCTGACGAAGAAGGGCACGCC
>DAORMO010000101.1:6420-10932 GCA_035440585.1 Terricaulis sp.
CCTCATCATCCTCATTCCGCTAGCGATTTCGACGCTGCTTTGGTCTGATCTGGATAATCCGTATGTCTGGGCCGTGCTGCTGGTGACGGTGGGCTTTGGCGCGATCGGCTTTGTCGATGATTTCGCTAAGGTGACAAAGCAGCACCATGGCGGGCTTTCCGCCAAAGTGCGGCTCGCCACCGAATTTGGCTTCGCGCTGGTGGCGGCGCTGATCATGCTGGGCGCGGAATGGATCGCCGTAAGCCAAGGCCAGCCGCACACGATCAGCGGCTTCTGGAACGCGCTGTGGGCTGGCGAGGCGCTGACAGCGGTGGCGGTGCCGTTCTTCTCCGGCTGGGGCATCCAGCTGCTCGGCTTTTACGTGCTGTTTGCGATGATCGTGGTCGTCGGCTTCGGCAACGCGGTGAACCTCACTGATGGGCTCGATGGCCTCGCCATCGTGCCGGTGATGATCGCGGCGGGCACGTTCGGGGTGATCTGCTATCTCGTCGGCCGCATCGATTATTCGGCGTATCTTGGCATTCCGCATGTGGCGGGCGTGGGGGAGCTTTCCACCATTCTCGGCGCGCTTTTGGGCGCTTCGCTCGGTTTCCTTTGGTACAACGCCCCGCCCGCGCGCGTGTTCATGGGCGATACTGGCTCGCTGGCGCTGGGCGGCCTCTTGGGTGCTGTGGCGGTGGCCACCAAGCACGAGATCGTGCTCGCCATCGTGGGCGGCCTTTTCGTGCTCGAAACGCTTTCGGTGATGCTGCAGGTGGCGGTGTTCAAGCGCACCGGCAAGCGCATCTTCCTGATGGCGCCGATCCACCACCATTTCGAAAAACTCGGCTGGCAAGAGCCCACCATTGTGATCCGCTTCTGGATCATCGCGGTGATCTTCGCGCTGGCGGGCCTTGCGACATTGAAGTTGCGTTAATTGCGCGAAGCAGCGCACGAAGTTCGCTCTTTGGAGGGCGGCTGTGATTCTGAAATGCGGCAGTAGGCAATGGGCAATAGGCAGTAGGGCGCCCGTTTGGCCGTCGCGATTAGGCCCCCATTGCCTATTGCCCATTGCCTATTGCCTGATCATGGCGAAGCCATGATCCCAATCACGGAATTTAAAGGCCGCGACGTTGCGGTGTTCGGGCTGGCGCGCACTGGCCTTGCGGCGGCCAAAGCGCTGATGGCGGGCGGCGCGCGCGTTTATGCGTGGGATGATAACGATAGCTCCCGCGCCGCTGCAGAAGCCGCCGGCGTGCCGGTTTCAGATATCAATTCCCGCGATTGGCGCAGCTTCGCAGCGCTGATCCTTTCACCGGGCGTGCCGCTGACATTCCCAGAGCCGCATCGCGTCGTGACGCTGGCGGAAGCCACGGGTGTTCCGATCCTGAGCGATATTGAGCTCTTCGCACGCGCCGTGAATGCGCTGCCGCCGACGCAACGCCCCAAGTTGATCGGCGTCACCGGCACCAATGGCAAATCCACCACCTCGGCGCTGATCGCCCATATCCTCAAGGAAGCGGGCAAGGATGTGCGCCTCGGCGGCAATATCGGCGCCGCCATGCTGGAGCAGCCGCCGCTGCACGCGGGCGCGTATTACGTGATCGAGCTTTCATCGTTTCAGCTCGATATCACTTCATCGCTGCGGCTCGACGTGGCGGTGTGGCTCAACACCACGCCAGATCACCTCGATCGCCATGGGGATATGGCCGCTTACGTAGCCGCCAAGAAGCGCATCTTCCTCAATCAAGGCGCGGGTGATACCGCCGTGATCGGCGTGGACGATGATTATTGCGCCAAGATCTGCACCGAGCTCACGCGCACCGGCGCGCAGCAGGTTTCGCCGATCTCCGCAGGGCAAGCTTTAGGGCGAGGCGTCAGCGCTCTCGGCGGCAAGCTGATTGATGCGCTGGGCGCGCGCGCTGAAGCGGTGGCCGATCTCACCAAGGCGCCCGCGCTCGCAGGCCGTCACAATGCGCAGAACGCCGCCGCCGCCTACGCCGCTGCGCGCGCACTGGGCGTGGATGGCCGCGCGATCGTGCAGGCGTTCACCAGCTTCGCCGGCTTGCCGCACAGGCTTGAGCGCGTGGCCACGATCGAGGGCGTGCGCTTTGTCAATGACAGCAAAGCCACCAACGCAAACGCCGCCGCCCAAGCGCTCGCGGTATATCCGCGCATTTACTGGATCGCCGGCGGCGTGGCCAAAGAGGGCGGCATCGAAGATCTCGCCCCGTTCTTCCCGCGCATCGCGCGCGCCTATCTCATCGGCCAATCGGCCGGCGATTTCGCTGACGTGCTCGAAGGCAAGGCGAACGTCACCATGGCCGGCAATTTGGAAGCGGCGGTCAAGCTTGCCTTCGCCGACGCCAAAGCCTCGGGCGAGCCGCACCCGGTGGTGCTGCTTTCGCCCGCGTGCGCCTCTTACGACCAGTTCCGCTCCTATGAGGAGCGCGGCGACAAGTTCAAAGCCTACGTGAAAGCGCTGGCGCAAAGCGGTGCGCGGGCGGGGGATCGGATTTGAGCGCGGCGTGGGCCGAGCGCGCAGGCGCCGCGTTCGATCGCTTCCGCACCTATGATCGCGCGCTGCTGCTGATTGCGCTCACGCTGCTGGCGATCGGCATCGTGCTTTCGATGGCGGCGAGCCCCGCCGCCACCGCGCGCATCCGCATTGAGGAAGCGTTCTATTTCGCCGCGCGCCAGGCCGCTTATGCCGGGCTGGGCGTGATCGTCATGCTGGCGGCGGCGTCGCTCGATCCGCGCGCGCTGCGGCGGCTCGCCACCATTCTGGCGGCGATTTTCCTGCCGCTGTGCGCGCTGGCCGCTTGGATCGGGCCGGAGATCAAGGGCGCGCATCGCTGGTTTGATTTCGGGCTGTTTTCAGTGCAGCCGGCGGAAATACTGAAGCCGGCGCTGATCGTGGTGTGGGCTTGGATGCTCAGCGAAAGCATGAAGCATCCGGGTTTTCCGGGGCGGATCGTGTGCATCGTGCTCTACGGCCTCGCTGCAGCAGCGCTGATGAGCCAGCCTGATCTTGGGCAAACCGCGCTGCTTGGGCTCGCGCTTGCGCCGATGCTGTTTCTCTCCGGCATGGCGGTGCGCTGGCTGCTGGGCGGCGCCGCGCTGATGGTGATCGCCGCGCGCGCTGTTTATGAATTTTTCCCGCATGCGCGCGATCGCTGGGATGCGTTTATGGGCGAGCCTGGCTTTCAGGTCGGGCGCGCGCTTGATGCGATCGCGGCGGGCGGCGTGTTCGGGCGCGGGCCGGGCGAGGGCGTCATCAAGCGCGGCTTGCCTGACGCGCACGCCGATTTCGTGTTCGCGGTGGCGGCTGAAGAGTTTGGCCTGTTGGCCTCACTGGGGCTGATCGCGCTGTTTGGCGTGCTGGCGTTTCGCGGGCTTTCGCGCGCGAGCCGCCTCAATGAGCCGTTTGAGCAACTTGCGGCTGCTGGCCTCATCACGCTGATGGTGGGGCAGGCGGCGATCCATATCGCGGTGAATTTGAGCTGGGCGCCGGCCAAGGGCATGACGCTGCCGTTCATCTCGTTCGGCGGCTCTTCGATGATTGGAACCGCGCTCGCGTTCGGCTTTTGCCTGTCGCTGCTGCGTGATAGGCCGGGCGCTTATCTCTACGCCGAGCGAAGGCCAGAATAAGAAAGCCGCAGATGTCGAAAAAAATCGTGGTGATCGCGGCTGGCGGAACCGGCGGGCACTTGTTTCCCGCCGCCGCGTTTGCAGAAGAAATGTTCCATCGCGGCTGGCGCGTGTTTTTGATGACGGACGCACGCGGGCGCCGCTACGCCGAAGGCTTCCCCGCTGAGCGGATTGATGACGTGCCCGCCGCGAGCATCGGCGCCAATCCGTTCAAAGCCGTGCCGGCCGCGTTCAAAATTATGCGCGGCATCGATGCGGCCAAGAAGCGTTTCAAAGAGCAGCCGCCCGCGCTTGTCGCCGGCTTTGGCGGCTATCCTTCCTTCCCTGCATTGATGGCTGCGCGCGCGCAAAAGATCCCGATCCTGATCCATGAGCAAAATTCCGTGCTTGGGCGCGTGAACCGCGCCATGGCCGGCAGCGCCGCGGTGGTGGCGTGCGGGTTTGAACGGCTGGATCGGCTGCCCGCCAGCGCCGCGCCCCGCAAGCACGTGGTGGGCAATCCTGTGCGCTCGCCGATCCTGGCGGTGCGGGAGCGGCCCTATCCTGAAGCGCCGGCTGGCGGGCGGCTTAATCTGCTGATCATTGGCGGCTGTTTGGCGATGTGATCCCCGCTGCGATCGCGATGCTGCCGCCTGAGCTGAAAGGCCGGCTCGATGTCGTCCACCAGGTGCGCGAGGAGCAATTGGCGGCGGCCAAGAAGGTCTACGAGAAGGCCAAGGTCAAAGCCGAGGTCGCGCCCTTCTTCACCGATATGGGCCAGCGTTTGGGCGCGGCGCATCTGGTGATCGCGCGCGCGGGCGCTTCGTCTGTCACCGAGCTGCAGGTGGCGGGCCGGCCCGCGATCCTGGTGCCGTTCGCCGCCGCTGCAGATGATCACCAAAC
>DAORMO010000102.1:0-10863 GCA_035440585.1 Terricaulis sp.
GATGATGACGCCCGCCGCGCCATCGGCGAGGATCTGGTCCAGACCTGCCGCCGCATCGGCCATGCGCTATTCGCCGCGCCCCCGGGCGCGGGCCCCGCAAGGCGCTGCGCCTCGCTGGGGGATGGCTTTGCGTCAAAACCGGCGGACGCGCTAGAGTTCGCCGGGTGGGGGCGGAGAGGCGCGAATGATTCGCCGCTCAACGCTTTTGGCGGTCGAAATTCTGCTGGGCCTGGTCGCAGCGCTTGCGATCGGGCTTGGCGTGGTCTGGTGGCGTCTCGCACAGGGGCCGATGGAGCTTGGCTTCATCGCCCAGCACGTTGAGGCCGAATTGAGCGCGGCGCGCTCGGGCCGGCCGGTCGATGTCGATCGGGTGGAGCTGGGGCTTGCCCGCGACGGCGGCATGGCGCTGCAATTGCGCGCCGTGAGCGTGCGCGTGCTCGATAGCGAGAGCCAGGAGCTCTCGCGCTCAGATGCGATCATCGAATTGCGGGTGCTGCCGCTGCTGATCGGGCGCATCTCCGTGGAGCAGGCGGAGTTTCTTGGCGGCGAGCTGACACTCACACACCGCGCGGACGGAGAAACGCACCTCGCGATGGGCCCCGCAGGCAGCGAGCCCGACATTGTGATTCCCGCGCCGCCGCCGAATGAAAGCCTCGAGGCGCGCGTGGCGCGGGTGCTGGATGGGCTGGCTAACGCGTTTCGTCCTGTTGGCCCTGGCGGCAGTTTGCGCGGCATCGCCGTGCGCAACGCCAAGCTCACCGTGATCGAAGAACAAGGCGGCGGCCGCTGGACCGCCGATGACGCCACTTTGGAATTGGCGCGCGAGGGGCGCACGCTGGCGCTGGTGGCCAGCGCTAGCCTCGAGGGGCCGCAAGGGGAAGCGCCGGCGCTGGTGCGCATCACCACCGACACGCGTTTTCAATCGGCGCTGTTGGAGTTTGGCGCGCGCCAAGTGCGGCCGCGCGCGCTGTTCTCGGCCGCCGCGCTTGGGCCGTTCTCCGACTTGGACGCCCCGCTCACCACCACGATCACCATCGGCCTCGATCGCAAAACCGGGGTGAACCGGTTTGAGGGCGAGGCCGAGATTGGCGCGGGCGTGGCTGTCACCGAAGCGGGGCGCTTCAGCATCCATGGCGGGCGCCTGCGCGGGCGTTACGATCTCGATAGCGACGCTCTGGTGCTCGATCAGATAGAGCTTGGCGGCGAGAATACGGCGATTGATGGCGAAGTGCGGGTTGAGAACGCCTCGGCGATCATGCGCGCTGACGCGGGCGAGGCCTCGCCCTTCCAGCTGCGTTTCACCTCCATGCGGCTCGATCTGCCGGGGATTTTTCCAAACCCGGTGTCACTCACCAATGTGAACGCCAATGGTGAGATCGCGCTGGGCGATCGGGCCATCCGCGTGGCGCGGCTGACGGCGCAATCGGATGAGGCGGGCGCTGATCTTTCGGCGCGGCTCTATTGGGCCGAGGCGCCGAATGGGCGCACTTATCCTGGCTTTGAAATGAATGCGCGCCTGACCGGGGTGGCGGACGCGCGCAAAGTGATGGATTTCTGGCCGATCGGCCTTGGCGAAAGCGCGCGCCATTATGTGTTCCACGCGCTTGAAGGCGGGCGCGTCAGCGATGCGGTGGCGATGCTGGATATTCGCCCGGTCGATCTTGTCGCGGAGAATGGCTGGCGCAACGAGGCGGTGGACGTGCGCTTTAATGTGGCCGACGGCGCCTTCCGCTTTGCACCGACGATGTCACCGGTGACGGGCGCGCGCGGATCGGGGATTTTGCGCGGCAATCGCTTCGATCTGCGCGTCAGCGAAGCGCGCTTTAACAATCTGCACGTCACCAATGGCGTGGTTGAAGTGCCGCAATTTAAGCCAAGCGGCGCGATGTTGACGGTGGGCGGGCACGCTGTCGGCGATGCGCGCAACCTGATCGGCGTCTTGCTGCAAGAGCCGCTGAATTTGCGTGATCGGCTGCCGATCAATCCAGACACGGTCACGGGCCAGGGCGCAGTGACGCTGCGCTTGCAGCGGCCGATGCGTGATGAGGTGCCGTTCGAGGATTGGCGCTTTACGATTGATGGACGCGTGACCAATCTGGCCGGGGCCATGGTTGGGCGCAATGTCGCCGTCAGCAATGGGCAGTTTACCGTCTCGGGCGATCAGCGCGCGGTGGTGGTGGCGGGGCCGGTGACAGCGGGCAGCTCGCATATCGCCGATGTGCGCTGGACTGAGGAGATCGGCGCGGGCGGGCCGGCGCGATCTGTCTACCGGATCGGCGGGGTGTTTGACGCGAACGATCTGGAGCGGCTTGGCTATCCCGTTGCGTCCATCGCGCAGGGGCGCATTGGCGTGACGGTTTCGGGCGAAGGGCGCGGTTTTGATGTGGATCGCGCGCAGGTGGAGCTTGATCTCACCCATGCCGCGATCGAAACGCCGTTCCGCTTCTGGGAAAAACGTGCGGGCGCTGCGGCTTCCGCGCGCTTTAACGTGGATCGCGCCAGCGATGGCGGCTTGCTGTTCAGCAATATCGATGCGCGCGGCGCGGGGCTGTTTGCGCAAGGCGGAGCGCGGCTGACGCAAGCGGGCGCGCTGGCGGAAGCGGACATCACGCGGCTCAGCGTTGAGGGCCGCGCCAATGCGCGCGTGCGCGCCGGGCGCGGCGCTGACGGCGTGCTGGAGGTTGAGGTGCGCGGGGCGATGTTTGACGCCGCGCCGTTTATGGATATGGCTAGCGGCGGCGAGCCCGAGGCGCAGGGTGCCGCAGCGCAAGAGAAAGAGCCGTTGCGCGCCGATGTGGCGGTGGACCGCCTGCGCATGCGCGGCGATGCGCAATTGCACAATGCGCGCGTCAATCTCGTCACCACGCGCGGGGCGCTGCGGACGTTGACAGTGGAAGGTTTTTCGCCGGGCGATCGCGGCTTTTCACTGGCGCTGGGGCCGCGCGCTGCGGATCCAAGCGGGGCGATTGTGTTCCGCGCGGAAGACGCAGGCTTTGCCGTGCGCGCGCTGACAGGCGCGGACAACATTATCGGCGGCGTCGCCACCGCGAGCGGCACATGGCGGCCTGGTCCGCCGAGCGTGGCGCGGTTTGAGGTGAGCATCCGTGATTACGAAGTGGTGCGCGTGCCGGCGATGGCGCGGCTGCTTTCGTCGGTCGGCTCGCTGACGGGCTTGGCCGAAGCGCTGAACGGCGACGGCATCGGCTTTGTGCTGCTGGAAGGCAATCTGGTTTACGCCAATGATCGTGTGACGTTCACCGAAGGGCGCATGAGCGGGCCTTCGCTCGGCCTGACAGGCTCAGGCTTTTATGAGCTTGCGCGCGACAATCTCAATGTTGATGGCGTTGTCGTGCCTTCGCCGACGCTGAACCTTTCCTTCATCAGCGAGATCCCGCTGATCGGCGATCTGATCGCCTCGCGCCGGGGCGAGGGCGTGTTTGCGATGACGTATGCACTCAATGGGCCCGCCGCTGCGCCGCGCGTGGGCGTCAATCCGGTGTCGGCGCTGGCGCCGGGGATATTCCGGCGGATCTTTGAGCCGCTGGTGCGCACCAGCCCGCCCCCGCCCAGTGAAGGCGATGGCGATGTGGACGAGCCCGCCCCGAGCCCCGCTGGCGGGGCGCAAGCGGGCATGCCTTAAAGGGTCGGGACTTAAATGCGACCCACGCCATGGGTCGAAAGCCGTGTCGCATTTAAGTCCTCAAAGACGCTTTAGATTCAAATTTTTCTAAAGCAACTTTTGGACTTTAAATTCGCTCCGCGCCGGCCATCAAACTGAGGCGAATTTAAAGTCCGTTGCTTTAGAGCTTCAGCAGCGCGTGCTTTTTCTTGCCGAGCGAAAGCTTGATTGCGCCGTCTATGAGGTTGGCGGCTGTCAGCGTTGCGGCGTCATCCTTCACAGGCTCATCGTTCACGCGCAGTGCGCCGGCGGCGATGTGGCGTTTGGCTTCGCCGTTTGAGGCCACAAGCCCCGCGCGCGTGAAGGCCGCCGCGATGCGCAGGCCCGTGGCGAGTTCATCGGCGCTGACGGGGAAGCTTGGCAGATCATCGCTGCGCGCGCCTTGCTCAAACGTCGCTTGCGCGGCGTTGGCGGCTTTGCTCGCCTCCTCGCGGCCATGGAGCAAAGCCGTGGCCTCGGTGGCGAGCACTTTTTTTGCGTCGTTGATCTCCGCGCCTTGCAGCGCTTCGAGGCGCGCGATTTCATCGAGCGGCAGATCGGTGAAGATTTTGAGGAAGCGGCCAACGTCCGCATCCTCGGTGTTGCGCCAATATTGCCAGTAATCGTAGGGGCTCACCATGTCGGCGTTGAGCCACACCGCGCCTTGGGCGGTTTTGCCCATCTTGGCGCCGGAGGCGGTGGTGATCAGCGGCTGGGTGAGGCCGAAAAGCTCAAAGCTCTCCATGCGGCGGCCAAGCTCGACGCCATTGATGATGTTGCCCCATTGATCAGAGCCGCCCATTTGCAGGGTGCAATTGTAGCGCTTCTTCAGCTCTACAAAATCGTAGGCCTGCAGGATCATGTAATTGAATTCGATGAAGCTCATCGGCTGCTCGCGCTCAAGGCGCAGCTTCACTGAATCCATCGTCAGCATGCGGTTCACGCTCATGTGGCGGCCGACGGTGCGGAGGAAATCGAGGTAATTGAGCTTGAGCAGCCATTCGGCGTTGTCGACGAGGATGGCGTCGCTCTTGCCCTCGCCAAAGCTCAGGAATTTTTCAAACACGCGGCGGATCGAGGTCATGTTCGCGGCGATCTGATCCTCGGTCAGCATCTGGCGCATCTCTTCCTTGCCGGAAGGATCGCCGACGCGCGTGGTGCCCCCGCCCAGCAGCACGATCGGCTTGCCGCCCGCTTGCTGCAGCCGGCGCAGGAACATGATCTGGGTGAGATTGCCCACGTGCAGGGAGGGCGCTGTCATATCGAAGCCGATATAGCCGGTGACGCCAGCGAGGGCGGCTTTATCCAGCCCCTCCAAATCGGTGCATTGATGAAACTGCCCGCGCGCGATGGCGTCGCGGAGGAAGGGGGAGGAAACGTCCGTCATGGCGGGCGAGGTACCATGTGTACCGGCAGATTGCATCCTTGGAGGAGCATTCGCACCCCTCCCCAAATGAGAGAGGTGCGTTACTGCGTTCTTAAGCGGTTCGTGTGCTAGGAGAGCGCCGTGATCCACGAACTTATTCGCCACCCGGAAACGCCCTCGGAAGCCGTTGATCGGATTGATGTCGCCATCGCGCGGCCGCAGCCGGGCGTGCTGGCGCTGCGTTACACGGTGGCGGGGCGGATCGCGCAGATCAGCCTTGCGCCGCCTTCGGAGCCGCTGCGCACCGATGAGCTTGGCGCACCACCTGCTTTGAGGCGTTCGTCGAGGCAGCGCCCGGCGCCGGTTATTATGAGTTCAACCTCTCGCCCTCGACCAAATGGGCCGCCTATCATTTCACCGGCTACCGCGAAGGCATGGCGTTGGCCGAGCTTGCCCCGCCCGCGATCATCACCGGCGCCAACGCCACGCACATTGATGTGGACGCCCTAATCTATCTGCCGCCATCGGAGGCGCCGTGGCGGCTGGCGCTCTCCGCGGTGATCGAAGAAACCGGCGGCGCGAAATCCTATTGGGCGCTGAAGCATCCGCCCGGCGCGCCGGATTTTCATCACGGCGAGATCTTTACCTTGGAGCTTGCATGAAATTCGGCATCGACCGCCTGCTGGAAGAGCCTTCGCTGCGCGCGCCCTTGGAGGGCAAGCGTGTGGCGCTGGTTGCGCATCCGGCTTCCGTGACGCGCGACCTTACGCACTCGCTTGATGCGCTAATCGCGGCGGGCGTGAACATCACCGCCGCGTTCGGGCCGCAGCACGGCATGAAGGGCGATAAGCAGGATAATATGGTCGAAAGCCGGGATTATAATGATCCGGTTTACGGCATGCCGGTGTTTTCGCTCTACGGCGATCAGCGCCGGCCCACCGGGCAGATGATGTCGACGTTCGATGTGGTGCTGATTGATCTGCAAGATCTTGGCTGCCGCATCTACACCTTCATCACCACGCTGCTTTACGTGATCGAAGCGGCGGCCGCGCACGGCAAAGAGGTGTGGGTGCTGGATCGGCCCAATCCTGCGGGGCGGCCGGTGGAAGGGCTCACATTGCGGCCCGGCTGGGAAAGCTTCGTGGGCGCGGGGCCCATCCCGATGCGCCATGGGCTGACGCTGGGCGAATTGGGCGCGTGGTTTATCGATCATTTCAAACTCGACGTCGCCTATCGCGTGATCGAAATGGAAGGCTATCGCCCCAATGAAGCGCCCGGCTATGGCTGGCCGATTGGCCAGCGCACTTGGGTGAACCCTTCGCCGAACGCGCCCAATCTTTGGATGGCGCGCGCGTATGCTGGCACGGTGATGGTGGAGGGCGCAACGCTTTCAGAAGGGCGCGGCACGACGCGGCCTCTGGAAATCTTCGGCGCCGGAGACATCAACGCGGCGCATGTGATCAAAGAAATGCACGCGCTCGCGCCGCACTGGCTCAAGGGCTGCCAATTGCGCGAAATCTGGTTTGAGCCAACCTTCCATAAATGGGAGCATGAGCTCTGCCACGGCGTGCAGATCCATTGCGAAGATCCGGCGTTTTACGATCACGAGGCCTTCAAGCCCTGGCGCGTGCAGGCGCTGGCGTTCAAGGCGATCCGTCGGCTTTATCCCGATTACGCGCTGTGGCGCGAGTTCGCGTACGAATACGTGTTCGATAAGCTCGCCATTGACGTGATCAATGGCGGCCCGCTGCTGCGCGAATGGGTCGATGACGCAAACGCCGCGCCGCGCGATCTGGACGCGATCACGCTGCCGGATGAGGCGGCGTGGGTTGCGGAGCGGGCGAAGTATTTGCTCTATCGGTAGTGCGCTTTCCTTCTCCTCCGCAGGAGGAGAAGGAAGTGGCGTCTTCAGCGCGGCGCGCGTTTGGCCAAGATCCGTTGCAGCGTGCGGCGGTGCATGTTGAGGCGGCGGGCGGTTTCACTCACGTTGTGGCCGCAGAGCTCATAAACGCGCTGGATATGCTCCCAGCGGATGCGGTCCGCGCTCATTGGGTTGTCCGGCGGCTCGGGCTTCTCATCGGGTGAGGCGAGCAGGGCTTTGACGATGTCTTCGGGATCGGCGGGCTTGGCGAGATAATCGACAGCGCCGGCCTTCACGGCGGCGACGGCGGTGGCGATCGCGCCATAGCCGGTCAGGATCACCACGCGGCAATCGGCGCGGCTGACCTGCAGAGCTTCAACCACGCTGAGGCCAGAGCCGTCCTCCAAGCGCAGATCCAGCACGGCGTAGGCGGGCGGGGCGGTGGCGGCGATCTCGCTGGCTTCGGCGACGCTGCTGGCCGCCGTCACCTCAAAGCCGCGCTGCTCAAGCGCGCGGGCGAGGCGGGTGCGGAAGGGGGCGTCGTCATCCAGGATCAGCAGGCTTTTTTCGCCTTCCAGGGGCGCAACGGTGTTCATATTGTCTCTCCGATGCCGCTGTATTTAGGCGCTTTTGATTCAATGCGCACCCAATTTACTGGGGAATTCACGGCATTCTTACAATGCGGGCGCCTCAATCGCCGCTCGGGGCCAGCGGGCGCGGACGGTGGCGCCCTCTTCGGGGGCCTTTTTGTTGCGCGCGGTGAGCCGCGCGCCGGTGCGTTCGAGTAGGGTTTTGGAGATGAAGAAGCCAAGGCCAAGCCCGCCGGCGGCGCCTTCTTCGTCGCGCTCGGTCAGATAGGGCTCGCCCAGGCGCGCGAGCACGGCGGAGGAAAAGCCGGGGCCATCATCGCGCACGATGATCTCAAGCTTCTCCGCATCCCAATGCGCTTCGATCACAACGCGGGATTTGGCGAAGCCCACCGCATTTTCCACGAAGCCGCCCAGCGCGTGCACCAGTTCGGGCATGCGGCGGATTTCGAGCGGGCCTTCGCCGTGCGTGCTGATGGTGATCTCAGCGCCCAGGCCCTCGTGCGGACTGGCGACCTCTTCCAGCAGCGCGCGGATCGGCGCGCGCTGCACCATCACATCGCCTTGCTCACGCATCGCCGAGAGCTGGCCGAGGATGGCGCGGCAGCGTTCGCTTTGGGTGACGAGCAGGGTGAAATCTTCGGCGTGCGGATCATCGGCGCCTGCATCGCGCGCCAATTCCTTGGCGACAAGGTGGATGGTGGCGAGCGGGGTGCCAAGCTCGTGCGCGGCGGCGGCGGCGAGCCCGCCCAGCGCAGAAAGCGTTTGTTCTCGCGCTAAAACCGCTTGAACGGCGGCAAGCGCAATGTTGAGCCGCTCTTCTTCGGCGGCGACGCGCCAGGCGTAAACGCTGGTGAAGCCAAGCCCGACAAGGAGCGCGGCGGCGACGCCCAATTCATAGAGCACCGGCAATTCAAGCGTGCCGCCTTCGGGCCAAGGCAGCGGCAAACGCCAGACAGAAATCACCGCCACGCACGCGAAGGTCAGCGCCGCCAGCATCGCAGTGATGGAGGGGCGTAAGATGGTGGCCGAGACGGCGACGGGCGCGATGAACAAAAACACGAACGGATTTTGCAGCCCGCCTGTCAGCGCCAGCAGTACTGCGAGTTGTACGGCGTCATAGGCAAGTTGGGCGGCCGCTTCCCACTCGCGCGCAAGTTCTTGACTGCGCCGCATGGCGATGAGGCCAAGATTGAGCGCGACGGAAACGGCGATCGCCGCCATCGCCCAGCCGATCGGAAACTCAAGATTGATCCCGTAGCGCACGAACAGCACCGCCGCGATCTGCCCGATGATCGCGAGCCAGCGCAGCATGATCAGCGTGCGCAGCCGCACCCGGCTTTGGGCGGTCCAGATGCTGGGGACGGGGGCGGGTTCGCGGCGGGTGTCTTGGATAGCCATCGGCCCTGCATGCGCCGCCGCGCCGCAGCCCTCAAGTCAGCAGATTACGACCATCCGCTATTGATTCTGCGAAGCACTCGCAATAAAGCGGGCTCAGATTGGCGCAGACGGGGATAAAGATGCGGAAATTGGGGTTTTGGGGCGGTACGGCCATCGCGGCGGCGCTGGGTGCGGGGATGCTGGGCACGGCCATGGCCGAAGAGGCCGACGCCGAGGACGGGACCATCACCGTGACGGCCACACGCGCGCCGACCGATACGTTCGACGCCCCCGCGGTTGTGACTGTGATCACGGCCGAAGAGATTGAGCGCAATCTCTACACCGACATCAAAGACCTCGTGCGGTTTGAGCCGGGGGCTTCGGTGCGCACCGAGCCGTCGCGCTTCGCCGCTGCGCTGGGCGCGACGGGCCGGAGCGGCAATTCCGGCTTCAACATTCGCGGCCTCGACGGCAACCGCGTGCTGTTTCAGATCGACGGCATTCGCGTGCCGGATGCGTTTTCGTTCGGCCCCAATTCGTTCGGGCGCGGCGATTACATGGATCTTGATCTGCTGAACTCCGTCGAGATCGTGCGCGGGCCGGCCTCGGCGCTGTATGGCAGCGACGGCTTGGCCGGCGTGGTGAGCTTCATCACCAAAGACCCGAGCGATTTCTTGCAAGAGGACGAAAGCTTCGGCGCGCGCGTGCGCGTGGCGTATGCGAGCGCCGATGACAGCTTCGCCGAAAGCGTCACGGCGGCTGGGCGCATCGGCCGCCTCTCCGGGCTGCTGGCCTATACGCGCCGCGATGGGCATGAAACTGAAAACCAAGGTGAGAACACGACGCTCACCAGCGCGCGGACGGCGCCGAACCCGCAGGACATCAGCTCCAACGCGGTGCTGGGGCGGCTGGTATTTGAGCCGGGCGCCGGCCATCGCGTGCGGCTGACGGCTGACTATAGCGATCGGGAGATCGTAACCGAGGCCTACACGGCGCGCAGCGCGACGGTGGTGGATCTCGATGGGCTGGATGAAAGCGAACGCTCGCGCGTTGCGCTGGATTACACTTATGAGGGCGAAGGCCTGCTCGATCGCGTGTTTGCGGCTGTGTATTATCAGGAAAGCTGGCTGCGCCAGTTCACCTACGAGGATCGTGAGCCGGCTGTCGATCGCACGCGCGATACGACGTACGACAATGATGTCTGGGGCGGCAATGTGCAGGGCGATCTGGTGTTCAACACCGGGCCGGCGAGCCATCGGCTGATCATTGGCGGCGATTATTCGTTCTCCACCCAAGGCGCGATCCGCGGCGGCACGGTGCCGACTGCGCCTGCGGTTTTTCCCGAGCGTCCTTTCCCGGAAACCGAATACACGCGCGCAGGCGTGTTTGTGGTCGATGAGATTTCGTTCTTGAACGGGCAGCTCGTCGTCTATCCGGCGCTGCGCTACGATTATTACGAGCTCGATCCGCAAGCGGATGCGCTCTATTTCGGCGCGCTTTCGGGGCAGGACGGCTCGCACGTTTCGCCCAAGCTCGGCATCGTGGCCTGGCCGACGGATCATTTTGGCGCGTTCTTCAATTATGGAGCGGGCTTTAAGGCGCCGGCGCCTTCGGAGGTGAACAATTATTTTGAGAACCTCACCTCGCCGTTCTTCTCCTATCGCTCCATTCCCAACCCTGATCTCGATCCGGAAACCAGCGATTCTGTTGAGCTTGGCGTGCGCTTGCGCGATGTGACGTTCGCCGGCGCCTCCTGGCGGGCCAGCGCGTCTGCGTTCTCGGCCTGGTATGAGAATTTTATCTCTCAAGAAACCGTGGGCGGCGCGGGCTCGATCGCCGATCCGATCATTTATCAGTACGTGAACCTCACCGAACTTGATGTTTGGGGGCTTGAGGCGCGCGCGGATGCGGCGTGGGTGAACGGCTTTGGCTTTTCGATCGCGGCTTCGTTCGCCGAAGGTGATTTTGAGCGCAACACCACGACCGGGCCGTATGATCCGATCGATCCGCT
>DAORMO010000103.1:0-1307 GCA_035440585.1 Terricaulis sp.
ATGCTGACGTCGAGGCCGGGCCAGCGCAATGCGTCGCGTGACCTGCCACTGAGTTTTTCCTCCACGCGGAGTTAGAGTCCGGCCCTTCGAAGGACGGACAGATGAAGCGAGCACGGTTCACGGAAGAGCAGATCATCGGCGTGCTGAAGGAGCACGAGGCGGGCGTTGCGACGGCCGACCTCTGCCGCAAGCACGGCATGTCGAGCGCGAGCTTCTATGCCTGGAAGGCCAAATACGGCGGCATGGATGTCGCCGACGCGCAAAAGCTGAAGGGCTTGGAGGCCGAAAATGCCAAGCTGAAGCGATTGCTGGCCGATGCGATGCTCGATAACGCGGCGCTGAAGGATTTGCTCGGAAAAAGTGGTGACGCCCGCGCAACGGCGGGAGGCCGTCGCTCATCTGGTTACGGCGCATCAGATGAGCGAGCGGCGGGCGTGTCGAGTTGCTTGCGTCGATCGCGCCTTGGTGCGCTATCGCGCGATCAGGGGCGATGACGGCGCATTGCGCACCCGGCTCAAAGCCTTGGCGCATGAGCGTCGGCGTTTCGGTTATCGGCGCCTGCACGTGCTGCTGCGCCGCGAAGGCTGGGCGGTGAATAAGAAACGCGTTCAGCGGATTTATCGCGAGGAGCGGCTGATGGTGCGCAAACGTGGCGGGCGCAAGCGCGCCTTGGGGTTGCGGGCGCCGATGAAGGCGCCGGATCGACCGAACGCTTGCTGGTCGCTGGATTTCGTGCACGATCAAATGACGGATGGGCGTCGCTTCCGCATCCTGGGCGTTGTCGATGAATGCACCCGCGAATGCCTGACGCTTGTCGCGGACACCTCGATCTCCGGCCAGCGCGTGGTGCGCGAACTCAGCCGCATCATTGCTTGGCGCGGCAAGCCCGAGGCAATCTTATCCGACAACGGCACGGAGCTGACCTCGAATGCTGTTCTGGCCTGGGCTGATGAACGCCGCGTCGCGTGGCGCTATATTCAGCCCGGAAAACCCTCGCAAAATGCCTTCGCAGAGAGTTTCAACGCGCGACTACGCGACGAGCTGTTGAACGAAACGCTGTTCCGCTCGCTGCCGCATGCGCGGCTGATGCTGGAGACCTGGCGCGACGATTACAACCACCATCGACCGCACGGAAAGCTGGGCTGGCTGACGCCAGCCGCTTACGCGGCGCGATGGAGCGGAAACGAAGAGCTTGAACAACGCCCATTGAGGGCGTTTGATGACGACCGGATTCCAGTCCCCGCTGGATAAAGCGCGGGGGTCACATCGGCGGCCACGACGACAACTCAAATGGTTTTGCGGCGATC
>DAORMO010000103.1:1353-2607 GCA_035440585.1 Terricaulis sp.
CGCATCTCGATGTTTCATCTGCGCCCGCTGAAAATCCCCCACCCCTCTCATGGCATGTTCCCCCGACGCTTGTGCTAATGATGAGATGAATAGCACGGAAGCACTCGGCAGATCGCAGAAAAAGACGAAGGGTGTCAGGCAAGATATAATGCGCCGCAGTACTGAATGTACTAGCGGCTTGTCTGCACATCTATTTTTGCAAGGTGCGCGCTGCGCTTGAAATTTCGCAGTGAGGTGCATGTGAGATGCAGACGAATTTGAGCCGCTAACGCTGAAAATCGGAGCGTTGGCGATGGCGTCGAATAATGGCGAGGACGAGTTCGAAGGCAAATTCGGCTATGCGCGCCCGATCCGCTCTGGGTCTGGCAGACTGTTTCCCACGCCCTCGGCGGCAAGCGCGAAACGTGTTTCCCAACGCAAGCGCACGGCCTGGTACAATCGCAAGCGCGGCGCACCCAATGTAAAGCCGCCCTCAGCTCAGCGTGCTTCGGCAAGCCAGAAGGTGATGGTCAAGATCATCCCGATGCGGCAAGGGGCAGCTGGCGGCCGAAGCGCCGCCTCGCTCATGCGCCATTCGATCTATGTCGAGCGGGACGGCGCCGGCCGCGACGGCGAGCCGGCAAAAGTGTTCGACTGCGATCTGGACGAAGCTGATGGCCCGGCTTTCGTGGCGCGCTGCGAGGACGACCGCCACCATTTCAGGGTGATCATCTCACCCGAATATGGCGGGGCCATCGATGATCTGAAGGATTATACCCGCGAGCTGATGCGCCGGGTCGAGCTTGACCTCGAAACCAAGCTTGATTGGGTGGCTGCTGAGCACCACGACACCGGCCACCCGCATGTTCACCTGCTGATGCGCGGCGGCGATGATCAGGGCCGCGACTTGGTGATGGCGCGTGATTATGTTTCCCACGGTTTCCGGGGCCGCGCCGAGGATCTGGCGACCGAGCTGTTGGGACCGCGCTTGGAGCCCGACCGGTTGAGCCAAGCCGTGAAGCTGGAGCGCTTCACCGACCTTGACCGCGAACTGCTGCACCGTGCGCGCGGCGGCGAGATCTCCATGAGCATGCTTGGTGACGACGGCATGCAGGTAAGTCAGTTGGTGCAGCGTCTCAACCGGCTGGAGACATGGGAGCTCGCCGGCCAGAGCAAGCCGGGCATGTGGCGGCTCGATGGTGAGCTGCAGGACAAGCTGACCCGCCTGGGCGAGGCCCGCGAGGTCCGTGCTGCCGCTTTCGATCTCGACGAGCT
>DAORMO010000103.1:2617-8468 GCA_035440585.1 Terricaulis sp.
GCGCCTACTGGCGCAGGAGAACCGAGGGCTCGAGCCAGAGCGCACCCGCGAGCTGGAGGCGGCGCATTCGAGCCAGCGCGTCACCGGCCGCCTAGTGGGGTGGGAAAGCCTTGGCAGCGACGCCAAAGGTCCGTGCCTGATTGGCGTTGAGAGCATCGACGGCAAGTTTTGGACGGCGCGGGTGGTGCGTGTGGAGGACTTGCGCGCGCTTGCCGGGGTGGAGCATGGCGCGATCGTCTCGCTGTCGCGGGGCGCACCGGACATTAAGCCGTCGGATCGCACCATCTGGGAGATCGCCCAAGCCAATGGTCTCACCTATTCCGCGGCGCTGCATCGCGAGGCGCACCCGACCGATCGCGCTTCCTTCATTGACATGCACGAACGCCGGCTCGAGGCGCTGCGCCGAGAAGGCATTGTCGCCCGTGATCGCGACGGCAGCTTCCGTCTGCCGGACAATTACCTCGATCGGGTTTTGGCGCGGGAGAACCTGGGCGGCCGAGAGAGCGCCAAGGTCAAGCTAATGGATCCGCACGCGATAGATCACCAAGCCAATTATCACGGGCCGACCTGGCTCGACCGCATGGCGGATGATTTAGAGGACAAGAGCCAGCTTCGCTACGAGCATTTCGGCGCCGAGGTGCGCGACGCCTGGAAACAACGGGCAACACTTCTGAAAGGCCTGGGGCTCGGCGATCACCAGCGCGATGGATTCCACACCGTCGATGACTGGCACGAGCGCCTGGCGCAGATGGAGCTCAAATCCATCCGCGATCGTCTTGAACGTGACACTGGCCGGGTGACGCATTTTGCCCGCGATGGCGAACGCGTCGAGGGCGTCTTCACCAGCCGCATCCATGGCGCCCAACAGAGCTGGGCTTTGATCGAGCACGATCGCACGGCGACATGCGTTCCTTGGCGCAAGGAAATGGATCGCGCCTTCAATCAAGCCGTCTCAGGTCGCGTCAATGGCCAGAACTTCGACTTCAAATACGGACGCGACGTTGCAAAAGACATCAGTCGCGGCAAGGGCTTTGGCCTCGACATCGGCTTTTGATCGCCTCAGCGCCATCCGGTGCGGGCTTATCGGCCTCGCCGAACAGGTCTGGTTGGGCAGCCGAGAGTTTTGCTTTGCGTGTCTTGGCGCGCAGCCCTTTCGTCTCAGCGCGGGCCGCCACGGCCCGCGCGTGGCGGCGCTCTCGTTCAAAGGCTTTGCGGCCAGGGAATTGATCGAGCGCCGCGCGCAAAGCTGGCAGGTCTGAAGAGCGCCAATAGAGACGGCCTCGGACAATGGTCGGCGCTGGAAAGCCCTCAATATTGCTGTGCATGGCGCGCCACAAGCTTGAGCGGCTGATTTCGAGTTCGGCCATGACGCGCTTCTGAGGGATCAGATCCTTCATCACGCGCACCAGGGGAATCCACCCCACAAGTAGGGTGCGGTGACATGATGTTTGGGTGAGCGCAGCGCTGGAAACACGTCAGCGATACGCGATGATGGAACAGAAGCGTAGGTGTGACGCCGTCTCATCGCATAAAGATGCAAACACGCGCGCGCGAAATCAGCAATAGCGTTCTGGTTTCGCGCGAGCTGTTCGCCTCAGACGCTCGACGGGTAATTATCGGCTTTGGCCCCCGCCTGGTTTGCGCGGTTCGCTTGAAGAGCGGCGCGGAGCCGAGATTTGGCTTTTGAAATAGTCTAGAAGATGCGAGCGGCGATACATGGCGCGATCCGCGACATGGGTGCAGAGCGGGCCAGTACCTTCGTGGAACTTGCGCGCCAGGGTTTGCGGCGCGGTCTCCAAACCGAGTTGCGTCAGATAGCGCGCTGCTTCCTTACGCGAATAGAGCGGGTCGTTGCGCGGGTCCTCACGGGGTTCTTCGATGATCTCAAGCATGGCGTTCTGCTCCTGTGCGTTGCCTGACACACAAGAGCCGCACGACCCGATCGTTTCGGTCAAGGCGATGAAGTGCCCCGGAAACGACGGGCAACGAAGCGGCGACAATGGGAAACGATGTCAGCGTGTCGCGGTCGCCGTGGACCATGTCGAGCCAGGTTGAAAGGACCGCCTGGCCGCCTCTATAGCCCTGCGCAACGCTTTGGCCCCTGCCCCCAGTCGAAGCTCACCGATGGCTGGTGCGAGCCATTCTCCGCCTCCGGACTGGCGAGTCATCCCACAAGCAGCCCTAACGCTCTGCCCGCCGCAAAGCAGAAGTCGGCCTTCGGCTTTTCGCGGGAAGCAGACGCCAACCAAGATAGCGAGTTGCGCCGACCTCTGCTGCGGCACTAGGTTCTGGCATGAATCGTCGCGTGACTGAAAAGCCCATCGCAATCGCCGCCGACCATCCTGGCGTTGATTTTAAGGCGACGCGCTCGTTGCTCGCGCTTTGTTGGGTCCCTTAGGGAGCGTCCAGTCGATATCCGTAGGTTCGCGCGCGGCGCTGGAATGCTTCACGTGCACCTTCCAGAATAGCGCAGGCCAAGTCGCGGGTCGCAAAATCGTCGATTGACCCCCGCGCTTGGATGCTCGCCTGCTCGTTGGTGCTTTTCAGGACAATGATCTGCTCTGCATCACCAAGCACTGCAATGTTGGCGTTATGGGTGACGATGATGACCTGACGGCGCTCCTTCGCGCGCCGCAGCACCGGCACCAGGCTGAAGTAAATGAACTCGCTGTCGAGATTGTCTTCCGGCTGATCAATGAGGAGCGGATCGTTGCTGTTCGCCGAGAGCATCAGCGCCAGCAACACTGATTGCTGTTGACCCAGGGACAATTTTGAGAAATCGCGCGTGACATACCGGCTTCCGCCCGCCCCGTCGGCGACGGCCTTTGTGACCTTGAGCCGCGGCAGATCGTCTATATGGCAACTTTCCAAGCCGACGCGCACATCTGGCGCACTTAAACGGTCCAGAATCGCTGCGGCCTCCTTGGCGTCGAATGGCTTGACGCCGTCCTGCAGGGTCACGGCGCGAATAGACGACGGGTTCTTCTTGTCGATTGCGTCGAGCAAAATCGGCACTGTCACGTGCTCGACCAACCAGCCTGCGCGCTGAACGTTACTCGTGCGCCAGTTCATCGCGGATACGATTAGCTGCTCGGCCGTGGGAGATGAGCCATTGCGCACAAATTTCAGGCTGACTTTAAGATCGGAAAGCGTCTCCTCCAGCACTTTGGACGCTTCACGCGCATAGGCGTCGCGCGCGGTGGCCACACGGTCGCGCGCCGCCCACCGATCCCGCAACGCAACGGCGCGTTGCGTCTTCAGTTTTTTGAGCTGCGGAATCCAGGTCTTGAGATTGATGACGCTCTGATTGTGCGTCGCCTCGTCATTGGCCAGCTTTTGGATGAAGGCCATATCGAGCTTCACGCCCTGAGCCTCCAGTTCCTTGCGCTTCTCTTCAATCTGGCGCGTTGCTTCGGCGTCTTTGGCCTTCCAGGCCGCGATCTGTGTCGCTGCGGCCCCCTGAAAGATCTGGAACCCAGATCGGATCTTCGTGTCCGCATCAGCCATGCCTGCCTCGAAAACCGCGGCGTCCGTCAAGATCGCGGCAAACTCGGCAGCGCCGAGGGAGAGGTTTGCGGGATCGGCGATCTGCCTGAGTTCATCAATCCGGGCAGCCGGTGAGGCGCTGGCCAAGTCTGCCTTCAGCTCACCAATCTTTTCGGCAACTCGCTGACGCACAGCCCTCTCATCAGCGACCCGACGCTGCAGGGCGATCACATCCTTCGCCTTGGCTTGCTCCAAAGCCGCAAGCTGCTGGCGCGCCACCGACAGCGCACGCTCATACTGAGGAATAAGGTCGACTTTGGCCTGCGCCTTTTCGATCTCTGTCTGCAGATCGAGGAGCGCCCTGCGGGCGGCTTCTTCTGCAGCGAGATCTGCCTCGAGATCCACGAAACGATCCAGATAGCCCAACAGTGCCGTCGGGTTGGATTGAGCCTGAGCACTGATTTTGGCAGTTTCGCTTTGCCCAAAGCTCTCCATCGCGAAGCTGTCAGGGCCCGTGAATTCATCGTCGGCGTTCTCAACGCCGCCACCCATTGGACGGAAAAGCGTGTGTTTCTGACCCGCCGCATCCTGCCAATAGAGATGGAGGCCAGAGGGCCAAATCTCTGAGTCCACTGCCGACGAACTACTCCTTTCACGGCTGAGACACCGTACGCACTCGAAGAGCGTGGATTTTCCCGCACCGCGTCCGCCAATGATGCAATTGAGATTCGGGCTGAACTGCACCATCTGACCATCGAGAAAGCCACCCTCGATCGCAACGCCCAAAACTTGCGGGATAGTTTCAGGAATGTCGTCCTCAATGCGCACGCGTGCTTCCGCGTCTTCCAGCGCTTGGCGCAGGGCCTCGAACGATGGCGTCGCCATCTTCACGCGCGTCACCCGACGACCACCCTGCGCATTGCGACCCAGGGCGGCGAGCGTGTGAGAATCTGAGTTCAGCACTCTGGCGAGACACTGTCGCGCGCCCAAGCCCAGCAGGTTTCTGCGCTTCTCACCGACATGGGCGCGCTCTGGCACAGGGTCACCCTCGGCAAAGCTGATCTCAGAGTCTGATCTTTTCAGTTCGAGGCCAACGAGCGCGCTGTGGCACAGAATATCTACTTTGTGCGGCGACATCCCAGGCACCTGCACGTCGAGTCCGCTCGGTCCATCGACATGGGCGAGGATCGCAAACCCTCCGAGCGCCTTCAATTTTTCGAGGCAATCCAGCATCGCGTTCTGGCATCGCGAATTAGGCGCGCCGGCGTCAGCAATCGAGAGCTGAGCAATAAAGCGCGAAAGAAGCTCTGTGGACGGCGCGTAGCACAACAGGTGCCCCTCCGGCGTCGACAGCTCGACAGCCGGAACGACAAAAAGGCCCGAGCCATCCGCCGCTTTGAGCGCCGCGGCCACATTGCGAATGTCGTTGTGATCGGCGATCGCGATCACGCCCAGCCCCTCAGCCAGCGCGGTCCCAACGATGCCTTCCGCCGTCATCGTCACGTCGCTCACATCGTGCGAGGCTCCAAAGGAGTGTATGTGCAGATCGGCGCGGTAAAACCTTGCGCCGTGCGGCAGGGACAGAATTTCGCCAACCCCAATCATGGCATTCTCCACGACTGCAAGGTCGCGTGACCTACAATCCAATCCGCGGATGATAGCACCGGCGCGTTCAGCCGCATCAAGCAGACATCGTCCCTTGTGGGGCCCGCCAAGTCAGCGCCGGAAAGGCCGAAGCTCACCGAATGTCCAGACGTTTTACGAAGCCAGCTTCGCCAGCCTGATCGAATACGACCAAAGGCAGATCCGCTTTCGGCATTCGCACGCGGCCCAACTCGACCGCACAAGAGACGGGAAGCGCTGGAAATACGTTGATTGTCGCATCCTGCCCGTGCGCTGATTTGATGTCATCGTAGAGCCGCCTGATAACCTGCCGGAACGCCGCAAGATCCTCGGGATGACGCATCGCGTCATTGTGCGGCGCGTCTACCTCCACCGACCAGATCGACACATCCTCTCCAAGGACGCGCGTTATTCGATCATCGCTGATCCAACCGGAGATCGAGAGCTTGAGCGCGACCGACGGACGAAGAACGTCAGGACGCCGAACTGCGAAGTCGAGTCGTTGACCGTTTCTGGCCCAAGACCACCCCGAGGGCTCCCGGTGAAGCTGAAAGACATCGCTGGGCGTGATGTCGCCAAGCAATGCCCCCAGCTTGATGAGCAGCGGTATCGGCGCGAGCGCGAACACCGAGAGGTGAGCGATCTCCCTGCTCGTGATGCGGCTGGCCACATGCAAAGCGAATTGACGCGAGAGGTTCTCCGGTTCCGCCGTCCAAAACGCTTCTTCACCGTCGGTGGTCGC
>DAORMO010000103.1:8478-10837 GCA_035440585.1 Terricaulis sp.
AGCCTGCGACTTCTATGCCGATGGAGCGCCCATCTGCCGGGTATCGATCAGGAAGCATCGCCGTTCGCACGCGGGAAAAGCTCAGCACGGAATCGTGCGCACCGATCTTTGCGCCGTATCTGAGCACGTGGGAGGCGCGGTCGGGCGCGATCTCGCCGACAATCTCGATGCGGCGCTCGTGCGCGGCCTTGATGTCCAGGAGGCGCTGTTCCGGATAGTCCTCGACCTCGTCCACATCGATTAGCTTGTGGTGCGTCCCGCAGAGCAGCATCAGGTTCGAGGGCTCGTCAGCCAGGAGTGGCGAACGCGTCGGACATCCCCTGGGGCCCGTTGGCGTCTCGGCGACGATGTGAGCGATGAAGCCGAAATTCGCGTCCTCGTTCCCGGCGACGAGATCACCGATCAAGGCCTTGTTGCAGCTTGGGAAGTGGCAGCGACCGGCGCCGCGTCCCCAGATCACGCTTCTCGTCTTCGGGCTGACCATCACCGGCGCTCGCTCTTCTATTCAATTCGCACAATGAATTGGCCACTGCGCGCCACCAGCATCCCGTCCTTCACGATGAAGCATTCGATGCTGTGAGTGCCGGCATAGAGCGAGCTCTCCTTGCGCGTGAGCTTTCCGGTCGTGATCTCGCCCTCGTCGAAGCCGCCGCGGAGCTGGCCCTTCGCGGCGGCCTCGGCGCCGGTGTTGACGACCTGCCAATAGACCTTGTGCGGCCGGGGAATGTTGGTGTCCGCCTCGAAGCGCAAATCACAATGCTTGGGGAGCGTCTCGTCACTCTGAAATGTTCGCGTCCTAAAGCCCGATCGGTCGCACGTTGCGCGATCAATGCGCACCCATCCCTTCTCGATATAGTTCCACGGCGGTGCCTGCCTGTGCGACGGGTTGAGGGAGCGCACGAGCGCCGTCAATTTGCCGGCGACGGTCTGGGGCGAGACGCGACTGCGCACAGATTGCGCGGCCTCGATCAGACGTTCGCCCATGCGGGACCGGAGGACCCCCGCCGCCCCGAGGCGGTCAGACGCCGCCACCGCACCGGCGAAATCGGCTCGCGCCTGTTGCAGCCACTCATAGAACGCCTTCTCGCGCGCCGGATGGCGCTGCCAGCGATCCGCGAAGTTCTCCGCCGGGTTCGTCGGATTTCGAATCCACGCCTTGCCGTCGCGGCGTTCGATGAACTGATCCATCCGCGTGAGCATCGACAACAGCGCCGGTCCGATGGCCTGCTCCTGCTGATAGGCGAGCGCCGCTAATGTCGTCAGGATTATTGAGATAGGCCTATCGTCGGCGCGTTTGACGAACATGACGTCACGATGGTGCTTCAGGATCTGGATCGCCGATTGCAGCGGAGACCTGACATTGTACTCGGGAATCTCTTCGACTGAGGCGCGGCGCTCCAACGCCAGTCCCTTGAGGCGCGCTTCATAGGCAGTCCCCATCCGAGACCGGAACCAGTTCGAATAGCCTTTGGGATTACTCAGCGGCCAAACGGGTGAGATCATTCTGAAGTTCGGGTGATCGCGATCGGTGATTGCGATGGACGTTTCGACCCAGCGCGTCGGATGACCGGCTTGCTCCAGAAGCGCGCGCAGGCGAGCGGCGTCGGGGATTGCTGGCAGCGTGTCCAGGTGAAACTGCGCGCCATCGGCGTAGGTCTGCGTCCAGCACCGCTTGCCTTCTTCGGGCGCATTCAGCTTGTGCGCTTCAGCATATGCTGCGAGTTCTATACCAAGCGCCTGTTTCAGTTTTTCCTGGGTGAGCGCCGTCTTCGAAAGCGACACCTCACAGACAAGGTCGACATCGTAGTCCTCCTTGTCGGACACCGGCTTGATGACCGTGCCGAGCCTGAACGACCCTTGTATGTAGACCTTGGGATTGGCGTCCCGCACCTTCGATGCGTCGCGATGCAGCCATTTGCCGACAGATTTATAGCTGCGTTCCGCGGCCTCGTAACGTGACGGTGGGATTTGGAGAGACTCCGCAAGATCTTCGAGCAGTTCCTCCGTGTGACTTGGAATGTACATGCGCCTGCGCTTTCGGCGAGACTAGCTAGAGATTCTCCGGTTTCGCTCCCGCCACCGAATCGTTGCGACAGGCGACTCTTACCACTTCTGCGTGATGCCAACGAGGCGTGAGTTGAATTGTTGCGACACCGAAACAGCGAGTATCGGCCGCCGAAGAGGTCCCACTCAATCGCTCACGCGGGCAACATCTTGCGTGCGAATGTGCACGCGCGAACCGTCAGATGTTGCGGCACGACCCAAATAGCATGTCCGCTTTCCTGGCCCTTGCCGTTTAGCGAAACGTCTCTTCCTGTTTAGGTTTCTGAGACGTCCGCCAAGCGCCAAGCCGGCCCCT
>DAORMO010000104.1:0-6415 GCA_035440585.1 Terricaulis sp.
CTCGGAGGCGGTGAGCTTGAAGAGCTGCCGCCAAGCGTTTGCACCTCTGCGCGCTTGGCGCCGCGTGTCGACAAGCAGCAGCGTTACAACCGGCTGGCCGACGCTCATGCTGGCGGCGCTGATATTGTTGGCGATCACGACCAAAGTTGCCTCATCAGCGCCGCGCGCGATCCAGGTGCGGCCGGGCGTTAAAGCCGGATCCGCTTGCAGCAGCCGCGTCAATTCCGCGTCGGCCTCTGGATCTGTGAAGCGCAGATAGCCGTTCTGCGCGGAGACGGACGGATGCAGATCCAGCAAATTGCGCGCCTGATCATTGCACTCCACGATGCGGCGCGCGGCTGTGACAAGCGCGATGCCGACATCGAGGCGATCCACCGCGGCGCTGATGCTGTCAGCGCGCGCGCGCAGGGCGCTGACGACGCTGGAGGTGCGCACCGCGGCGCGCGCCAGCTTGGCCATGGCCAGCACTTGCGCACATTCCTGCTCGGTTGGCGGCTCTGAATCGTTGGCTTTGGCCAGCGCGAAAAAGGTGTGGGACTTATCCTTGCCCACGCCGAGATTGACGCCGACGAACCGGCCAAGATCAAGCGGCTGCAGGAATTCGGCGTAAACCGCCGTGCGCTCCAATTCTTTGACCGGGGCGATCTGGTAATCGTGGATGATTTTGCCTGAGGGCTGGCGCTCGATGAAGCGGTTGCGGAAATCGATTGCGGCGAAATCGGCCATGTATTGCTCTTGCCGATCGCGGCGCATGCCAAAGCTGCTGGCCATCACCGCGGCCGGATCGGCCGAGAGGCCGTCATAGCCCATGAGGATGCAGCCGCGCACGCCGAACGCCTGCTCGACAAGATCGAGCGCGGCGATCCACTCGCCATTGTTGGCCGCTTCCACCAGCGCGGCCGCAGCGTCGGAATGATTTGGCGCCAACATAGTACCAGCATTGCACCTTCGGCGCGTGCTGAGAAGGCCGGCTGCTGAAAAGAAAAAGCCCGGGCCAAGGCCCGGGCTTTGAAGATTTTACGACGCTCTTACGCGCTAGAGCGGCTTACCAGCTGTAGCTCAAGCGCGCATAGACAAAGCGGCCCGAGCGGCCGAACGGGCTGTAGTTCGAGTAAGGGGTGTTACTCGTCGAGTTCAGCGCCGGGGTGTTGGCGGTGGGATACTCGTCGGTCACGTTGTCGGCGCCGATGGCGAGCGCCACGCGCTCGGTGATGTCGACGCGGCCTTCGAGATCGATCAGCGTGCGCGGGGAGAGCACAAGATCGCTCGCCGCCGTGGTGCCGGGCGAAAGCACTTCGCCGTAGCGGGTGGCGCGCGCGGTGGCGCCGAAGCGGCCAAAGCTCCAATCGACGCTGAGCGCGTACTTATCGGAGGGCGTGCCCTCCTCGAAGGTCAGCACGTTGACGCGATCAAACAGCACCGGAGCCGGGGTGAGCGCCGCAAGCTCGGAGGTGGTGGGCACGCGCGTCACCTCGGTTTCGTTGAAGTTGGCGCTCAGCGTGAAGTTGAACGCGCCGATTTGATCGGTTTGCAGCGCGTAATTGGCGACGATGTCGACGCCGCGGGTTTCGGTATCGACGCCGTTGATGAAGAAGCGGCCGCCGCCGATGCCGATGAAGCCTTGGCTGGTCAGATAATCGCGCACCGCCGTGGAGGTGAGGTTTTCGGAGAGCACGATGCGGTTGTCGACGTCAATCTTGTAGGCGTCCACCGTCAGGCTGAAGCCGGCGAGGCGGAACACGCCGCCGAACGCGAAGTTCACCGACTCTTCCGCCTCAAGCGGGCGCGCGCCCAGCGCCACCGCCACCGGATCGGACGCCGGGAAGGTGGTGATGTCGAACGGCACGCCGTTGATGAAGTTGGTGGAGGTGGCGGTGAAGAATTGCTGCTGCAGCGAGGGCGCGCGGAAGCCGTTCTGCACCGAGCCGCGCAGCGCGAAGCTATCGTTGAAATCATAGCGCGCCGAGAGCTTGCCCGAGAAGGTCTCGCCGAAATCGGAGTAATGCTCAAAGCGCACGGCGGCCGAGAGCAGCAGCGCGTCGGTGAGGTTCACTTCCGCATCGAAGAAGGCGCCGATCGAGGTGCGATCTTCATCGACCTCGTTGGCCGGGCGGAAGCCGGGGAACACCTGCGCGCCAGAGGCGGTGGGCGATCCGTTTGGCAGCAACACGCCGCCATTGATGTAGGAATCAGGCTCGCCCGCGAAGATCTCATAGGTTTCGCGGCGGGCTTCGATGCCGATGGCGATGTTGAGCGGGGAAGCAACGCCCGCATCAAAGCCGCGTGAGCCGGTGAGGTTGGCGACGAGTTGGCTGGCGTTGAAGCCGCCGGCGTCGAACACGGTTTTGCTGGCCGGGCCTTGGCTGCGGTTCAGCGTGTTGCGGATGGTGAATTCCATCTCGTTGAAGCCGTAGACGAGCGAGGCGTCCATATCCCAGCCGGCAAGGCCCCAGCGCGCGCCGCCGCCGAGCGAATAATCTGTCACTTCGGGATTGATCAGCGGCAGGAAGCCGTCAGGGTAAATCTCGATCGTGTTGCGATCATCGAGTGCGCGGCGGAAGAAGCCGCCGGTGAGCGAGTCGCGGTATTGATAGCCGCCCCAGCCATACAGCTCGACGCCGCTGGAGAGGCCGTAACCGGCATTGGCGAACACGGTGTATTGCTCAATTTCCGGCTCGCCGTACCAGGCATTGAGGCGATCGATCGAAGCTTCGCGCGGATCGAACGCGCCGGCGATAAGCGGATATTGCTGGCGCCAATCGGGCGCAGTGCGCACGGTTTTGGCTTGATCGAGATACTCGAACGAAAGCGTGAGATAGCCGTCCGCGCCGAGCGGCAGGCCGACCCAGCCGCCGAGCGTCAGCGTCTCGCCATCTTCGACATCGCGCGAGGCTTGATCGGCGACGCTCCAATTGGCGCCGGCGGGCGGGGCGCCAACGGGCGCGCTGACCGTGGTGATGCGCTGGCCGTAGGTGGCGGTGACGCCGCCGCCTGACGAGGCTTCGCGCAGCAGCACGTTGATCACGCCGGCGATGGCGTCAGAGCCGTATTGGGCGGAGGCGCCGTCGCGCAGCACCTGCACGCTGCCGACGGCGGCGGAGGGAATGGTGTTGAGATCAACCGCCGAGGAGCCGCGCCCGATCGTGCCGTTGACGTTGACCAGCGAAGCGGCGTGGCGGCGCTTGGAATTGACCAGCACCAGCGTTTGATCGGGGGCGAGGCCGCGCAGCGAGGCGGGGCGGATGGTGTCGGTGCCGTCAGCGAGGCCGGGGCGCGGGAAGGTGTAGGACGGCAGCGCCACGGAAAGCGCTTGGTTGAGCTCAGATACGCCGCCTTGGTTCAGCGTGTCCGCGCTGATGACGTCCACCGGCGCGGGCGTGGAAAGCGCGGAGCGATTGGCCGCGCGCGTGCCGGTGACGATGATCTCATCATCGGCGGCTTGCGCGAACGCGGTGCTGATGCCGCCCAAAGCGACGCTGGTGAGAAGCGCGCCCATGAGCGCGTTGCGCAATGTGCGCGCACGATGTTTTCCGGCCATGTTCTTGTCCCTTCGCAAGTGCGAAGGGAAGCTAAGCGCAACATTTTGATGAAGGCCAGCACGCTGCGTCGCAAACTCAAGGCTTGCGGCGCAGCGTGTTCAATTCACCACAAAATGCCGCTTAAATTCGCGCTATGCGCGAATTAGAAGCGCGCCAGCACGGTGAAGCGGATGTTCCGCCCGGGCAGCGGCAGCTCATTTTTCAGGAATGAGGAATGCGCGCGGGCCTCTTCATCGCTCAGATTGCGCCCATCAAGGCGCAGCGTGATGCGGCTATCGCCATAGGGGCGATAGGCAAGGCCGGCATTGATGAAGCTATAGCCATCTGTATCGGTTTCGAACGAGGCGGTGCGGCGTTGCGCTGCGGTTTCAGCGTGTTCGACAAAGCCGCCCCAATGCGGGCTTTCCGCTTCGAGCCGCAGCGTCAGCGTGTCGGCGGGAATGCGCGGCAGCGATTCCCCGCCAACGAAATCGGCGCGCACCATGTCGTAGCTGGCGACGCCGGTGATTGCGAACGCGCCCACGTCAAACAACAGCGCGCGGCCGGAGATCTCGCCGCCGATGAAGCTAGCGTCCTGCTGAATGAAGTGGAACACCGGCAACACCTCAGCGCCTTCGGGCGCGTCGTGATCATCATCGACAAAGCCGCTGTCGTCATGATCGAACCAGAAATAATCGCCGCGATCCACGAGGGCGATATAGCCCGCATAGTCGATGCCGAAAAGATTGGCCTCAAGCGCAAAGCGCGGCGTGGTGTGCCGCGCCGAGAGCTCGATCGAGAGCGCGGTTTCGGTATCGAGGTTGGGATCGCCGAGCTCGTAATTATCGGTGGCGACGTGCGCGCCGTTGGCGAACAGCTCAAACGCTGTGGGCGCGCGCTCAGTGTTGGCGATGGTGGCGGCGATGAAGAGATTCTGCATCGGTCGCACAAACACGCCCGCTGACGCGCTAAGCGTTTCAAAATCGCGGCTGCCGAATTCGGCGTTATCGAGCTCGCGCTGCTCAAAGCGCAGGCCGCCTTCGAGGCCCCAGCCGCCCAGATCGTAGCGCTCGATCACAAACACGCCGATGTCGCGCGTGGTTGAAGGGGCGATGAACGCTTCCTCGCCCTCAGCGGAAAAGTTTACATCAGAGAATTGCAGGCCGATTGCGCCTTCGAGGCGCTCCCCGCCATGGTGGGTTTCAAGCCGCCCTTCCCAGCCATCGCTGAAAAAGCGCGTGCCGGGCGCGCCATCGGCCTCATACTCAGTGTGCTCGTAATCAGCGTGCTGGAGCGCAAAATCGAGCCGATCGAAGGCGCCAAGGCCAAGGCGGACATCGCCGCGCAGCTCATAGCGGGTTTGCTCATAAGCCAAGCGCGAGAGGTTGGGGCCTTCCTCGTGCTCGTGATCTTCTTCCTCCTCCTCCTCTTCTTCGTGCTCATGTTCGTGCGCGTGATCGTGGCCGAGCAGGCCGTACTCGCCCTCAGTGCGGCGCACGGCGAGGCCGACAAAACCCCAATCGCCAACATAAGAGCCGCCGAGGGCGTAGGCTTCATATTGCGTCCAAGTGTTGGGTGCGACGCCGAAGGCGGGCTCCTCGTGCGCGTGCTCTTCTTCATCCTCGTGCTCATGATCGTGATCATGGTCCTCGCGCGCGGCGAAGCCGGGGATGTCGTAGGCGTCGGTTTCGCGCTGCGCGGCGCTCAAACGCAAAGCAAACGGCCCGGCCCCGAGGCCAAGCCGCAGCGCGCCCTGGCGGCCTTCATCGACGCTGGAATAGGCGCCGAGGATTTCGCCCTCTAAGCCTTCGATAGCGCGCGTGGGGATCGATTGATCGATCACATTCACCCCCCCGCCGACGGCGTTGCCGCCATAGGCGAGCGCCGCAGCGCCGCGCAGCACCTCGATGCGGTCAGCGTCGAGCCCGTCGGAGGTGACGGCGTGGTCGGGGCTGGCGGTGGAGGCGTCGATCGCGCCGATGCCGTTTTGCAGCACGCGCACGCGGTCTTCGCCGAGGCCGCGAATGATCGGCCGGCTCGCGCCCGCGCCAAATGCGGTGGAGGCGATGCCGGGCTGGGACGCGAGTGTATCGCCCAGCCCGCCATTGAGGCTGGCGGCGAGCGCGTCGCGGCGGATGATGCTGACGCCTTGCAGGCTTTCGATCAGCGCGCCCTCAAGCGGGGCGGTGACGACAATCTCTTCTTCCTGGCGCGGTTGTTCGGCATAGGCCGGCGCGCCGGCCAAAAGCGCGGCGATGCTGGCGGACAATATGTAGCGATGCATGGATGCTCTTCTCCGCCCGCGCATGCTGCGCGGGCTGGGCTGATAGGTGCGCGCGTTTCAGCGCGCGATGGATGTCAGCGGAGCGAGAGCGGGGGTGCGCGGCTGCGCCAAGCCAAGCTTGGTGCGCGGGTGATGGAGGTATCGGCGAACACCACAAGTGCGCGCGCCGAAGCCGGCGGCGGCGTGGGAAGCGCAATATCAGGCGGCGTGGCGAGCGCGCGTGCGGATGCGGCGTGCCGGCAAAGCGCGCAGGCCGCCAGCGCATCGGGCGCTTCATCGGTGTGGGGCAGGTGGTAGCCGGCGTCTTCAGCCGGGGCGGCGGCGTGGACGTGCGGCGCCAGCACCAGCGTCTGGAAGATGATGGCGAGCATCGCCAGCGCCAGGGCGAAGCCGCCCCGGAAGCCTGATGCGCGATGTGCCGACCCCGTCATCCGGCCAAGCTAGGCCGGGGCGATGTTATTGTATAGCGTTCGGGGTGCTAGATTTCGACCAAAAGCCCGGAATTGCCGCCCAGATGGGCGCTTTCCCCCTCGATGTTCGCCTCACCGATGCTGACCAGCAGCGCTTGCGGGGCGGCTGGCAGCGGTACGACTTGCGGCTCGGGCGTGAGATT
>DAORMO010000104.1:6425-10821 GCA_035440585.1 Terricaulis sp.
CAGGCAAACTACGCGCTGTGCGGGGCTCACCCGCGCGAAGGCGAGCACGCCGGCGGGGGCGTCGAGCGGCTCAAAGCGGCCCTCGCGCAGCGCCTCGCTGTTGCGGCGGGCGAACACCAATTTGCGCGTCGCCGCCAGCACCGAATTGGGCGCGGCCTCCTGCACATCGGCCGCCATGGCGCGGTGGCGCGGATCAACCGGCAGCCAGGCATCATCGCCGACGGTGAAGCCGACCATGGGCTTGGTGACCGTCCATGGCATCGGCGTGCGCGCACCGTCGCGGCCAATGCCATTGGGCCAGAACGCGATCGCTTCGGGATCGCGCAAGCGCTCATACGATACGAAAGCGTGCGGCAGGCCCAATTCATCGCCCTGGTAGAGGAAGGCGGTTCCGCGCAGCGCCAGCAGGATCGCCAGCATGAGCTGCGTGCGGCCCGGATCATCGCCGGCCCAACGCGTGGCGACGCGCACCACATCGTGGTTGGAAAGGCTCCAAGCCGGCCAGCCTGCGGCGTCGTTCCAGCCGTCCATGGCTTGCGCGAAGAGCTCAGGCGTTGCTTCTGCCGCGCGCAACAGGAAGAACGAATAGGCGGAGTGCAGCCGATCGGCCCCGGCGGTGTAATCCATCTGCACTTTTTGCGGCTCTTCATCCTCGATCTCGCCGATCGACACCGCGCCGTGCTGATCCAGCAGCGCGCGCAGGCGCGCGAGAAAGGTGAAGGTTTCCGGCTGCGTGCGATCGTAGAGATGGCGCTGCATCTGGTGCGGGCGCGCCGGCGTGCGCGGCAGATTGAGCGGCGGATTATCGCGCAGCGCCGCGTCATGGGTGTAAAAGTTCACGACATCGAGGCGAAACCCATCGACGCCGCGCGCCAGCCAAAACCGCACCACGTCCAACAGCGCATCCTGCACGTGCGGATCGCGGAGATTGAGATCGGGCTGTTCGGGCAGAAAATTGTGCAGGTAATATTGGCGCCGGCGTGAATCCCACGTCCAGGATGGGCCGCCGAACATTGCCTGCCAATTATTCGGCGGCGCGCCATCGGGCTTTGCATCGGCCCACACATACCAATCAGCCTTGGCGTTATCGCGGCTAAAGCGGCTTTCTTGGAACCAAGCGTGCTGATCAGAGGAATGTGAGAACACAAGGTCAAGGATCACTTTGAGGCCGAGCGCGTGCGCGCGCTGCACCACAAGATCAAAATCGCCCAGCGCGCCGAACATCGGATCAACATCGCTATAATCGGCGATGTCGTAGCCATAATCTTTCATCGGGGAGCGGTAGAACGGCGATATCCAGATCGCATCCACCCCAAGCGAGGCGACATAATCGAGTTTTTCGACGATGCCGAGCAAATCGCCGACACCATCGCCGTTGGAATCTCGGAAAGAGCGGGGGTAGATCTGATAGATCACCGCGCCGCGAAGCCAGTTTGTCATGTGTGAAAGCTGAAGAAGCTTGCAGCGTGAATCAAGAGGCGTTTGCTTGGACCGCCGGCGTCCTCGCCGGCATGCGGCGCCTTAGCTTGCGCCGTTTGTTCAAATCGAACCAGTGTGCCGGCGAGACGCCGGCGGTCCAAGTGCGCGGCGTTAAAGCGCCCAGCCGCCGGGGCCGGCGGCAGCGCTTGCGGCGCTGGCGATGCGGGTGATGTGCGGGGCTGGCGCTTGCGGCGATGTGATGTCGGAGAAGGCGAGCCATTCGGCTTCGCAGGCCGTGCGGGTGAAGCTGAGCACGCCATAACCGCGATGGGTGACATCGCAGAAGGCGAGCTGCGGATTGGCCGCTTGCATCGCGGCTTCCCGTTCGCCAACCGCGGCGTTGCGCAAGGAGCGCTCCATGCCGGGCGAGCCGACAGAGCCGCCGGCGAACTCAATCGCCGCGAGCCGGTTTGCGCCGGGCGCGGCCAGATTGTTGAGCCAGCAATTGTGCGTATCGCCGCCGAGGATGACGGCGTTGCTCGCGTGATCTGTGCAGGCTTGCAGAAAGCGCGTGCGCGCGGGCGGGTAGCCGGCCCAGGCGTCAGAGTTCCACGGCAGGCCAAGCGCGGTGAGCCGCTCGCCGTTCTCAAACCAGGCGCGCCCGCCGGCGCCCGTTTCGGGCGGCAGAAAGCGCGTGATGTTTTCCGCGCGCTGATCAGCGACGACAAGCTGCTGCGCCACGATCTGCCAAGGCTGGCCGCGCTGCTTGGAGCCGGTAAGCTCGCCCGCGAACCAGGCTTCCTGCGCTGGCCCGAGCATCGAGCGGTTTGGATCATCCAATGATTGCGCGCGGAAAGCTTGCGCAGCGGCGCGCGCGTCATCGCCGCCTTGGGCGATGTCACGGATGATGGGGCGCAGATCAAGCTCCTGGTCGCGGCCGATGAGGCGCGTGTCGATCAAAACGATGCGCGCGAGATCGCCCCAATCGAGGCTGCGATAGATGCGCAGGCTTTGCGGCTCGGGGCGGCGGATCGGCATCCAATCGAAATAGGCTTTGGCCGCGGCGGCCATGCGCACATAGAAATCGCCTTCGGTGGCGGGCTGGTGATTTTGCGCGCCGTCGCGCCAGGTGTTGTTGGCGAACTCATGATCATCCCACACCGCGCTCATCGGCTTGAGCCGGCGCAGCGCCAGCAGGCGCGGATCGGTGTGGTAGACGGCGTAGCGCTGATAATAATCGTGCAGCGTCACGGTTTCGGTGACGGGATCGATGATGCGGCCCGGCGCGGTTTCGTTGGCGCTTGGATAGACGTTGCGCGGCAGCTCATAAATGTAATCGCCGGTGTGGATGATAAGATCGATATCCTCACGCGCGGCGGCGTGGCCGTAGGGGTGGAAATAGCCCCAGCCATAATTGGCGCAGGAAAACACAGCGATGGTGAGCCGCTCCGCGCCCTCGCGCGGGGCGGTAATGGTGCGGCCGGTTTCAGATGCGCCGCTGGCGGAGCGGAAGCGGTAGAAATAGGGGCGGCCAGGCGTGAGCCCGCCTGCATCCACTTTCACGCAATAATCATTGGCAAAACGCGCGTTGGCTTCTCCGCGCGAAACAATGCGCGCGAAGGCTTCATCCTCGGCCACCTCCCAGGCGATGCGGCCATCGCCGGGGGAGACAAAGCGCGTCCACAAGATGACGCGATCGGGCAGCGGATCGCCGGAGGCGACGCCATGCGTGAATGCGCCTTGGGCCAGCGATTGCGCGAAGGCGTTGGACGGGGCCGCAAACAGCGCGGCGGCGGCGAGTGAACGGCGTGTGAGCTCCATGCCTGCCCCTTAGCGCGGTTCAGCGAAGGAATGACGACATCACTCGGCGTTCGCCATGTTCGCACGCAGGCGGGCGGTGTCGACAAAGGCGCGCACGTCCGCGGCGGAGCGATCGGCGATCTCTTCCTGTGGGATGTGGCCGACGTTTTCGTACATCACCAAAGTCGCGCTCGGGATCGCGGCGGCGAATTGCTCGCCATGCGCGGGCGGCACAAGCCGATCTGTATCGCCATGCAGGATCAGCACGGGCAGCGAAGCCAGCGGGATCAGCCGCTCGGGCGTGGCGAAATTGCGCCGGCCAGTCGTCATTTGCAGCAGGATGTCGCGGTGGCCGGGGGCGCGCGCGAGGCGGGCATAGCGCGTCACCATGGCGTCGGTCACGAAGGCGGGATCGTAAAAGCTCGCCTCAAGGCCCTGGCGGATCATCGGCGTGCTTTCGAGCTGCATCACCAGCGGCCCAAGCGGGGAGCGCAGCAGCCGAAACACCGGCGGCTCCTCACCCGTATAGCGCGTATCCTCCCAGCCTGACGCGCCGACAAGGATCAGCCCATCGATGCGGTTCGGATAGGCGAGCGCATATTCCCACGCCACGTTCCCGCCCATGGAAGAGCCGGCGAGCACGAAGCGATCGAGCCGCTGCGCGCGCACGAAGTGATCGACGATCTCCCGATAGGCGTCGATGTTGGCTTGATAGCCGGCGGGCGCGCGCGTGAGGCCGTGGCCGGGGAGATCGAGCGAGATGATGCGGTAGGTATCGCCAAGGCGCGCGACCCAGGGCTCCCACGTGTGTAGGGAAGCGGAGAAGCCGTGCACCAAAACAAGGGTCGGCGCGCGCGCATCGCTTGAGCCCTCAACGCGATAATGCATGCGCACATTGCCGGGCAGATCGACATAGCGCGAGGCCGCGCTCTCATATTCGGCGGCGAGGGTTTCATACGGGATGTCAGGCCGCTTCAGCAGGAAATAGCCGCCGATCACGATCAGCGCGATCAGCCCCACGAAGGCCAAAAGCCCGCCTAGCCACTTGCCCATGATGATCTCCCCCTCAGCAGCGGCGCAGCTTGGCCGCTGCGGCGCGCGCAATCAAGCGCGCCAGCCCACGCGCTTGGCCCAGGCGTCAGAGGCGGCGCGGCGCTCAGCAAGATCGGCGGGCGCT
>DAORMO010000105.1:0-3476 GCA_035440585.1 Terricaulis sp.
CGCCGCGCCATTGGCGCGCCGCGCCGCAGCCGGATATTTTCGACATCAAGCGCGATCTTTACACGCTGCTCGAAGCGCTCGGCGCGCCTGTCGCCTCGCTGCAGACCGCGAGCGAAGCGCCGGGCCATTGGCGCCCTGGCCGCACCGGCGCGCTCAAGCTCGGCCCCAAAGTGATCGCGTATTTCGGCGAAATCCATCCGCGCGCTTTAAAGGCGCTCGATGTGGAAGCGCCGATGCTGGCGTTTGAGGTGTTCCTCGATGCGCTGCCCGCGCCGCGTGCGAAAGGCCGCGCCAAGCCGCCGCTCGAAAAGCTTGATCTGCAGCCGCTGACGCGCGATTTCGCCTTCATCGTCGATGACGCAACGCCCGCCGCCGATGTGGTGCGCGCGGCGTTTGGCGCGGATAAGCAGCTCATCAGCGATGTTGCGCTGTTTGACGTCTATCGCGGCGAGCGCATGGCGGCCGGCAAGAAGAGCCTCGCCATCGAGGTGACGCTGCAGCCGCGCGAAAAAACGCTGACAGACAGCGAGATCGAAGCCGCAGGCGCCAAGATCATCAGCGCAGTGGCGAAAGCCACGGGCGGAACTTTGCGCGGCTAAAGGTTACCGCCTGCTGTTCCATCGGAACGCGCGCGGCGGCGTGCGTGTTTTCTCCACGCCGGCTCCGCACGCCGGCGGAGGAGACATCATGTCCAAATATCTCGTTCCCGCGCTTGGCGTTCTGGCCTTGGCCGCGTGCGGCCAGCAGGCGCAGCAGCAAGCCGAGGCGCCCACGGCGCCGTATGAAACGCCCGTCGCCGCGCCCGCCAGCGCCAGCATGACGCCGACGGAGTTTGTCCAGGCCGCCGCCAACGCCGATGCGTTCAAGCTGCAATCTTCGCAGCTCGCCGCCACTCGCGCCGCGCGCGCGGACGTGAAGGAGCTCGCCGCCACGATCGAGCGCGAAAGCAATGCTGCGTCCCAGGCGCTGGCGGCGCTCGCGCCCACGATCTCCGTCCCCGCGCCGCAAGCGATGGTCACCGAAGATCGCACCGATGATCTGGCCGACCTACGCGGCAAAACCGGCGCTGAGTTTGATGATGCCTATCTCGACGATCAGGTCGAGGCGCATAACGATGCGATCCAGCTCTATGAGAATTATGTGCGCACCGCCGAGGCGGGCCCCTTGCGCACCTGGGCTGAATCCACGCTCGCCACGCTGCGCACGCAACGCGATCGCGTGCAGGCGCTGGAGAACGCGACTTAAGCGACTTTTATCTTGAACGAAGCGCTGGGCCGTTTGCATCCGCAAGCGGCCCAGCTTTGCTTTAAGGCGTCTCCGCCGCCGCTTCCGCCGCACGCAGCGCGCGCAGCAGATTGCCGCCGGCGAGCGCGGCAAGATCCGCGTCGCGCCAGCCGCGCCGGATCAGCTCGGCGAACAACAGCGTGTAGCCGTCAACGCCGCCCATGCCGTCTGGCAGGGTGGGTACGCCGTCATAATCGCCGCCAATGCCCACATGCGCATGCCCGGCCACGCGCGCGATATGCTCCACATGATCGGCCACATCGCCCACGCTGGCGCGCGGGGCGGGATTGGCCGCAGTCCATGCCGCCAGCGCTTGCGCCGCAGCGGCCGCATCGCCGGGATTAAGCGCGCGGAATTCAGCCTGCTTGCCGGCGCGCAGCGCCGCCCAGGCGCGCACGTCTTCAGAGATGAAGGCCGAGTAGAAATTCACCATCACCACCCCGCCATTGGCGCGCACCATTTCCAGCACATCGTCAGGCACGTTGCGCGGATGGGCGGTGAGCGCATAAGCGGAGGAGTGTGAGAAAATCACCGGCGCGCGCGCCACTGCCAGCACATCGCGCATCGCCGGCGCGGAAACATGGCTGAGATCCACCAGCATGCCGATGCGGTTCATTTCCGCGATCACCTCGCGGCCAAAATCAGTGAGCCCGTCATGCGCGGGCGCATCGGTGGCGCTGTCCACCCAGGCGGTGTTCAGCGAATGCGTCAGCGTCATGTAGAGCACGCCCATGCGGCGGAATTCGCGCAGCAAGGCGAGGTTGTTGTTGATCGCTTCCCCGCCCTCGATGCCCAGCATCGAGGCGATGCGCCCGGCGCGATGGATGCGCACGATGTCGGCGGCGGTTTCGGCAAATTCCAGATCGCGCGGATAGCGCGCGATCATGCGGCGGGTGAGATCAATCTGCTCGATCACCGCTTGCGTGTTCTCAAGCCCCCTGAGCGAAGCGGGCACGTAGACTGACCAGAATTGAGCGCCCATGCCGCCGCGGCGCAGGCGCGGCAGATCGGTGTGCAGCGGATGCGTGAGCGCGCTTGTATCGCCGGTGATATCCACGCGGGCGAGATCACCGTCATATTGGCGGCGGATCGCCATCGGCAGATCGTTGTGCCCGTCAATCAGCGGCGTGCGGCGCAGGATGCGCTCGATCCGCGCGCGCTCTTGCGCCGTGACTTCCTGCGCTTGCGCCAAAGTCGGCAGCGCCATTAGCGCGAGTGCGAAAATCGATCCGGCAATCCGCATAAAAAACCACCCATGAAGCCAAGCCTCATGGGTGGTTGCGCATTTAGCCGTGTGGATCAAGCCCGGGCGGGCTTAGCCGTCCACGCCAAAATCGTAGAACGTGCCTGGAATGCCGCCATAGCCTTGCTGCATCTGCCCGGCCACGACGAGCGCGTATTCGCCCGCCCACAATTCCGAGTTTGGCCGCACGGTGTAGAGCGTGTGCCCTTCGGGCGCGCGGCCGCTGGCGGGCTCCATCGTCACTTGCACGATGCGGTCAGGGTGGATGCCGGTGGACCAGCTCATATAGCCGCCGCCCACAAGCACCTCGCGCGCGCCGCCGCGCGCTTCAAAATGCGCGAGCACGACAACGCCTTGCGGCTGCACGTTGGAGGGCACGGCCACCACGAAGCTCGCATTGCCCGGCACGCGCATCTGCGCGCGATCGCCCGGCATCACCGCATATTGGCGCACGCCCGCGAAAGGCCGCGCATGCGTGCGGGTGGAGACCATGATGGCGCGGATTTGCTGCCGCTGCCCGCCGATCACAGCGTACACTTCCGGCGCGGCCTGGCATGTGGCGGGCGCTTCAAACAGCTCTTGCGCCGCCGCTGTGGGCGCAAACGCCAGCGCGCCCAGCGCGGCGATGGCCATAAGTGCTGATTTCATTGGATTGCCCCTTCGATAATTTGCCTCGCGGGGCCGGAGATTAACGCCGTGCGCCGCCCATGCAATCGCAAACCGATGACGCCGCCGCGAACGCCGCCAGCGTGAAATAAAGCGCGGCGGCGATGATGAAAATCAGAACGGCATGGCGCAGCAAGGGCGGAGTGCGCGGTTTTGCCCGGACGTGGGTGTGGGCGGCAAATCCGCTAATGTCTGCGTCTGGGCCTTTGAGACGTCGGAGATGTTGGGCTTCTACTGGGACCTAAATCGTCTGCGTGCATCCAGCAGCGCGATCGCCCGCATC
>DAORMO010000105.1:3517-3850 GCA_035440585.1 Terricaulis sp.
GGCGAGACGGGACGGATCGGGTCAGCAGGGATGAGGGAGATTTCGAAGTGGCCCGGTCTCGCGAAAACTGGTTTGTCGAGGCGCCCGGCGACATTCACCGCATAGAAGCTTGCCTTACCGGTGCGGCGTACGCGCCCCACCGCCACGACACCTATACAATCGGCATCACGCTAAGCGGCATTCAAAGCTTCACTTATCGTGGCGCCGGAAGGGCGTCCTACCCCGGTCAGATCGTCATCCTGCACCCCGACGAACAACATGACGGCCGCGCCGGCGACGACGAGGCCTTTCGCTATCGCGCGGCCTACATCGCTCCAGCCGATATTCAAGAAG
>DAORMO010000105.1:3860-6288 GCA_035440585.1 Terricaulis sp.
ACTGAATGGTCAGGCGCTGCCGTTCGTCGAAGGCGGCGTTTCGATTGACGCTGGACTGCGTCGAGCGGCTGCAGCTCTGCTGGAAGACTTCAAGCGGCCGTTGTCGAGCCTCGGGTACCAGGACGCCCTCTATGATTTGGCGCATGCGTTGCAGGCGGCGGCGGGCGGCGCCGTCGCTATCAAGCGGGTCAATCGTGAAGCGGTTGCCGGTGCGCGAGACTACATAGAAGCCAGTCTCTCAAGTGGATTTTCGCTTGAAGACCTGGAGCGCGCGACGGGCCATTGCCGCTGGCAATTGTCGCGGGATTTTCGCGCCATGTTTGGCACCAGTCCGTACAGATACCTCACCCTGAGGCGGCTGGATCTGGCGCGGCGATTGATGCGCGACGGCGGCGCGATCGCCGAAATCGCCCTCGATTGCGGCTTTTCGGACCAGAGCCATCTCGGGCGGGTGTTCAAGCAGGCCTATGGGCTGACGCCGAAGGCTTGGGTTAGACGCGCGCGAGGTTCGCACGATCATTCTAGAACGGCGTAGTTCGTTGGCGCATTGCAGCGCCATGAAGACAACATCGCTGTTCTCGCCGGAGCCCGCGAAGGGCTGGATTCCCTGGGGCGTGCTGGCGCCGTTTCTCTTGATCTTCTTTGTTGCCGCTCCGGTGCTCTTGACCGATGAGCCGTTCATTCGCTGGGGATTCGTAGACGATCACGGCAATCCGATCGGCGCGCTCGGCTTTTACGCCTTCTTGCTCATCCCGTTCGCGATCACTGGCGCGTTGGTGCTTGGATGGGTGTTGCTCGTAGAACGCCGGCCGCTCAGCACCATCGGCTTGGCGTCGGGGGCCGGGGCGATCTCGTTTGCGCGCGGACTAGGCATTGGGGTTGCGACCCTCGGCGCGATCGTCGCTGCGATCTGGGCGGCGGGCGGATACCAACCGCGCGGATTTGGGGGCGCCTTCGCTGCGCCACAAGACTTGATCAGCATCGGCATCCTATTTCTATGTTTTGTGGTTCAAGCCGGTGTTGAAGAGATCATCTTTCGCGGCTGGCTAATGTCCGCGCTTGCCCGCAAGTTCAATGTCGCTCTCGCCGTCATCCTGACATGTGTCGTGTTCACCTTCCTGCACTACAGTCGAGGCCAGGCTCATCACGGCCAGCGTATTTCTGTTCTCAGCGTTCGCATGCCTCTGGGCGCTCAAGGCCCGCAACATCTGGGGTGTTATGGGATGGCATATTGGGTGGAATTGGCTGCTCGCGACGGGCTTCGAGTTGCCGGTTACCGGATTTGACGCGGGCGTGTCGGCGCTACTGGTCAAGCTCGTGCCGCTCGGGCCAGACATCCTCACCGGCGGTGCGCACGGACCCGAAGCTAGCGTTGTTTGTCTGCTATTCTTCGCTTGCGCGATAGCAACGCTTCTCTGCCGATTGCGGAACACTGCCTACCAAGCGCGGAGCGGCGCGCCTGTGGTTTAGTACTTGAGTTTGGTCGCGCCCAATACCGTCGGGTGAAATCTGTATGATCGGCGGGCATCGGCCCATATCAGCGCCCACCCCTCCGTCCCGCGCTCCGCGCGCGTTTCAGCGCTTCTCCGCTGTGACGCATGCGCGCGTCACAGCCCATAAGCCTTCGCCATCTCCGGCTCTTTCGCCGCCACTTGCTTGGCCAAATCCACGATCACCTTCGCCTGTTTCCAGGTCGCGTCGTCTTGCATTTTGCCGTCCAGCATCGCAACGCCCGCGCCATCGGGCATCAGCTCGAGGATGCGCAGCGCGAAGCGCACCTCTTCAACATCAGGATTGAACACCTTTTTGGCGATGGCGATTTGGCTGGGGTGGAGGCTCCAGGCGCCGGCGCAGCCCATCAGGAAGGCGTTGCGGAATTGCTGCTCGCACGCCTCGCCATCGCTGATGTCGCCAAACGGGCCGTAGAACGGCTTGATGCCGTGCATCGCGCAGGCGTCCACCATCTTGGCGAAGGTGTAATGCCACAAATCCTGCTGCGCGCTTTCGCGCGCGCCGCCATCGCTGTTTGCATCCGCTAGCACGCGATAGCCGGGATGGCCCCCGCCCACGCGCGTGGTTTTCATCTTGCGCGAGGCGGCGAGATCCGCCGGGCCCAGCGAAACGCCCTGCATGCGCGGCGATGCGCCGGCGATGGCTTCAACATTCGCCACCCCTTGCGCGGTTTCGAGTAAGGCGTGCAGCAGGATTGGCTTCTTCAGCCCATGCTTGGCTTCCAGTAGCGCGAGCAGCTGATCCATGTAGTGAATGTCCCACGGGCCTTCGACCTTGGGCACCATGATCACGTCCAGCCGATCGCCGAGGCCGGCCACGAGGTCAGTCACGTCATCCAGATGCCAGGGCGAGTTCAGCGCATTGATGCGGCTCCAATAGCCGACATCGGCGCCGATGAGCGCCTTGCCCATCTCCA
>DAORMO010000105.1:6416-6643 GCA_035440585.1 Terricaulis sp.
GATGGGGCGGCACAAAATGGATCATCCGCTCAAGCCGCACCGGCAAATCCCGCAGCGGGGCCGGGGCGCCGGTAGCCAGGGGCGCGAAAAAATGGCGGGGCGGCTTGGGTGTCACGTTGGCGTTTCCTGTTCTGTTCGCGCCCGCAGCATGGCGCCGGGGGCCTTGAGGCGCAATTGGCTGCCCTAACGGCTAGCCTGAGCAGCGCTTCGGCTTGAAGCGGCCTCTG
>DAORMO010000105.1:6658-7084 GCA_035440585.1 Terricaulis sp.
GTTCCGGCCCGTCCGGGGAGCCGCCCGGGGGCAGGGCCAGACGCGTGCGCACATATCTCGACTTTGAAAAGCCGGTCGCGGAGATCGAAAGCAAGATCGAGGAGCTGCAGGCCCTCGCCGAAGCTTCGGGCGCGGATGCGATCAGCCAGGGCGTTGAGCTCTCGCGCCTCAAGTCCAAAGCCGAAAGCCAGCTCGCGGCGATCTACGCCAAGCTTGAGCCGCACCAGAAAACTCAAGTGGCGCGCCATCCGGAGCGTCCGCATTTCGTCGATTACATCGCCGCCCTCGTCACAGATTATATCGAGCTCTCAGGCGATCGCGCCTTTGGCGAAGATGCGGCGATCCTCGTGCACCAGCTGCATGCCCGCGCGCGCGATCTTCTTCTCGAGCTCGGCAAACATGTACGGCGGCATCGCCTGGAGTCGC
>DAORMO010000105.1:7094-10422 GCA_035440585.1 Terricaulis sp.
GAAAAGGGCCGCACCACGGCCGATCGGCTCAAGCACAATTTCGGCATGGCCCGGCCGGAAGGCTATCGCAAAGCCGTGCGGCTGATGGATTTGGCGGAGCGGTTCAAACTGCCCGTGGTCTCTTTCGTCGATAGCGCCGGCGCTTATCCCGGCATCGGCGCCGAGGAGCGCGGCCAGGGCGAAGCGATCGCGCGCTCGACGGAGCGCTGCCTCACGCTCGGCGTGCCGATGGTGACGGTGATCGCCGGCGAGGGCGGCTCCGGCGGCGCCATCGCCATCGCCGCGGCCAACAAAGTGCTGATGCTGGAGCATTCGTATTATTCGGTGATCAGCCCCGAGGGCGCGGCCTCGATCCTCTACAAAGCTAAGAAGGATGAAGCGCCCCAGGCCAATCGCGTGAAGGAGGTCGCCAATTCCATGCGCATCACTGCGCAGGATTTGCTGCAGCTCAAAGTGATCGATTCCATCATCCCAGAGCCGCTCGGCGGCGCGCACCGCGAGCCCTCGGCCGCCATCGCCAAAGTCGGGGCCGCCATAGCTGAGGCGCTCGATGCGCTCAGCCCGCTCAGCCCGGATGACCTGCGCAAGCAGCGCCGGGAACGCTTCCTCGCCATTGGCCGTTTTGAGGCGGACGCGCTGAGCGCTTAGCGGTTTTCCGCCCGCATTCAGCTACCACTCAGCCCTCTGCGCGCCTAAATGTAAGGGCAGAGGTAAGCCATGACCCATGATCTTTCCCGCCGCGCGCTCACGCTCGGCCTCGCCGCCAGCGCGCTTGTTCCCGCCGCCGCGCACGCTCAGGCCAATCGCCAGCCGGACGACAACACCTATTCCCAAGATGAGATTATCGCCGCCGGCCAGCGCTTCTTCGGCACGGGCGCAGCGGGGCTCGCCACTGTGGTGGAGCGCGTGTTCGAGGATTTGGGCCGGCCCACCGGCTATATCCAAGGCGATGAAGGCTCAGGCGCGGCCGGCGTTGGCCTGCGCTATGGGCGCGGCCAGTTGCGCCTGAAAAATCGCGCCGGCACCACGCGCATCTACTGGCAGGGGCCCTCGATTGGGCTCGATACCGGCGGCAACGCCGCGAAAGTTTTCACGCTCTGCTACAACCTCATGACGCCCGAACAGATTTTCGAGCGCTATGGCGGGGTTGAAGGCTCGGCCTATTTCGTTGGCGGCGTCGGCGTGAATTATCAGCGCCGCGATGACGTCACGCTCGCGCCCATGCGCCTCGGCGTCGGCCTGCGCCTCGGCGCCAGCGTCGGCTATCTGCACTACACGCGCCGCCGGCGCGTGGTGCCGTTCTAGGTTGGCGACGGTCGGTTGACCGCAGTACCGGTAACCGGTACCATGGCGCGTGCGGTATGAGTGGGATCGGGCCAAGGCCGCGTCTAATCTGCGGCTGCACGGCGTAGATTTTCGGGACGCGATCGGCGCTCTGGAAGATCCCAATCGTATCGAAGAAGCAGATGATCGCTTCGACTATGAGGAAGAGCGCGACATTGTCATTGGCATGGCGCGCGGCGGCGTTCTCTTTGTTGTCGCGACTTATCGAGATGAGAAAACCCGCCGCATCATTTCCGCGCGCAAGGCGACCAAGCATGAAAAAGACCGCTACCACGCGGGCGACCGCGAAATCTGGTGAGAAAAAAAACGCCACGGACTGGGCGCGCCTGCGTGCGATGTCTGACGCGCAAGTGCGCAAGGCCGCGCGCGCTGATCCGGACGCGCAGCCGCTTTCAAGCGAGAAGCTATCCCAGATGCGCCGTGTGTCGCGCGTGAAGGCCTTGCGCGAACGAATTGGGCTCACGCAGCGGGAATTCGCCGAGGCGTTCCATCTCCCGCTCACCACGCTGCGCGATTGGGAGCAGCGCCGGTCTGTTCCTGACGCGCCTGCGCGTGCGCTGCTCCTGGCGATCGAACGGGATCCGAAGAAAATGAAAGCACTGCTCGCGCCCGCTCGGGCCTAAGGCGCTAACCCAACGCCCGCTCAAAATCCGCGATTAGATCATCCTCGTGCTCTAGCCCGATGGAGAGGCGGAAGAGGGCGTCTGTGAGGCCGGCGGCGGCGCGCGCTTCGGGGCTCATGCCGGCGTGCGTCATGCTTGCGGGGTGGGCGATCAGGCTTTCAACGCCGCCGAGCGATTCCGCCAGCGTGAAGAGCTCAAAGCCTTCGATGAAGCTTTTCGGATCAACGCCCCTCAACTCAAAGCTCAGCATCGCGCCAAAGCCGGCTTGCTGGCGCTTGGCCAAGCCATGCTGCGGATGGCTTTCAAGCCCCGGATAATAAACCTGAGACACCGCCTTATGCGCGGCGAGATAGTGCGCCACGCGCCCGGCTGTTTGCTGTTGCCGCTCAAGCCGAACCGCCAGCGTGCGAAGCCCGCGCAGCGTCAGCCATGAATCAAACGCAGCGCCGGTGACGCCGGTGCAGTTGGCCCACCACTTATATTCCTCAAACGCCTCAGCCGTTTTGGCGATCAGCGCGCCGCCGATCACGTCCGAATGGCCGTTGAGATATTTGGTGGTGGAATGCACCACGATATCGGCGCCCAGCTCCAACGGCTTTTGCAAGAGCGGTGAAAGGAAGGTGTTGTCCACCGCGGTCTTCGCACCGACTGCTTTGGCCTTCTTGGCGATCGCGGCCACATCGACAATCCGCATCAGCGGATTGGAGGGCGTTTCGATCCACACCAGCGCCGGCTTCTTCTGAAGCGCCGCATCAAGCGCGGCTTCATCGTTCTGATCGATGAACGCCACCTCAAGCTGGCCCTTGCGCGCGCGCGCGTCAAACAAGCGCCAGGTGCCGCCATAGGCATCATGCGGCGCAATCACGAACGCGCCAGCTTTCAAAGGCGAAAGCGCAAGATCAACCGCCGACATGCCCGAGGATGTCACCACCCCGCCCGCGCCGCGCTCCAGCCGCGCCAGCGCCTCGCCCAATTGCGCGCGCGTGGGCGCGCATAATCGAACGTGCGTTTGCCGCCAAAGCCGTCGAACGAATAATTGGTCGAAAGATAAATCGGCGGGATCACCGCGCCTTGCGCGCTATCGCTATCGATCCCGGCATTGGCCAGGATGGTTTCGTCGTTTTCGGTTTTTTTGCTCATGCCAGTGCTTCGCGGATGATCGGCGTCAGCCGCTCCGCTTCCTTCAAGAACGCATCATGCCCGTAAAGCGAGGGCAGCAGCCTAAGGCCGGTGCAATGCGGCAAAAGCCGCGACAGCTCTTCCATATCCGCCAGCGGCGCCAGCTGATCGCCAGGGCAGGCCACCAAAGTCGTCGGCGTCAGAATGTTTTCCGGGCGGGCGCGGAAGCGGTCAATCGCTTC
>DAORMO010000105.1:10519-10737 GCA_035440585.1 Terricaulis sp.
CGCCGATCTCGCGCTCAAACCGGGTCTCAAATTCTTTGGCGCTGCGATAGGTCACCATCGCCAGCTGCCGCGCGAGCGCGAGCCCGCCCGCGCCATCGCCGCGCGCCAGCCCATCTTCAACGATGCGCCGCTGCACGCCGCGCCAGCCGCTCGCCAAAGGCGCAGGCCGATGCGCGGCGGAGATCGCGATAAGCCGCCCGAGCCGCGCTGGCGCAAGC
>DAORMO010000106.1:0-283 GCA_035440585.1 Terricaulis sp.
GCGCGCCACGTTCGACGCGCTCAAGCATCAAACCTCGCCCCGCGCGGTCGCCAACCGCCGCGGCCTGAAGGTCGCCGACATCGTCGGCCGCCGGAAGGATGGCGCGAGCCTCGGCGAAGTGCCGGCGGAGGGCTAAGACAATGGCCGCGAAGAAAACCGTCAAAGTGCGCCGCATCGGCAGCCCGATCCGTCGGGACGAAAGCCAGCGCGCGACGCTGCTGGGCCTTGGCCTTAAGCGCAATTATCAAACGGTCGAACTTGAAGACACGCCCTCGGTGCAGGG
>DAORMO010000106.1:439-10481 GCA_035440585.1 Terricaulis sp.
GAAGGCGCGCGCCGGCGTGTCGATCCATGGCTTTGAAGGCGGCCAGATGCCGCTGCACATGCGCATGCCCAAGCGCGGCTTCAATCCGCTGAACCCGAAGAAGCTCGCCTGGGTGAACCTCGATGGCCTGCAAAAGGCGATTGATAACAAGAAGCTCGACGCCAAGGCCGACATCACCGAGGACGCGCTCGTCGCAGCCGGCCTCGTGCGCCGCAAAAAGGATGGCGTGCGCCTCCTTGCGCGCGGCGAGCTGAAGGCCAAAGTGAACATCACGCTCACCGGCGCCACCGCCGCGGCCATCGCGGCCGTGGAAAAGGCCGGCGGTTCGGTGACTTTGCTGAACCCGCCCAAGGCGGTAGAAGCAAAGGCTTAAGCCAGCGCGGCGAAGCCGTGGGTGCGCGCAAGCGCGCCCACTTAGCGTGACACGAGTTCGGAGCCCTTCGCCCCTATGGCCTCAGCCGCAGAACAACTTGCCGCGAATGTCAATTTCGCGGCCTTCGCCAAAGCCAAGGAACTGCAAAAGCGGATCCTGTTCACGCTGATGGCGCTTGTCGTTTACCGGATCGGCACGTTCATCCCGATCCCGGGGATTGATCCCACCGCGTTCGCCGCCGCCTTCGATCAACAGGCGGGCGGCATTCTGGGCCTGGTCAACACGTTCTCCGGCGGCGCCGTCGAGCGCATGGCCGTGTTCGCGCTGAACGTGATGCCCTACATCTCGGCCTCCATCATCATGCAGCTCATGTCGGCCTCGGTGCCGTCGCTTGAGCGCTTGAAGAAGGAAGGGGAGGTCGGCCGCAAGCAGATCAACCAATACACCCGCTATCTCACGCTGGTGCTCGCGGTTTTCCAGTCCTACGGCATCGCCGTCGGCCTGCAATCGAGCGCGGGGATTGTCACCAATCCGGGCGTGTTCTTCATCGCCTCGACCGTCATTACCCTGACGGGCGGCACCATGTTCTTGATGTGGCTGGGTGAGCAGGTGACGGCGCGCGGCGTCGGCAACGGCGTCTCGCTGATCATCTTCGCCGGCATCATCGCCGCGATGCCGACCATGGTGATTTCAAGCCTCGAACTGATGCGCACAGGCGATATCAACGCGTTCGCCGTGCTGGCGATCGGCCTGCTGCTGCTGGGCTGCATTGTCTTCATCGTGTTCATGGAGCGCTCGCAGCGCCGGCTTGTCGTGCAATATCCCAAGCGCCAGCAGGCGGGCGGGATGATGAGCATGGGTGAGCGCTCGTTCTTGCCGCTCAAGCTCAACCCCGCGGGCGTCATCCCGCCGATCTTCGCCTCGTCGCTGCTTCTGCTGCCGACGACGGTGGTGAGCTTTGCCGGCATGGGCACGAACACGCCCGAGTGGCTCGACACCTTCATGCGCTATATCGGCTACGGCACGCCGGGCCACATGGTGTTTTACGCCGTCCTCATCATCTTCTTCACGTTCTTCTACACCTCGATCGTGTTCAATCCGGAAGAGACGGCCGATAATCTGCGCAAATATGGCGGCTTCCTGCCCGGCATCCGCCCCGGCAAAAAGACCGCCGAGTATCTCGATTACGTGCTCACGCGCCTCACCGTGATCGGCGCCGCCTACATCACGCTGGTGTGCTTGCTGCCGGAAATTCTGATCGCGGCGTATGGCGTGCCGTTCTATCTCGGCGGCACCTCTGTGCTGATTGTGGTTTCAGTCACGCTCGATACCGTGGCGCAAATCCAGTCGCACCTTGTCGCGCACCAGTATGAGGGCCTCATCAAGCGCTCGAAGCTGCGCGGGGGCGGGCCGGGGATCGTCAAGAAATGAACCTGATCCTGTTTGGGCCGCCCGCGGCCGGCAAAGGCACGCAGGCGAAAAAACTCACCGCAGAACGCGGCTATGTGCAGCTCTCCACCGGAGACATGCTGCGCGCAGCCCGCAAATCCGGTTCCGAGCTCGGCGCCCGCGTGGCGGCGATCATGGATGCAGGCTCGCTGGTTTCGGACGAGATCGTGATCGAGCTGATCGAAGATGCGCTCGCCGCGCATAAAGGCGCGCCAGGCTTCATCTTCGATGGCTTCCCGCGCACGGTCGCGCAGGCCGAGGCGCTCGACTCCATGCTGGAGAAGCACGGCCAGAAAATTGATCGCGTGGTGCGGCTTGAGGTCGATTCCCAGCAATTGATGGATCGTATCGCCAAGCGCTTCGCCGAAGAGGGCCGCGCCGACGATAATCCCGAAGCCTACAAAGTGCGGCTCGACGCCTATTTCGCGCAAACCGCGCCGCTCGTGCCGTATTATGAGGCGCAAGGCAAAATGCGCAGCGTGGACGGCATGGCCGATGTCAGCGCGGTGTCTGCGTCGATCGCCAACGCGCTCGCTTAAGGCCCTCGCAGCCTCGAATCAAAAAGCCCGCCTGATTGCTCAGGCGGACTTTTCTTATGGCGTGCGGCGGCGCTTAGCTCAGCCGCTTGATCCAATCGGCGAAGCTATCGACCCAGCCGTTCAGCAATTGCGCCAGCCCGTCGTCGGTGACGTTCGCGCCGCTGAATTGGCCCTCGCGGTAGCTGAGATAAATCTCCGGATGCACCATCAGCGCGATGCCGATCGCTTGGGCCACGTTGCGCAGCTGCGATTGGCCCGCGGCGGTGCCGACAGCGCCGGGCGTTGCGCCCACGATCGCGCCGGGCTTGCCCATCCAGGAATTCTTGCCCCACGGGCGGCTGCCCCATTCAACGGCGTTCTTTAGCGCCGCGCTGAACGAGCGATTGAATTCCGGGGTCACAAACAGCACCGCGTCCGCGGCCTCGATCTGGCCTTTAAAGCGAGCCACAGGGGCGGGGAGCTCGCCCTCGTCATCCTGGTTATAAAGCGGCAGATCGCCGATCTCGACGATCTCAAGCTCAAGCCGCGGGGCCGCCAATTTGGTGAGCGCCTCCGCAAGCTGGCGATTGAAGGAGCCTTTGCGCAGGCTGCCAACGATAACGGCGACTTTAGTCATGGTTCCCAAATCTCCCCTGGTCTAAACAGGTAACCAGGGCTATATGTGCAACCATGGAATCCACGCAAGAACGCACAAGCACCTCACCAGGGCACACCTATGTGTCCGATCCGAACTCCCATGATTGCCGCGCGATCTCCGGCATCCTGTCGCGTATTGGCGATAAATGGAGCGTGCTGATCATCGCCCGGCTCGGGGAGGGGGGCAAAAGGTTCAACGAAATTAAGCGTGTGGTGGGCGGGATCTCACAACGCATGCTGACGCTGACGCTACGCAACCTTGAGCGTGACGGCCTCATTAGCCGGACCGTGACCCCCACCGTTCCGCCGCGCGTCGATTATGCGTTAACCGAGCTCGGGCGCGACCTTTTGGGGCCCGTGAATGCGCTCTCGGAGTGGGCGATCCGCCACCAGCCTTGCATTATCGCGGCGCGCACCCAATTTGACGCCCGTGAGGTTGCCGAAACGCCGCATCAGGAGCGCGTAACGGCCGGTTGACGCGGCATTTCGCCCCGCTATAACCGCCTCCTTCGCGAACACCCAACGCGCGATGCCACCAACGGGCTATGAACGCCCGGCGGCGTCGCGCCTATTGCGTATTGGAGCACACGACATGGCGCGTATCGCCGGCGTCAACATCCCGACCCAGAAGCGCGTGGTTATCGCGCTGCAGTACATCCATGGGATCGGCCAGCAATTTGCCAAAGAGATCTGTGAAAAGGTCTCCATCGCGCCCGAGCGTCGCGTGAACGAGCTGACGGACGCCGAAGTGCTCCAGATCCGCGAAACGATCGACCGCGATTACACCGTTGAGGGCGACCTGCGCCGCGAAACGGCGACGAACATCAAGCGCCTGATGGATCTTGCCTGCTATCGCGGCCTGCGCCATCGCCGCGGCCTGCCGGTCCGCGGTCAGCGCACGCACACGAACGCGCGCACGCGCAAAGGCCCGGCGAAACCCATCGCCGGCAAGAAGCAAGTCAAGAAGTAAGGACACGCCGCAATGGCTAAGGAAGCAACGCGCGTTAAGAAGCGTGAGCGCAAAAACATCGTGACGGGCGTGGCGCATGTCCATGCCTCGTTCAACAACACGATGATCACCATCACCGATGCGCAAGGCAATGCGATCTCGTGGTCGAGCGCTGGTTCGATGAATTTCAAGGGCTCGCGCAAGTCCACGCCCTACGCCGCGCAGGTCGCCGCTGAAGATGCAGGCCGCAAGGCGATGGAGCACGGCATGCGCACCGTTGAGGTGAACGTGTCGGGCCCGGGTTCGGGCCGCGAAAGCGCGCTGCGTGCGCTGCAAGCCATCGGTTTCACCGTCACCTCGATCCGCGACGTGACGCCGATTCCGCACAATGGCTGCCGCCCGCCCAAGCGCCGCCGCGTCTAATCATTTGAACGCTGCGCGCGTTGCAAACGCCGCGCGGCGAGATTGGAAAATTCGCTGATGATCTCGATCGAAAAGAATTGGCTTGAACTGATCCGGCCGAAAAAGCCGATCTTTGAACATGGGTTCGACGCCGTGCGTCGCGCCACCATGGTGGCCGAGCCGCTTGAGCGCGGCTTTGGCCTCACGCTCGGCAACGCGCTGCGTCGCGTGCTGCTTTCCTCGCTGCAAGGCGCGGCCATCACCTCGGTGCAGATCGATGGCGTTGTGCACGAGTTCAGCTCGATCCCCGGCGTGCGCGAAGACGTCACCGACATCGTGCTGAACCTCAAGCAAGTCGCCATCCGCATGCAGGGCGAGGGGCCCAAGCGCGTGATGCTGAAGGCTGATGGCCCGGGCGAAGTGAAGGCCGGCCAGATCCAGACGGTCTCCGATATGGAGATCCTCAATCCGGAGCTGGTGCTCTGCACGCTGGACGAGGGCGCCTCGATCCGCATGGAGCTCACCATCAATAACGGCAAGGGCTATGTCCCGGCCGAGCAGAACCGCCCCGATGACGCGCCGATCGGCCTCATCGCGGTCGATTCGATCTATTCGCCGGTCCGTCGCGTGGCTTATCGCGTGGACAACACCCGCGAAGGCCAAGTGCTCGATTACGACAAGCTCGTTCTCGAAGTCGAAACCAACGGCGCGATCCGCCCCGAAGATGCGATCGCGTATGCGGCCCGCATCCTGCAGGACCAGCTGCAAGTATTCATCACCTTTGAAGAGCCGAAGGCGAAGAAGGAAGGCGGCGAGAAGCCTGATCTGCCGTTCAATCCGGCGCTGCTGAAGAAGGTCGATGAGCTTGAGCTCTCGGTCCGTTCGGCCAACTGCCTGAAGAACGACAACATCGTCTATATCGGCGATCTCATTCAGAAGTCGGAAGCGGAAATGCTCCGCACGCCGAACTTCGGGCGCAAGTCGCTCAATGAGATCAAGGAAGTGCTCGCCTCTATGGGGCTGCACCTTGGCATGGCGGTCGAGAATTGGCCGCCGGACAATATCGACGATCTCGCTAAGAAATACGAAGACCAGATCTAAGGACAGCGTGCTATGCGCCACGGCGTCGGACACAAAAAACTCAATCGCACCGCAAGCCATCGGCAGGCCATGTTCGCCAACCAGGCCGCGGCCCTGATCAAGCACGAGCAGATCGTGACGACGCTGCCCAAGGCCAAAGCCTTGCGCCCGGTGGTGGAGCGTCTCATCACGCTCGCCAAAAAGGGCGATCTGGGCGCGCGCCGCCTTGTGCTCTCGCGCCTGCGCGATGAAACCCAAACCAAGAAGCTGTTTGAAACCATCGCGCCGCGCTACAGCGCCCGCGCTGGCGGCTACACGCGCGTTTTGAAGGCGGGCTTCCGCTATGGCGACAACGCCCCGCTCGCGGTGATCGAATTTGTCGATCGCGACGAGGCGGCGAAGGGCCAAGACAGCGGCCCGCGCCCTGAGGCGATTTACACCGACGAAGGTTAAACCGCGGGCAGATCAGGCCCCGGTCCATCCCCGCGTCGGCGTTTTGGAGCGGGGGCATGAGTAAAGCAGAAGGTCAGCGCAGGCTGGAAAGCATTGGCGCGACGCCCAGCATGCTCGCAGCGGCTGGGATTTCCTGCGTTCTAGTCGGGCTCTTGTACTTCTTCGCAAATATCGACCTTGGCGAGCGGCCAAACTACAGCGACTATCCCTTCGGCGCGGATGTTCCGACCTACCTGCTCGCCGATGGCAACATCGATCTGCACTGGCTGACCACAAAAGTTCTGCGTGCCTATCGCGCGCTGCTAGGCGTGTTGGGCATCGAGGAAACCGCGCTTTGGGCCAAGGCGCCCTACATGCTTTTCGGTGTGACCAATCTGGTCCTGTGCATGGGCGTGTTCGCGATCGCGACGGGGCGTTTGAGCGTGCGGAGCCTGATCTACGCGATCACCGCCGGGCTCGCGCTGACGATCATCCACTTTTCCAGCCTGCCCGAGAGCTACGCGCTCTCCACCGCGCTCTACTCCGCCTATATCCTGGGGCTAGTCTACATGGCGGCGCGCGGCGCAAGCGCCAAGCTCACCCTGGGCATGGGTTTTATATTCCTGCTCGGGCTCTACAACGACATCTCAATCCTGTTTTTGACCATCGCCCCGGCCATCATGTTTGGCCTGCGCTTGGTCAAGGAGCCTTCGGGAAGGTTGTTCGTGCTGGTCCACGCCCTCGCGCTGGCAGCCTATCTTCTGCACCAGATCATACGCATGGATCTGCTGTCGCATTATATGAGCTTCATCCTGGAATATACGCCGGTCAGCGAAGCAACCCGCGCTGACGACACTCGCTATGACTTTGATTTCATCGGCGCGGTGATGAATTTCTTCTTCTACAGCCTGTGCGCTCCGCGCGCCGAGTTGACCTCTGCCCCCTGGCTTTCCTTCCCGGACTATTTCGGCTTCTTCGATCCCTCGCCGTTGAGCTACTTCAGCGGCCCGGCCCCGGTTCTCTTCCTGGCTTGCTACCTTGCGCTGTTCGCTTTCATCCGGGCCTCGCGCGTCACGCGGCTTGTTCTGGGGCTTGGCGCATTCGTGCTGCTGCGCTTTGTGTTGGTGTTGTTGTTCAATCCGGTTGAAGCGATCCTCTACGCGAGCGTTGCCGTTCTGCCACTGTTGTTTGTCCTGTTTCACTTCCTCGAAGTATCCGCTTTCCGTCACAAGACCGCGCTCGTGGCCGCGCTTGCGGCGTCGATGCTGGTTGCTAATGGCCAGTTTTTCTTCGGCGGCGGCTAATTGCGGCGCAAGAGGCGGCTTTTTGGAACGCCGCGTCCACCCATGATGGCTAAAATCGCTTCGTGCATCTGTCACGAACACGGTTTAGGAGCGGGGCCATGAACTGGATCCGCTCTTTTCTTTTTGTCGCTCTCGCCGCCGCCGTCGCTTCATGCGCCAGCGCCCCGCCGCAGGCCGCGCCGCGCGAGATCACCATCCTGATCGGCGTCGACGGCTTCCGCCCCGATTATCTCGATCGCGGCCATTCGCCCGCGTTGCTCAGTTTGGCGCAAGCAGGCGTGCGCGGGCAGATCGAGCCGAGCTTTCCCTCCGTCACCTTCCCCAATCACTACACGCTGATCACCGGCCTTCGCCCCGATCGGCACGGCCTCATCAACAACCGCATGGAAGATCCTGAGCGGCCGGGCGTTGTCTTCACGCTGGCCGATCGCGCTGTCGCCTCCGATCCAATCTGGTGGGAAGGCGGGCTGCCGCTGTGGGTCAGCGCTGAGCGCGCGGGGGTGCGCACCGGCACCATGTTCTGGCCTGGCAGCGAATGGGAAATCGGCGGCGGCCGGCCCAGCCAGTATCGAGATTTCGATCAATCGCTCCCTGGCTTTTCGCGCGTGGACATTCTGCTCTCTTGGCTCGACCTGCCTGAGGCGGAGCGGCCGCGTTTCCTCACGCTCTATTTCGATATCGTCGATACCGCCGGCCATCGCTATGGCCCGGACTCGCTCGAAACCAACGGCGCTATCGCCGAAACCGATGCGGCCATCGCCCGTCTGATCGCGGGGCTTAATGCACGCGGCTATCAGGGCCGGGTGAATTTCGTCGTCGTCTCCGATCACGGCATGGCGGCGGTTTCGGATGATCGGCTGATTGATTTGGATGCATCGATCACGCGCGAGCAGGCGCGTGTTGTCTGGGATGGCCCGTTCGCCGGCATTGCGCCGTTGCCGGGCCATGAGGCGGCGGTTGAGGCGGCCCTTGTCGGCCGCAGCGCGCATGGCGAATGCTGGCGTAAGGGCGAGCTGCCGGCGCGCTTTCATTTCGGGACGCATCGGCGCGTGCCGGGCGTGATTTGCTTGGCCGATATCGGCTGGCGCTATCGCACCAGCCAGCGCGGCCAATATGCGGCCGGCGGCGCGCATGGTTTTGACCCCGCTGCGCCGGAAATGGCGGCGATTTTCATCGGCAGCGGGCCGGCTTTCCGCGAAGGCGCCGCGATCGCGCCGTTCGAGGCTGTCTCGATCTACCCGCTGCTCGCGCATCTGATCGGCGTGACGCCGGAGCCCAATGACGGGACGCTCAACGCAACAGCGCCCGCATTGGCTGCGGGCGCTGACAACTAGTCCGATATAAGCCGGCTGCTAGTTCGCCGGCGCTTCCGGCTCATCGGGAACCAGCACAGTGCGGCACACGCGCTGCGGCATGCGCCGGCCGGTCACTTCGACCTCCTCGCACACCCGCTCGCGGCGCATGCGGCGCTCCTGAACAGGCGCAGGCGCTGCAGCCTGCTCTGGCGCTTGCTCGGGCTGCGCCGTCTCAACATTAGGGGGCGTCGCTGGCGCGGGGACGGGCGCGGGCTCGCCCACGATCGCCTGGAACAACGCAAGCACCAAAAACTCGACCATAAGGCATCCTTTATTCTGGTCCCTGAGCAGACCGAGAGCCGTTCAAGCAACGCTGCGGTTCTCGGACAAGGGCTTAGTCGTCGCTGCGGCCAAAACGCGAGGAATTCGACTGCATTTCGCGCATTTCGCGCGCTGATGCGGCGTTCAAGGCTTCTTCTTCGGCGGCGGTGCGGCAGACGCGTTGGCGGAGATTGGAATTCTCCATCCGCACCATCCGGCAGCGGCGCTCTTCTTCGGCTGCCGGTTGCTGTTGCTGCTCGGCGGCGGGCGTCTCAGCCGCAGGCGCGGGTTCGGCCGGTTGCGCTGCGGAAAGCAAAAGAGAAAGAAGGGCGGCGGCGAGCATAGGGTTTCTCCAGCAACAACACGGGCTTGGCCTCGGGCCATAGCACAGCTTCATGTTAGCAGCCCCTTTTTCAGCAGCACAATAACCGCGGCGACAAGGCGCCATGTTTCTGTCACGAGCGGCGGCAGAATGCAGCCGCTCCTGCAGAGGCTACGAACGCATGAAAATCACCCGCGCCGGTTTGCTAAAAGCGTCTCCCTTTGCCGCCCTGATCGCCGGGTTCGCCGGCGGGGCGCTCGCCATCTCGCCGCTGGCGCAGCAGGATGAGGCGCCGCCCGCGCGCCAGGAAGGCGAGCCCTACCTGCAGCTTGTGCAGGCCGAGCCGCTGATCCGCGCCGCGCCCACCAGCCAAGGTCAGGTGCAGCTCTCGTTCGCACCGGTGGCTGCTCAAGCCGGCCCTGCGGTGGTGAACGTCTATGCCGAGCGCGTGTCGCGGGCGATGGTGCGCGATCCGTTCTTTGGCCGCTTCAGCCAGCCGCGGGTGGAGCAATCGCTCGGCTCGGGCGTCATCCTGCGCGGCGATGGGGTGATCGTCACCAATAACCACGTCATCCAAGGCGCGCAGCGGCTCAAGGTGGTGCTGGCCGATCGGCGCGAGTTTGATGCGGAGCTTTTGCTCGCCGATCCGCGCGTTGATCTTGCCGTGCTGCGCATCAATGCCGGCGAAACGCTGCCGAGCTTGCCGTTCGCGGATACGAACGCTCTTGCGGTGGGTGATCTTGTGCTCGCCATCGGCAACCCGTTCGGCCTGAGCCAAACCGTCACGAGCGGCATCATTTCCGCGCTCGCCCGCACCGAGGTCGGCGTTTCCGACTACGCGTTCTTCATTCAAACAGACGCCGCCATCAATCGCGGCAATTCCGGCGGGGCGCTCGTCGATATGAACGGCGCGCTGGTGGGGGTGAACACCGCCATCTTC
>DAORMO010000106.1:10491-10721 GCA_035440585.1 Terricaulis sp.
GCGGCGGCTCCAATGGCATTGGCTTTGCCATCCCGTCCGAGATGGTGCGCCGCGTTGTGGAATCGGCTGTTTCTGGCGGCACAGAAGTTGTGCGCCCCTGGCTTGGCGCGCGCGTGCAGCCGGTGACGCAAGACATCGCCCGTTCGATGGGGCTTTCGCGCCCCGAGGGCGTGATGGTCACCCAGCTTTATCCGCGCTCCGCCGGTGAGCGCGCGGGCCTGCGCGAGGGC
>DAORMO010000107.1:0-10701 GCA_035440585.1 Terricaulis sp.
GGCGGCTAAATGCTCGTCAAAGCTCGGGCCGTTATCATCGCTCGGCGCGCGCGCGTTTGGACGCGCCGGGCTCGGCGCAATCGCATCCATGACGGCGTCTGCCGCAAAGCTCATTCAAAGTCCCCCGGGGCCGCAGCGCGCGGCGTTGTTCCGCTGAGCAAACCCTGGGCCACGCGGTTCACCATAAAAAATACCAGATCAAACAAACACATATTCCGAAGTGAGTTGGCGGCGGCGCGCATGTGATGGGCAAATGGCGCCGCCGCGCCCGGCAGCTTCTGCCGGGGCGTTTACCTTGGCAGGAGGCTTGCGAGGCATCCGGCGATCAGGCGCGCCCGCGCGCGCGCCTGGCGTCGTGAGAGCTGGAGAAAGCCTTGTATTTTCAGTGGCCTAAAGGCGTTTTGCGCGCGGCCGCCACGCCCCGCCGCACCCGGCAAATTTCGCCGGGCGCCGGGCGCTTTCTGCCGGGAGGCGCGCCATGGTCGGCCTGACGCAAGTTCTGCTCTCTGGGCTCACTGGCCTGCGCGCCTCGCAAACCGGCCTTGGCGTTGTTTCGCAAAACATCGCCAACGCCAACACGCCCGGCTATGTGCGCACTGAGATCACGCTCGCCCCGCGCACAGAACTTGGCGCCGGCGCGGGTGTTGAGGTCACGGCGATCAAGCGCGCCGCCGATCGCTTCTTGGCCACCGCCTCTTATATCGCCAGCGCCGCCAGCGGCGCGGCCGATGCAAAATCGGATCTGCTCACGCGCGCGCAAGCCTATTTTGGCGACCCCGCGAACTCATTGTCGATGTTTGGGCGGCTGGATGATTTCTGGTCCTCGCTCACCGAGCTGGGCGTTGATCCCTCCTCGGCGCTGCGCCGCTCTGAGGCGGTCTACAGTTTGGAATCCACGTTCGCGGAGGTTGGCCGCATCGGGGAATCTCTGCGCGGCTTGATTGCGGAGGCCGATCAGCGGCTTTCAGATTCCGTCGCCGAGGCGCAATATCTGATTGATCGCATCGCCGCGCTCAATCAAGAGATCCGCCTCAATAAACGCACGGGCGCCGATTCCAGCGGCGCGGAGAATGCGCAATCGGCGCTGGTTGATGAGCTTTCAAAGCTGATCGACGTGCGCAGCACTGCAACGCCCGAAGGCGGCCTGCAGATCCGCACCAGCGGCGGCGCGCTTCTTGTGGGTGTTGACGCCGCGCGGTTGAAATACACGCCCGGCAATCCTGACACAGGCGTGTTCGGCACGATTACCATGAACGCCGATATCGGCGCGTTCTCAAATCTTGAGCCCTATATCCTTGGCGGCTCGATTCGCGGCCTGCTGGACGTGCGCGATCACGAGCTGGCGGGGCTGACTGAATCCCTCGGCGCTTTCGCCGCGACCTTGGGCGATGCGATCAACCAAGTGCACAATGAGAACGCCTCATCGCCGGCGCGCTCGGTGCTCGCAGGGCGTAAGACTGGCCTGTTGGGCACAGACACGCTCGGCTTTTCAGGCGCCGCCACGATCGGGGTTGTCGATAGCTCCGGCTATTTGCGCCAGCGCATGACGGTTGATTTCGACGCCGGCCAGATCACCAGCGAAGATCCCGCCGCGACTTATGCTTTCGCCGATAATATCGATGCGTTCGTCACTGCGCTAAACACTGCGCTGGGCGCCTCAAATCCCGCAGGCGCTGCAAGCTTCAACGCCGGCGTATTGACGCTCAATGGCGGGGCGGGCGGGCTGGTTATCCAGCAAGATGCTGCAAATCCGAGCGATCGCGCTGGGCGCGGCTTCTCGCATTTCTTTGGCCTGAATGATCTGGTTTCCCGCCCCACGCCGATGTTCTTTGAGAACGGTACGGTCGGCGCGGATGTGCACGGCTTCAACGCCGGCGGGGAAATGACGTTCGAGGTGCGCGATGGCGCGGGCCGCGTCATCGCCAACCGCACAGTGGCGATTGATGGCGCGCTCGCCGCGCCCGGCGCCACTTGGGATGATCTGGTTTGGGCGCTGAACGCCAATGGCACAGGCCTTGGCGATTACGGATCCTTCGCGCTTGATCCCACAACAGGCCAACTCGGCTTTTCCGCGACGGGCCAATTTGCGGTCACGCTGCAATATGATTCCACACAGCGCGGCTCTACCGGCATATCGGTTGCAGCGCTGCATGGGCTCCAGCCGGCGAACAACGCGCGCCGCGCCATGGAGGTGCAGGTCAATAGCGCCTATCTCGCCGACCCGCTGCTGCTTGCGGTGGGCCGCCCTGATCTCAGCGCTGACCTTGGCGAGCGCGTGGTGGAAGCGGGCGATAATCGCGGCGCGGCCGCGCTGGCCGCAGCAAAAGACGGCACGCGCAGTTTCGGCGCCGCGGGCGTGATGAGCGCGCAATCGACAACGCTTGCGGTGTACGCCGCGCGTCTGGGTGGAGAAGCAGGCCGGCTTTCGGCGGCTGCGCAGCGCCAAGCGCAAGGCGCGGAAGCTGTGTCGCTCGCGGCCAATGATCGGCGCGCCGAGGTGGAATCCGTCAATCTCGATGACGAATTGATCAAGATGACGACCTATCAAAACGCCTACGCGGCGGCGGCGCGTGTGATCCAAGCCGCCAAAGAAATGATCGATGTGCTGATGGCCATCGGCTATCGCTAACAGGAACGCGTGTTATGGACGGTCCGCTTGCTTTGAGTTTTTCCGCCCAGGCGATGGCGAACATCCGCCGCATCACGGGCGAACTCACCGATCTGCAGCGCCAAATCGCCTCCGGCGCCAAGCATTCCGATCTGCAAGGGTTTGGCGCCGGCGCGGCAAGCTTGCTGACCGCGCAAGGCTTGCGCGCGACGGCGGATTCGCAAAACGCCGTCATCACCCAATTGCAGGCGCGCTTTGGCGTTCAGGGTGAAGCGCTGGGGCGGGTCTCGCAATCGGCGGGTTTGCTGGCGCAATCGATCCGCGACGCCATCAGCGCCAATGACGGGCGCGGCATTCCGATTGAGCTCGAGATGAGTTTCACCAGCACCGTCTCGGCGCTGAACGAAACCTGGAACGGCCAGCCGCTCTTCGCCGGCGAGCGTCAGGGTGCGGGGCCGATCACCATCAACACGCTGGATGAACTCCAAGGCCTTGGCCCCGGCGGCATCTTCGATGAAGCGCTGCGCCACCAAACCATCGATTTCGGCACGGGCTCGCCGATCGTGGTGTCCAAAATGGCCTCTGAGCTCTCGCAGGGGCTGTTCGATACGATGCTGCAGCTCAAAGCGCTGCTTGATTCATCCGGCGGCACGATCGGCCAGCCGATCAGCGCCCAGCAGACCCAGCAATTGCAGGCGATCGCCGCCCAGCTCGACACCGAAGCGGCGAAATTCGTCACCGAACAGGGCCGGGCTGGCCAGCTCAGTTCCCGCTTCGAGGCCGAGCAAATCCGGCTGACCGCCCGCTCTGATCTCATCACCAAGGAGATCGGCGAGGTGGGCGATGCGGACGTGGCCATGGCCACGGTGAAGCTCGCCACCCTGATGACGCAGTATCAGGCCACCGCGAAAACCTTCTCAGAGCTTTCGCAATTGTCGCTGCTCGACTATCTATAGGCCTTCGCTCCGGGCCTTGAACCCGGTGGGGAGAGGAAGATGTCGATTGATTTGGCGCCCCCGCCGGGCGCGCGCACCCTAAATTCGCTCGGTTTTGCCAAGCCGCCCGCGCAAACGCGCGTGGTGGCCGCCATGTCTGGCGGGGTGGATTCCTCCGTCGTCGCCGCGATGCTCAAGCGCGAGGGCTATGACGTCATCGGCGTGACGCTGCAGCTTTATGATCATGGCGCGGCCGTGAATAAGCCGGGCGCGTGTTGCGCCGGTCAAGATATTCACGATGCGCGCCGCGTCGCCGATTCCGTCGGCATCCCGCATTACGTGCTCGATTATGAAAGCCGTTTCCGCGAAGCGGTGATGGAAGATTTCGCCGATACCTACCTCGCCGGCGCTACGCCCATTCCGTGCGTGCGCTGCAATCAAACCGTGAAGTTCGCTGATCTCAAGCGCGTGGCTGAAGATCTCGGCGCCGATTGCTTGGCCACGGGCCATTATGTGCGCCGCATCGAAGCCGCCGAAGGACCAGAGCTGCATCGCGCGGCGGACGCAAGCCGCGATCAAACCTATTTCTTGTTCGCCACCACACGCGCGCAGCTTTCATACCTCCGCTTCCCGCTCGGCGATCTGCCCAAGAGCCAAGTGCGCGCGCTGGCGGCTGAGCTTGGCCTCGCGGTGGCCGAAAAGCCCGATAGCCAAGACATCTGCTTCGTGCCGAACGGCAAGTATCAAAGCGTGGTTGAAAAGCTGCGCCCCGGCGCGCTGGAGCCAGGCGAGATCGTGCATGTGGATGGCCGTGTGATGGGCATGCACAATGGCATTATCAATTACACGGTCGGTCAGCGCCGCGGCCTCGGCATCGCCACGGGCGAGCCGCTGTTCGTGGTCAAATTGAATGCGCCAAAGAAGCAGGTGATTGTGGGCCCGCGCGAAGCGCTTGGCGTGTCGCGTATTACGCTCAAAGATGTGAACTGGATCGGCGGGGCCGTCGCGAACGAAGATGCGCTCGACGGCCGAAGAATCCTGGTGCGCGTGCGCTCCACGCGCGAGCCGGCGCCGGCGCTGCTGCGCGTCGGCGCGGGTTGGCATGTGGAGCTTGAAACGCCGGAAGAGGGCGTGGCCCCGGGGCAGGCCGCGGTGTTTTACGATCGCGGCTCCACGCGCGTGCTCGGCGGCGGCTGGATTGCAAGTGCGGCTTAAGCCAGCTGCTCGGTCGCGCGCAGCACTTGGGCGACCAGTTTTGGCGGCAGAATGTCAGAAGCTTCGGCCTGCGCCTGCTTCCACGCAGCGTAGCCGGCGCGCATGCGCACGCGCCCTTGCGGCGTGAGGCGCGCGCGGCGCGTGCGTTTACTTGCCGGATCGGCATAGGTTTCCACCAGCCCTGCCGCCTCAAGCGGCTTCAGCGTCCGCGTCAGCGTGGAAGGAGAAATGTCGCGTTTCGCGGCGAGCCGCGCCATGGTGAGATCAGGCTCCTCCGCCGTGGCGATCAACAGCCCAAATTGCGGCATGGAAAGCTGAGCTTCCGCCAAATGCGCGTCATAAAGCGTAAGCAGCCGCTTGGTGGCGATGCGCATGCGCAGATAAAGGCAGGGCGGATAATCGGGCGCGGGTTTCCGCTTCGGCATCTTGACGCGGGCTCCTCGCGGCTAAATATTGCAGCTGCAATAGTTGTAGATACAAATATTACGGAGTGCAAGATGGCGGAGCCAGCCGGCTTTGACGCGCAAGCCGCAGCGCGCGCGCTTTTGGGGGTCAGCGGGCTTGAGGCCATGCAGCTTTTGCTCGCCGGCCAGCACAGCGCGCCCTCGATCGCGAAAACCATGGGCTTCACGCTCGCCGAGGTCGATGACGGCAAGGCTGTCTTTGTTGGCGAACCTTCCGATCGCATCCTCAATCCGCTGGGCATCGTCCATGGCGGCTGGGCGCTCACCCTCATCGATAGCTGCACGGGCTGCGCCGCGCACACCACGCTGCCGGCCGGCGTTGGCTACACCACAGTGGAAACCAAGGTGAATTTTGTGCGCGCTATCACGCCGCAAACCGGGCCCGTGCGCGCCGAGGGCCGCGTCATCGCCCGTGGACGAACGATCATAACCGCCGAAGGAACGCTGACTGATTCCGCCGGCAAGCTGTTGGCGCACGGCACATCGACGCTTATGGTGCTGCGCGAAAAGGAGAGATCACAATGAGCGAAGACGTCGTCATCGTCGGCATGGCGCGCACGCCGATGGGCGGGCTGCTGGGCGAACTGGCCGGGCTGAGCGCAACGGAGCTGGGCGCCGTCGCGGTGAAAGCCGCAACCAAAGAAGCCGGCGTCGATAACGCCGATCAGATCATCATGGGCAATGTGCTCAGCGCCGGCCAAGGCCAGGCGCCGGCCCGCCAGGCCGCGCTCAAGGGCGGCCTCTCCAAAGCCACCGAAGCGGTGACAATCAACAAAATGTGCGGCTCGGGCCTGCAGGCCGTGGCCATGGCGCGCCAAGCGCTGCTTGCAGGCGAGGCCGATGTGATCGTCGCCGGCGGCATGGAGAACATGACAGCCGCGCCCTTCCTGATGAGCAAGCATCGCACCGGGCAGAAATACGGCCACGATAAATTGTTCGATCACATGGCGCTCGACGGGCTTGAGGATGCCTATGAAGGCAAGGCGATGGGCGTCTATGCCGATCAAACCGCCAAAGAATATCAGTTCTCGCGCGAGGCGCAGGACGCCTACGCGCTCGAAACGCTCAAGCGCGCGCAGGAGGCCACAAGCGCGGGCCGCTTCAAGCGCGAGATCGCCCCGATCGAAACCAAAGCGGGCTTGATCGATACAGACGAGCTGCCGCGCAAAGCGCGCCCAGATAAAATCCCCTCGCTCAAGCCGGCGTTCACGCCAGACGGCACCATCACAGCGGCGAACGCCTCGGCCATTTCCGATGGCGCGGCGGCGCTTGTGCTGATGCGCAAGTCGGACGCCGAAAAGCAGGGCAAGAAAATCCTTGGCCGCATCGTCGCGCAGGCGTCCTTCGCGCACGAGCCGGCGAAGTTCACCACAGCGCCGGTCCCGGCGATCCAGAAAGCGCTGGAGCGCGCGGGCTGGAAAGTGGGCGATGTCGATCTTTGGGAGATCAATGAGGCTTTCGCCATCGTGCCGATGATCGCCATGAAAGAGCTTGGCATCAGCCACGATAAGATCAACGTGAATGGCGGCGCCTGCGCGCTCGGCCATCCGATCGGCGCTTCCGGCGCGCGCGTGCTGGTGACGCTGCTTGCGGCGATGGAAGATCGCGGCGCCAAGCGCGGCGTCGCCTCGCTCTGCATCGGCGGCGGCGAAGGCATCGCCCTCTGCGTGGAGCGGTGAGCCTGTGAGGCGCACAGGGCTCTTGCCGGCGCTGGCCTTAGGGCTCGCGCTCTGGCCGGGGCTCAGCGCTGCGCAATCTGCCGAGGATCGCGCCGCATTCGCGCGTATCGAGCGCATCGGGCGTGATCTTTATGAGCATGATCGCGCGGCCTGGCTGGCGACAGATCACGCGCGCTTGGTGCTCCCAGAAAGTGAGCGGCCCAACCTTCGTGGTTGGATCACGCTGCGTGAAGGCGCCGCGGTGATCGTTGATTTCGTGGCGGAGCGACCTGAGGGGCTCGTGAGCGTGCATCGCTCAATCTTCCGCAATGGCGGGATAACCGAGCATGGCGCCGTCCTCATTCCGCTGGATGAGGCGCGCCAGCGCGCGCATGCGGCGCTCGCCATCGCCATGACCGCCCCGGCCAGTTTGTGCGATTTGCCGTACAATTCCGCGATCCTCCCGCCCGAGGGCGAGGGCGAAGCAGATGCTGACGTATATTTGCTGCCGGCGACAACCGTGGAAGGCCTAGTACGCATCGGCGGCTTTGCCCGCCACAGCGTTGATGTTGATGCGCAGCGTGTTCTCGAAACCGAGATGTTCAGCAATTCTTGCCTGACGGGCCAAACCGAGCCGGGCGCGGCGTTTCTGTACGTGACGCACGTGGTCTCGCCCTTGCCGACGCAGGCGCATGTTTTTCTGAGCTTGTCGCACGGGATAACAATCTTTGTCGGCACGCCGGAGGGATTATTTGAGATCACGCAAGGGCGCATCCGGCGGGTGCGGCAATGATGGCGGCGCGCGTCCTCGCCCATTTCCGCGAGCAGGCGCGGTTTTGCGAGGAATATGGCTCGCCTTTTACCGCTGCGCTTATCAACAGCGCGGCGGATGATATCGAAGCGGGCGGCCCAACGGCCGCTTTGGTTGCCGGCTGGTCCACCAATCCGCGAGCGGACGCATTGGCGCTGCGGCTCGCCGGCGCGCTGCATGCTGCGGTGTTAACGGGCCGCGATCCCGCGCTCGCGGCTGTTTATCCCGCCGCAAAGCCAGATTGGCGGATCGAAGATGTGTGGCCAATTGTGCGCGCTTTTCTTGCGCGGGAGGCCGCGTGGGCCGCCGCCTTCATGCGCTCGCCGCCGCAAACCAATGAAACGCGCCGCGCCATTGCATTGCTCGCCGGCTTTCTCAGCTTTGCGCAAGAATGGCGCGGGCCGATTGATACGCTGGAGATCGGCGCCAGCGCGGGCCTCAATCTCAATTGGGATCGCTTTCGTTATCGCACCCAAACTTGGGCGTGGGGCCAAGAAAGCCCGGTGCTGATCGATACCGATTGGCAGGCGCCGATCCCGCCTTTGCCTGAGATTGCGCTGCGCCATCGCGCGGGGTGCGATCTCAATCCACTCGATATTCGCGATGAAGCGGCGCGGCTGCAGCTTCGCTCTTACATATGGCCCGATCAGCCTGATCGCCTTGCGCGCTTTGATGGCGCAGTTGCGCTTGCGCTTGAGCACGCAACGCGCGTGGACCGCGCTGACGCAGCCGAATGGCTGACGCAAAAGCTCGCCGCGCGCGCCGATGACGCAGCGACGATCGTCTATCATTCGATATTTCTGCAATACCCGCCGCGCGCCGCGCGCGAGGCGATCGTGCGCGCGATCCACTCAGCTAGCGCATCCGCAACACCGCACACGCCGCTGGCCTGGGTGCGGCTTGAGCCAGAAGCGGTGACGGATGGTGTTGAAAACGGGCTGCGCTATGTGATTGACCTCACCACATGGCCGGGCGGGCGCCGCCGCATTCTTGGCTACACCGATGGCCATGTGCGCGCGGTGTTGGCGCCTTAGCGCGTCACAGCGCGCAGCGCATCGAGAAAGCGGGCGGCATCGCGCGCGGGCAGGCCGGCCACATTGATGCGGCCGCCATCTGTCATGTAGACGCCATGTTCGCCACGCAACGCCTCGATCTGCGCCAGGGCCAGCGGCAGCGTGGAGAACATGCCCTTTTGCGCGGCGATCGACTGCATCGGCAACGCATTGACGTGCGCCGCGGAGAGTGCGGCGCGGGTTTTCAGAATGTGCTGGCGTATGCCTTCAAGCTCATCCGCCCACATCGCGCGCAGGCCAGCATCGGCAAGAACGGTGCGCACGCACGCCGCGCCATGATCTGGCGGCATGGAATAATTGGAGCGCGCCAGCGTAAAAAGATTGCTCTGAACCGCATCGCGCGCGCGCGGCGCGGCCTTCACGTAAAGCGCGCCCACGCGCTCGCGGTACACGCCGAAGGATTTGGCGCCTGAAAGCGAGACAACCACATTCGGCACATGCGCCAGGATGCGTCGCACGCCCTCGGCGTCGCGTTCAAGTCCATCGCCAAAGCCAAGATAAGCCACATCCACGAAAGCGGTCACGCGCGCCTCCGCGCAGGCTTGCGCCAGCGCCGCCCATTGCGCGGCGTCGAAATCCGCGCCCAGCGGGTTATGGCAGCAGCCTTGCAGCAACACCGCGTCGCCCGGCGCAAGGCGCGCGATGCCTGAAAGCAGCGGCGCGATGTCAATGCGCTGCGCCGCGACATCAAAGAATTTCACGTCAACTTGCTCGAGCCCAGCGGCGGCGATCAGCCCAGGGTGATTGGCCCAGGAGGGTGTTGGCAGCAGCACGCGCTTGGCGCCCGCTGCGCGCAGGAAGTCAAAGCCAAGCCGCAGTGCGCCGGTGCCGCCCACAGCCTGAATGGAAACCAGATCGCGCCCGGCAGCGCCAAACGCAAGCTCGCCCATCAGCTGCAAAAATTCCGTATCGCCTTGCTGGCCCACATAGGTTTTCGTGCGCTGCTCTGCGTGCAAGCGGCGTTCCGCTTCTTTCACCGCCGCCATCACCGGCGTTTGGCCATGCTCGTCGCGGTACACGCCCACGCCAAGATCGATTTTGTCTTCGCGCGGATCGTCACCAAACATCTTGATGATCTTCAGGAGCGGATCGGCCGCCTTTGGCTGGATGTCATCGATCATTTATCTGTCCAGGTCTCAAGAGTTTCGACAAAGCGCGTTAGCCACGCATTGGTTTGATGGCCATCCAGCACGCGGTGATCGATGGTGAGCGAAACATAAGCCATCGGCCGCACCAGGATGGCGTCTTGCCCATCGACCTCGCGCACCACCACGCGCTTCTCAAGCTTGCCAACGCCAAGGATCGCCGATTGCGGCTGGTTGATGATAATCGGCGTCGCCACCAAAGAGCCGGAAACGCCGTGGTTCGAGATCGTGAACGTGCCGCCCTGCACGTCGGCGGGCTTAAGCGCGTTGTTGCGCGCACGCGCGGTGAGGTCAGTCAGCCGCTGCGCGGTTTCAAGCAATGAGAGCGTTTGCGCCCTTTGGATCACCGGCACGATAAGGCCCTTATCGCCGAGCGCCACGCCCATGCCGATGTTTGCGTCCGCAAACACCTCGAGAAAATCGTCATGCCAGCGCGCATTCACATTCGGGGCGGCGGCCATCGCTTGCGCGGCGGCGCGCACGATATAGGCCGAATAGGTCAGCTGCGCGCCTTGGCGGGCGAAGGCCTCTTTATGTTTGGCGCGGTGTGCGATGATGGCGGAAAAATCAGCCTCAAATACGGCTGTGACATGCGGAGCGGTCGCCACAGAGCGGCTCATGTGCGCGGCGATGGATTTGCGCATCGCATCGTGCGCAATGCGCCCGGTGGGCGCATGCGCCGCCTTCGCTGCGCCGTGCGCCAGATAGGTCTCTACATCCTTATGCGTGATGCGCCCGTCGCGGCCTGTGCCAGTGATGGCGTCGGCGGAAAGTTTGTGTTCGGAGATCAGC
>DAORMO010000108.1:0-7371 GCA_035440585.1 Terricaulis sp.
CTGTGGGATGGCGCGCGCGATCCGGCGCTGCCGCCCATACGTCTCGCCGCGCCCGGCGAAGCGATGAAGCTGAAGCATATCCTGAGCGCGTCTTACGCGTTCGGCGGCAATAACGCCGCGCTGCTGCTGGCGGCGTCATGAGCCGCCCGGCCGAAGCTTGTACGCCCCATCGCGGGCCGATGCTGCTGATCGATGCGATGCTCAGCGCTGAAGGCGAGATCGCGCGCAGCGAAACCACGATCCGCGCCGATCATCTCTTCTTCATCCCCGGCCATGTGGGGTTTGAACTGATGGCGCAGACCGTCAACGCCTTCGATGGCTGGCGCCGCGTTGATCGCGGGCTGGAGCCGGCGATCGGCTTCCTGCTCGGCTGCCGCAGCTACAAAGCCGCGCGCGCTTATTTTGCAGAAGGTGAGCGCCTCGTTACCGAGGTGCGCTCGCTGCTGAAAAATCCCGAGGATGAGATGGTCTCGTTCGAGTGCCGCATCCTTGATGCAAGCGGGGCGGCGATCGCCGCCGCCATCGTCAACGCGTATCGGCCGCACGATCCGGACGCTTTCTTGAAAGCCCAATTGGCATGAGCGCACGCGACAATTCAAATCTCCCGGTGCTTGTCACCGGCGCAAGCAAGGGCATTGGCCGTGGCATCGCGCTGCGGCTCGGCGCGGCGGGCCATCCTGTCACGGTGCATTTCGGCGGCGATCGCGCTGGTGCGGAAGCAACGGCGCAAGCGATCCGCGAGAGTGGCGGGCAAGCCGAGGTGCTTGGCTTTGACGTGCGCAATCGGGAAGCAGCGCGCACGTCGCTGGAAGCGCGCGTGAAACAGCACGGCGCCTATTGGGGCGTGGTGCTCAGCGCGGGCGTGACGCGCGACAACGCGTTCCCGGCGATTGACGATGCCGGCTGGGATGACGTGCTGCGCACCAATCTCGATGGCTTTTACAATGTGCTCCACCCGCTCACCATGCCGATGATCCGGCGGCGCGATGGCGGGCGCATCCTCGCCATCGCTTCGGTGTCGGGCGTGATGGGCAATCGTGGGCAGGTGAATTACAGCGCCTCTAAGGGCGGGCTGATCGCGGCCTCGAAGGCCCTGGCGATGGAGCTGGCGAGCCGCAAGATCACGGTAAACTGCCTCGCGCCGGGCCTGATCGAAACGGCCATGACCGGGGAAATCCCCGAACAGGCCATGGCCATGATCCCGATGGGCCGCATGGGCAGTATTGATGAGGTGGCTGGCATCGCCGCCTTTCTCTTCACCCCCGATGCAGGCTACATTACCCGCCAAGTGATTGGCATAAACGGGGGGCTGATTTGACGCGACGCGTGGTCGTCACCGGAATGGCGGGCGTCACCGCCATGGGCCAGGATTGGCCCACCATTGAGGCGGGCATGCGCGCGGGACAAACCGGCACGCGCTATATCGAAGATTGGGTGCGGCTGACGGATCTCACCTGCAAGGTCGGCGCGCCGGCGCCGAGCTTCAAGCACGAAGGCTTTTACCCGCGCCAGAAGGGCCGCTCGATGGGGCGGGTTTCGGTGATGGCCGTCGATAGCGCTGAGCGCGCGCTGCGGCATGCGGGCTTGTTCGATGATCCGGTGCTGAAATCGGGCCGCGCGGGCGTGGCGTGCGGCTCATCCTTTGGCTCAACGGCGCCGATCCGCGATTTCGTCTCGTTTCTTGAGAACGGCAAGGCCGGCGGGCTCAACGCTACCAGCTATATCCGCATGATGTCGCACACCACGCCGGTGAACATCGCCGTGGCGTTCGGCCTGACGGGTCGGGTGATCACCACCTCGTCGGCCTGCACCTCCGGCGCGCAAGGCATTGGCTATGGGTTTGAAACCATCCGCGCGGGCGATGCCGATGTGATGGTTTGCGGCGGCTCCGAAGAATTTTGCCCCACCATGGCGATGGTGTTTGATCGGCTCTACGCCACCAGCGCCGCCGCGAACGAGCATCCCGAAAGCGCGTGCCGCCCGTTTGACGCCAGCCGTGACGGCATGGTGGTCGGCGAAGGCTCAGGCATGCTGATCCTTGAAGATCGTGAGCACGCTTTGGCCCGTGGCGCGAAGCCATTGGCGGAAATCGTCGGCTACGCCACCAATTGCGATGGCGCGCATATCTCTCACCCCGAGGAAAGCACGCAGATCTGGGTGATGAAGCGCGCGATGGAAACCGCCGGCATTGATGCGGCCGCGCTCGGCTTCATCAATGGTCACGGCACCGCCACCGTGGCGGGCGATGTGGTTGAAAGCAGCGCCACCAATGCAGCCTACGGCGCGAACATTCCGTTCCACACGCTCAAGGGCCATTTCGGCCATTCCCTTGGCGCGTGCGGCGGCATTGAAGCGTGGCTTGGCATTGAGATGCTGAACAGCGGCTGGATCGCCCCGATCGCCAATTTCAAAGAGCAGGATCCGCGCTGCAAAGAGCTCGACTATGTCGGCGCTGGCGGGCGCAATGTTGATGCGGAATATTTTGTTTCCAACAATTTCGCGTTCGGCGGGGTGAACACCTCGCTGGTGATTAAACGCGCCAGCTAGGCGGGGAGAAGTCATGGGAGCGCAAGGCGTAAAGCGTTGGCTCGGCTTTGCGGCGGCCATGGGCGCATTCTCCGGAGGCGCGGCGCACGCGCAGGAGGCCGAGCAAAAGCAGCAGCCGCTTTGGGAGCTGCGCGTAGGCGCGTCGGCGCTGGTGTCGCCCGACTATCCGGGCTCAGATAAGTATCACGTGCGCGGCGTGGGCGCGCCGCTGTTCATCTATCGCGGCGAGCGCATTCGCATCGGCGCCGATGAGCCGAATGCGGTGGCGCGGGCGATCGCCATTCAAGATCGCCGCTTTGAGCTCGATCTCTCGGTGGACGCCGCCTATGGCGCAGATTCTAGCGAGAACGACGCGCGCCAGGGCATGCCCGATCTCGACACTCAGCTCGAAATCGGCCCGCAGCTCACGGTGAATTTGCAGGATACAGGCTGGACGGGCGAGGGCCGCCGCCGTTTGCGGCTTCTGCTGCCGATCCGCCATGTCGGCGCCACCGATTTCAAGAATTACGAAGAGCTGGGTTATATTTTCCAGCCCGCGCTCACTTATCGGCGCCAATTCGCGGGCGAGCGGGTGCAGAGCTTCTCGACCACCTTCGCGCTCACTTTCGCCAGTGAAGGCGTGCACGACTATTATTATGGCGTCGACCCTGCCTACGCCACGCTCGCGCGCCCCGCCTATGAGGCTGAGGGCGGCTATCTTGGCGCGCACTTGCAGTTTTCCGGGCGCACGGAAATTTTCCGCGATACGCATCTGTTCGTGACGTATCGCCTCCGCTCGCTCGCGGGCGCTGCGAACGAAGATAGCCCGCTGCATCGGGAAGATCTCACGCACGCGCTTTCTGTGTCGCTGGTGTGGACGGCGCTGCGCTCCTCGCGCGCGGCGCGGGATCGCGACTAGGCGGCGTTAAGCTCGCCTTCGGAAACATCGCCGCGTGCGCTGCTGTAGCGGAATTTCACCCGGGCGCCATCGCGCATCAGATGCAGGGTGATGCTTTGGCCTGGCGCCAGCACCCGTTTGAATTTGAGCTTGGAAAGATCAGCGCCCGCGCGCCAATCGGGCCAGAGCCGCTGCGCCATCAGAGCCGCAATGTGCGCCTGAGAGATGCCGGGCAGGATCGGCTGGTTCGGGAAATGGCCCTGAAAAAACGGCAAATCGGGCGAGAGTTGCAATGTCAGCTCAGCTTCGGTCCCACTGTGCGCTTTGATCTCGGGCGCGAGTGATGCGAGCGGATCGGGGGCGAACAAGGCCTGCAGATCGGCCAGCACGCGCTTGCCTTGCGCATTGGCCGGAATGTGTTCGGGGAAGCGCCAATGCTTTGGCCGTTCCGCTGGTTCAAGCGTCTGCGCCAGCGCCGCGCGCAGCGCGCGTGAGAAGCGGAACGCGCCTTCAGCCGCAAGTCTCTGCTTGCCCGCCGGCGTCAGTTCGGCGATGGCGCCAAGCGCATCGCCGCGCGCGGGCAGCGCAAGAGCGGCGGCGGCGGCGATCTCAGGCAATGCCGCGAGCGCTTCTTCAACGCGCGCGAGCGAAACGCGCTTGCCGTCAATCTTCACCACCCGATCGCCGCGCGGCTTGAGCCGAAAGCGCCCATCTGGAAATGGCGCGATGATGTCGCCTGTTTTAAACGGCGCATCTTCTTGCAGAAACGCCGAGCGCACGAGAAGCGCGCCGTCCTCGTCGCACGCGATCTCAACGCCAGGGAAAGGCGCCCACGGCGCATCGGCTTCAATTTGCCGCCGCCACGCGATGCCGCCCGTTTCGGTGGAGCCCAGCACCTCGGTTGCAGGCGTTCCAAATGCTTTGATGCAGGCTTGCGCTGCTGGCGCTGGAAGCAGCTGGCCGGAGGAGAAGATCAGCGCTGGCGGCGGATTGAAGAGATCGCCGTGCGGCGGCAAGCGCGTGAGATGTGCAGGGCTTGAGATCAAAGTGGCGCCGGCGAAGCGGCCCGCAAGATCTTCCCAATAGGTTGCGGCCGCATCGTCGCTGGTGCGTCCAGAGAGCAAAGGAAAGGCAATGCGAAACAGCAAACCGTAGATGTGCTGATGCGAAACCGTGGCGATCACGTGCCCGGCTTGGCCGTGCCAAAGCATGTTTTGCGCGCGGGCTTCGGCGTCGATGCGCGAGAGGCTTTTCTCCACGCGCTTGGGCGCGCCGGTCGAGCCTGAGGTGAAGAACGCCAAGAGCGGATCGGCGCCCGCGCGCTCAAGATCGCGTTGCGCGCCGCCGGCGCCGAACGCGGCGTCGCTCACCAGCGCGCCCTCCGGGCAGCCGATCTCGTTGAGGTAAGCGTGCTGCGTATGGCCGGGCAGCGCAATTACGCGGCCGGTTGTGGCCGCAGCGAGCAGGCCGGCGAGAAAATGCGCGGCAGAGCTTGTGTGCAGAAAGATTGCGCCATCGCCCTCGGGCAACGCGACGCGCGCAGCGAGATCGCGCACCGCGCCGGCGCTGATCCACGCGCCGTCACGCCGGAACAGCGGGCGCGATGCTTCGGCGTTGAGCAGGCTCGCAATCATCCCGCTCATCGCGGCGCCCGTTTGAAATAGGGGCGCACCAGCACCTCGCCGAAAAATAAGATGGCGATGCCGATATAAGCGATCACGCCGTTATACAGCGCCCAAAGGTTCCAGCTGGCGGCGAGCGCCGTCCAAATCCCAATCGCGCAATTGGCCACAAAGAAGGCGCACCAAACCCATGTCACGTTGCGGGCGTAGCGCACGCCGCGTTCATCGAGATTGGGATCAACGATGCGGGCGAAACGCTCGATCATCGAAGGCGGGCTGATCAAGGTTTGCGCGAAGGTCAGCAGCATCGCCGCGCTCATCAACGGCGGATAAAGCCGCACCGAGAGCGTTTTGTCATGGAGCGACACCAGCGCCACGATAGCGGCGACGCCTATCAGCCCCCAGGTGAGCCCGCCAGGCACCTTTGCGCGCAGCGCCGGCGCCGCGCGCAGCGCGATCAGAATAAAAAGCCCGATGAGCACCCATTGCGGGCCGACGAGGCGCACGCCGATCATGGCCAGAAGCGGATAAAGGATCGAAACGACGGCGAACAACGCCGAGGAGACGTCAACCTTGCGCATGCATCCGCTGCGCGAGCGTCAGGACATCATTGATCGTGCGCACTGTCTTGAACTCTTCGGGCGAAACCTTGCGCCCGGTGATTTCCTGGATGCGCACCATAAGATCGATCGCGTCGATCGAATCCAGATTGAGCTGATCCACCAGATCGGCGTCCGGGGTGATGAGATCGCGCGGCACGTCAAACGCGGTGACGAGATAGTCCGCGATCTCGGCGAACATGCTTTGTTTGTCCATGGCCATACTCATGCTTGCGCCTGCTGCTCGGCCACATAGGCCGCGAGCGTGCGCACGTTTTGAAAATGCGAGCGCACTTTTTTGTCTTCGGAATCCACCTTGATGCCGTAGCGCTTCTGCAGCGCCACGCCGATCTCGAGCGCGTCGATCGAGTCGAGCGCAAGGCCGGTATTGCCGAAGAGATCCTCATCGGAGGCGATATCTTCGGGCGTCACGTCCTCAAGATTGAGGATCTCAATGATCATCGCCTTGAGTTCGGTTTCAGTCGGGGTGCTCATGCGGGCAGCGATTCCTCTATGCGTTGTTCCACATGCGCGCATAAGCGGCGCACGGCAATGGGTTCCCCCAGTTCTTGGTCGAGATCGAGCGTATCGGGCTCAATCCGCTCGTGAACCCGGATCACCCAATGGGGCCGGCGCGGCGGAATGCGATACCACGGCTCGCCTTTCAGGAGTGTTGGCGGATCGCAGGTGACGGTGACGAGCCGGATCGGCGCCTTGGCGCGGATGGCGATGCGGGCAAAGCCCCGGTGATATTTGCGCTTTTGGCCCGGCGGAGTGCGTGAGCCCTCAGGGAAGATCACCAGATTATTGCCGGCCTTGAGCGCCGCCACGCAATCATCGAGCAGGCGCTCAGGATCGCCCATGTTCGGGATGTAGTCAGCCGCGGTGACGACGCCGTTCATGAACGGATTGCGCCAAACGCCGGCTTTCACCACGCATTGCGTGCGCTCCATGCAGGACATGATGAACACAATGTCGAGCAAGGAGGGGTGGTTGGCGATGACCAGCGTGCCGCGTTCTTTGCGGAGCACTTCCGCGCCGTGCGTCTCGAATGTCAGCGTGCCGATGCCGGCCATGATGCGCACATAGGCCCACCAGACTTTGTGCACCGTGCCTTGCGCCAGCGCCGCGCGCTTTTCCTTGTCGCGCACCAGCAAATTGAACAGCGGAAACACGGTGAGCGCCATGACCAGCCCGCCAAGGCCAAACAGTGCGAAGGAAATTGCGGTGGCGCAAAGCCGCCAGGTGCGGTCAAGCCAGGCGATCATGCTGCGCGCGCCTTAAAGGCGGGCGGTGAAAACCGCACGCGGCGGACGCCAGCCTCCAGCGCGCGCGCGAAGGCAATGAGTCCAGTGCGCGCTGGGGCGAGATCGTGCGCGGCGGCCTCCCCGATGGCGCGAGAGAGCCGGAGCGCCAAGTAAACGCCGGGCGTTTTTGCATCGCCCAGATGCTCATAAAGCTCCGGATCGCGCGCTTCAGCGTGAGACACGATCACGCTTTCGGCTTCTCCCGTTTCGAGGCGTGCATAAGCTTCGGTGAGCGCGGCTGCGAAGGCGCCCTCATCGCCCGCCAGCGCGGTGTGATCCCCGCTCGGGCTGAGGCAAAGGCTTAGCGCGCCAGCAGGGGCGTTGTGCACCGAGAACGCAAACAGCGCAGGAGAGAGCAATTCGCCCTGGGCGAGATCGGTGAGCAGTTTCTTCGCGAGATACCGGCGCCCGCGCGGATA
>DAORMO010000108.1:7381-8991 GCA_035440585.1 Terricaulis sp.
GCGGTGGGCGTCTCGCGCAGCAGCGGCAGCGTGCAGCGGATCATTTCGCGCGAGAATGCGGGCAGCCGCCGCCGCAGCGCGGCCGGAATGTCCGATGCCGGCCCCGCCGCGCCCAATGGCTCTGCCTCGTCTGCGGCGATGATCGCCGCCCACGCCGTAGCCTCCAAACTCAGCGACCGGCCCAAGGCCCACTCCCCATTAATTTCAGCACATTATCGCCACTGGCGCGGCCTTCCAAGCGCCCCGCGCCGAAGGCTGGCGAGTGTTGCGCAAGGGGCGCCCTCAGGCCCGCGGCCGGTGCGCCATCAGCTTCCAGGCCAGCCGAAATGGCGCCTGCAGCACAAGGCGCGTGTGCATCAGGGAGATGCGCACATTGTCAGCCAGCATGGCGAAATTTGAGACATTGCCTTCCGGGTAGATCACCTTGGTCGGCACGTTGACCACCCGCACCCCGCGCCAGTGCAGGCGCACGGCGATCTCGGTGTCGAAGTCCATGCGCGCGCCGATCGGCCCGCCTTTCAGAACTGCCGCGACGGCGCTGAGCGGGTAGAGCCGGTAACCGCACATGGAATCGGCGATGTCGAACGAGCAAGTTTCCACCCAGACCCAGAAATGGGTGATGTTGCGGCCGATCTTGCGCGCTTTGGGCACGCTCTCGTCATAAACCGCCTGGCCGCAGATCAGCGCCTCCGGCGCGGCCTGCGCGGCGGCGATGAATTTCGGCAGGTCAGCTGTATCGTGCTGGCCGTCAGCGTCGATCTGCAGAGCGTGGGAATAGCCGAGGGCGAGCGCGTGAGTGAAGCCCGCGATCATCGCTGCGCCTTTGCCGGCGTTCGGGCTTTGCCGCAGCACCTCGACGCCTTGCTCGGGCGCGTGCAGCGCCGAGATCGCTTCGCGCGCCGGGTTTTCATTGCCGTCATCGACAATGATCACCCCCGCACAAAACGGCTTCAGCGCCGCAATCAGACGCGGCAATTCGCGGTAATGCCGGTAGGCGGGAATGATCGCGCAGACGTGCATGGGCAATTCTGCGCGATCAGCCGATTAGCGAAGCCGGACGATGTCGCCCTTGAGCGCGGCGGTGACGCGGCGGCCCGAGCGCACGCACTGATATTCGCTGGTGCTGGAAAACTCGATCAGATTGGTGTTCGAGCGGATGTTCACCACGGCGTTGCCGCCATGGGTCAGCGCGTAATTGCGCAGCGCGATGAGCGAGTTGAGCAACGCGGCTTGGCACGCTTCCTCGGCATCGCGGCGCGAGCGGGCGGGGCGGCGGGTGGTCACGTTCTGCTCAATGCGCTGGGCGACGGCCGGGGCGCGCTGGTTGCCGAAATAGAAGGTCACGCCCTGCGTATGCGCGGCGAAATCGGGATGTTCGATCACCGCTGCGATCGGGTGATTGGTCGGAACCGGCGGCGGATCGCGGGCCTCTGAGGCGGGCGCGGCAAGCACCAGAGCGGCGAAAGCGGCGGCGACCAAACTAAAGCGGGCAAATTGCATGGATATCTCCCCAAAGCGTCCCATCGTCGGCACGTTTGGCATTGCGCGCGCGCTTACGCAACAGGCTTAAAGCGAGGGCCGCGCCCGCGTAGGGTAGCGCTTCGTCTGGG
>DAORMO010000108.1:9203-10604 GCA_035440585.1 Terricaulis sp.
GGCGCGGTCGGGGCGGCGTGCGCGCGAGATCGACCTTGGCGGCGCTGCGGCCTTTCCCGGCTTGATCGATGGGCACGTGCACCTCGGCGGCGTCGGCATGGCGGCCATGGTGCTCGATCTTGTCGGGGTGGAATCGATCGCTGCATTGCAGGCGCGCTTGCGCGTTTACGCCGCCGCGAACCGCGACGGGCCGATCTATGGCCGCGGCTGGATCGAAACCCATTGGCCCGAGCGCCGCTTTCCCCGCGCCTCCGATCTCGACGCGATCGTTGGCGATCGCCCTGTTTTGCTCGAGCGGATCGATGGCCATGCGGCGGTGGCCAATACGCGCGCATTGCAGCTGGCCGAGATCACGGTGAACACGCCCGATCCGGCCGGCGGCCGCATTGAGCGCGGCGCGGACGGCGCGGCGACAGGCATGCTGATCGATCACGCCGCAAGCCTTGTGCAAGCGCGTTTTCCCGCGCCAACGCCAGCCATGCGCCGCGAAGCGCTGCGCGCGGCGGTGCGGCTTTACGCGGCGCGTGGCTGGACGGGCGCCGGCAATATGAGCACCAGCCTTGAAGAAGCGCAGATTCTCGAGGAGCTGGCGGCGGCTGGCGAGTTGCCGCTGCATGCCGATCTTTATCTCACGCCTGAAGATTCCGAGGCGGTTTACGAGCGTGGGCCGTATGCCGATGCAAGCGGGCGCGTGCGGGTGCGCGGGGTGAAGCTCTATATGGATGGCGCGCTGGGCTCGCGCGGGGCGGCGCTGCTGGCGCCTTATAGCGATGCGCCCAGCGCGGGATTGCTCGTCACCCCGCCAGAGCAAGTGCGCGAATTTCTCGTCCGCGCGCGGGCGCGCGGCGTGCAGGTCGCCACGCACGCCATCGGCGATCGCGGCAATCGTTTGGTGCTCGACGCTTATCAGGATGTGTTCGCCGATGATCCGGCTGCGTTGGCGGCGGCGCGTTGGCGCATCGAGCACGCCCAGGTGATCGCGCCCGAAGACATTCCGCGTTTCGCGGCCTTGGGCGTCATCGCTTCAATGCAGCCCTCGCACGCCATCAGCGATCTTCATTTTGCACCGGCCCGGCTTGGTCCGCAGCGGCTTGCAGGCGCTTACGCCTGGGCGTCGCTGGCGCAGAGCGGGGCGGTGCTGGCGGCCGGCAGTGACGCCCCGGTGGAAAAGGGCGATCCGCTGATCGAGTTCTACGCCGCCGCGTTCCGGCGTGACCTCTCAGGCTTTGCTGGTCCCGATTGGCGGGCTGAGGAGGCTCTGTCGCGCGCTGCGGCGCTGCGGATGCTGACCTGGGGGCCGGCCTTTGCCGCCTTTGACGAAACCCAAGCCGGGGTGCTGCAGCCCGGCGCGCGGGCGGATGTCAGCGTGGCAGGTCTTAACGATGCACCTGTTGCCGCTCC
>DAORMO010000109.1:0-10047 GCA_035440585.1 Terricaulis sp.
AGCTTGGGTGAGCGGCGCGGCCTCCGCTGTCGCGCTGGGGGCCTCACGCGTGAACGTCAGCGGCAGCGCGGCGCCTTGGGTGAACACCCCCTCGATCCGGCCGCCCACAAACCGCCCCTCATAGCGGGCGCCGATATTTGAAAGATCGAGGCTGAGCGTATCGCCCTCAATCGTCACGCCCAGCACTGGGATCGCGGTATTGCCTTGATCGACGCTGTAGAGCGTGCCGCGCGGGCCCTCCTCAAGCAAAAGCCGCAGGCGCAAGCGCTGGGAACCAAGATCGAGCACGCCATGCCACTCGCCGATCTGCGCCGGCCCCTGGGCGAACGCGCCGCCAATCAGCAAGCTTGACGCTGCGGCGCCAAACAAAAGCGGGCGGCGGCTGACGTTCATTGGCGAAATCTCCCTGTTGGCGCTCCCACGCGGCGCGGGCGCTGGGGCGCGGCTTTCTGTCACCATAGCCGCATTGACGGGGCTTTTCTTGCGCCGTTAGTGTCCGCCCGCTTTGTGCGCTGCGGCGCGCCTATGAATGTTTCAAGGATTTCAAACATGAAAGTCCTCGTCCCGGTCAAGCGGGTGCTCGATTACAACCTGAAAGTCCGCGTTAAGCCGGATGGATCGGGCGTTGATCTCTCCAATCTGAAAATGTCGATCAATCCGTTCTGCGAAATCGCGGTCGAAGAAGCGGTGCGCATGAAGGAAGGCGCAGGCGGGCACGCCGCCGGCGCCGCCACCGAAGTGATCGCCATCTCGATCGGGCCGGAGCAAGCGCAGGAAACCCTGCGCAACGCGCTCGCCATCGGCGCCGATCGCGGCATCCTCGTAAAAGCCGAAGGCGAAGTGGAGCCGCTGGCGGTGGCGAAGCTGCTCAAGGCCGTGATCGAAGCTGAGAAGCCCGATCTCGTCATCCTCGGCAAACAAGCCATCGATGACGACAGCAACCAAACCGGCCAGATGCTGGCCGCGCTGCTGGATTGGCCGCAAGCCACCTTCGCCTCCAAGATCGTGCTCGACGGCGGCAAAGCCAATGTCACGCGCGAAGTCGATGGCGGCTTGCAAACCGTCGCGGTCGAGCTGCCCGCGATCATCACCACCGACCTGCGCCTCAATGAGCCGCGCTACGCTTCGCTGCCGAACATCATGAAGGCCAAGAAAAAGCCGATCGACTTGAAAACACCGGCCGATCTCGGCGTTGATGTCACGCCGCGCCTCAAAGTGGTGAAAACCGCCGAGCCGCCCAAGCGCACTGGCGGCGCCAAGGTCAAAACCGTCGCCGAACTGGTCGGCAAGCTCAAAGAAGCGGGGGTTATCTAATGGCCGTTCTGGTTATCGCCGAGCACGACAATAGCTCGGTCAAGGATTCCACCAACAAGGTCGTCACCGCCGCCAAAGCGATCAGCGGCGATGTGGATGTGCTGGTGGCCGGCCAAAACGCCGGCGCCGCCGCCGCTGAAGCGGCCAAGATCGAAGGCGTGCGCAAAGTGCTGCACGCCGATGGCGCGAGCCTCGCCAAGCAAATGGCCGAGCCGCTGGAAGCCTTGATCACCCCGCTCGCCGCCAATTACGATGCGATCCTGTTTCCCGCGACCACCACGGGCAAGAACGCAGCCCCGCGCGTCGCCGCCAAGCTCGACGTGATGCAGCTTTCGGGCGTCATCTGCGTTGAAAGCGCCGACACGTTCGTGCGCCCGATCTATGCCGGCAACGCCATCATCACCGTGAAGGACGAGCAGGCGAAGAAAGTGCTCACCGTGCAGCCCACCGCGTTCAAAGCGGCCGGCGCAGGCGGAAGCGCCGCGGTGGAAACCATCGCTGCGCCGAACGGCCCGTTCAAATCCGCCTTCGTCGGCGAAGAGCTGGCGAAATCGGATCGCCCCGAACTCACCGCCGCCAAGCGCGTGGTGTCGGGCGGGCGCGCGCTCGGCTCGGCGGAAGAGTTCAAGAAAGTGCTAGATCCGCTCGCCGACAAGCTCGGCGCGGCGGTGGGCGCTTCGCGCGCGGCGGTGGACGCCGGCTACGCCCCCAACGATTACCAAGTCGGCCAGACCGGCAAGGTGGTGGCGCCGGAGCTTTACGTCGCTGTCGGCATTTCGGGCGCGATCCAGCACCTTGCCGGCATGAAAGACAGCAAAGTCATCGTCGCCATCAACAAGGACGAAGAAGCCCCGATCTTCCAGATCGCGGATGTCGGCCTTGTGGCCGATTACAAAGCCGCCGTGCCGGAATTGCTGGACGAACTCACCAAAGCAGGGCTCTAGGCGTTCGCCCATTCCCCGGTTACGCTCATCGCAAATTTCCCGGCGCGCCTTGCGCGCTGGGAAAAATTGCTGCACCGCAACATTGTTGTGATATAGAATACGCAAAGCGGCCAATGCCGGGAGCACAATGACCAACATCCGCACCGTCGGCGTTATCGGCGCTGGGCAAATGGGCAACGGCATCGCGCATGTCTGCGCGCTCGCGGGCTATGACGTGCTGCTCAATGACGCTGACAAGGCGCGCATCGAAGCGGCGCTCGGCACCATCGGCAAAAACCTCGCGCGCCAAGTGCACCGCGAAGCGATCACTCAAGCGGAGGCGGACGCCGCGCTCAAGCGCATCAAAGGCGCGCCTGAGTACGCCGCAATGGCGCCCTCCGATCTTATCATCGAATCCATCGTCGAGCAGGATGAGGCCAAGCGTGCGGTGTTCGCCGGGCTGCAGCCGGTGTTGAAGCCCGGAACGATCCTCGCCTCCAACACCTCCTCGATCTCGATCACGCGGCTCGCCGCCACCACGGATCGGCCCGATAAATTCATCGGCATCCACTTCATGAACCCTGCGCCGGTGATGAAGCTGGTGGAGCTGATCCGGGGCCTGGCCACCAGCCAGGAGACGTATGACGAGACGGTGAAGTTCGTCGAAAGCCTCAGCAAAACCATCGCCAACGCCGAAGATTTCCCGGCCTTCATCGTCAACCGCGTGCTGGTGCCGATGATCAACGAGGCGGTCTACACGCTGTACGAAGGCGTGGGCTCGGTTGAGGCCATCGATAAGGCGATGAAGCTGGGCGCCAATCATCCGATGGGCCCGCTTGAGCTCGCCGATTTCATCGGCCTCGACACCTGCCTTTCGATCATGCAGGTGCTGAACGAAGGCTTGGCCGATACGAAATATCGCCCCTGCCCGCTGCTGGTGAAGTACGTCGAAGCCGGCTGGCTGGGCCGCAAGACCCAGCGCGGCTTTTACGACTACCGCTCAGACCCGCCGATGCCGACGCGCTAACGCGCATTAGGAAAAAGCGCGGCGCGCCGCTTGCATCGCACGCGGCATGGAATTGAGCGCACTTGCGGCCAACGCCGCGCTTTCAATGCTTTTCGGCGCTAAACAGCGCGAAAACGCCGCCGAGGCAGGCTTTGCCGCGCCTTCACAGCCGGCAAATTCTGCCCAGCCCGCGCCAAATTTGCCGGGCGCGCTGAGCAATATCTCGTTCGATGCAGTGCTGTTTCTGCAGAGCGAAGAGCCCCAAGCGCCCGCGATCAGCGCGCCGACGCCCACCGAAATCTTCCTCGAAGAAATCCAGAAAGATCCGATCGAGCGGATGCGCGAGCAAATTCTGGAAGAGCTGGGCCTCAGTGAAGAAGATCTCGCAGCGATGGGCCCGGATGAGCGCCGCGCTGCCGAAGATAAGATCAGCGCCATGATCGAAGAGAAGCTGCGCCAAGGCTTCGGCGCCGATCGCGCCCCGCAAACCGCCGCTGAATATCTGACTGAGCTGCGCGCCTAAGCGCGTTTAAACACCAGCGAAAAATTGTTCGCCGGCATGTGCACGATCTCATTCAGCATGAGCCCTTGCGCGCGCGCGGCTTCCTCCACCGCTTCAAGATCGCGCACGCCGAAAGCCGGATCTTTTTGCTTGAGCCAGGCGTCGAAGGTTTCGTTCGCGGGCGCGGTGTGGCGCCCCTCGCGCTTATAGGCCCCATAAGTGTAGAGCACGCCCTTCTCCGCCAGCAGCCGGCCCGCGCCAGCCAGCAGCCCCAGCGTGCTTTCCCACGGCGAGATGTGGATCATGTTGATGGCGATCAGCGCATCGAACGGCGCCTGATCCTCCACGCCCCAAACATGCGCCGTGACGTCAATCGCGCGCGGCGGGGCGATGTTGGAAAGGCCCTCGGCGTCGATCCAGGCCGCCACGGACGCGCGCGAGGCCGGATCGGGATCGCTGGGCAGCCAGGTCACGCCCGGCAGCGCGCGGGCAAAGCACACCGCATGCTCGCCCGTGCCGGAGGCGAGTTCCAGCACTTTGGCGTTCTCCGGCAGCACGCGCTGCAGCACGGCCAGGATCGGATCGCGGTTGCGTTCGGTGGAGGGGCTGAACTGTCGAGTCATGCTCTTTTTTGAGCACGCTTGCGGCCAGCGGGAAAGATCGGGGGAAAAGCCCGCCCCGCCTGCCGCGCGGTGCGCGCGCCCCGATGCATAAACCCCGGGAGGCGCTACATTCCCCCCATGGCGAACCCGCCCATACCGCAGCGCATCCCGCCGCTCACCTGGCGCAAGCCGGCCTGGCTCTGGAGCCCGCTGGCGCTCGCGCTCGCGCTCGGGGCGGTTTACGCCCTGTTTTATCAGGACGGGAGCGTGGCGCGCGCGGTGCTAGCGGCGGGGGCCGTGGTGTTCGTGCTTGCGCTGGCGACGCTGAGCGCGGGCTGGGCGCTTGGCCACCCGCCGCGCGCGCATCGCATTGTGGTGCTGCACGTGCTGGCCGCTGCTGTGATTGTCGCGCTGGCGGCGCCTTGGGGCTTTTCAGCGCTGCTGGCCGCTGAGGTCAAACAAGCCAAGGGGGCGGGCGCCGATCTCGCGTTGGCGCTGGCGCCGCTGGCGGCGCTGCTCGGGCTGCCTTTGGCGCTGATCTCGGGGCTGATTTTTTCGCTCACCGCGCTCACCCGCCCGCGCCCGGAAAAGCCGCTCGAACTCACCGAGGACGACGCCCGCTTCGCGCACCAGCCGTTCAACTGAAGCGACGGCCTTTACGACGGGCGGCGGAAAAACACTGTCGGCAAAGTTTTGTAGGCGCCGCGCGCGATCTCGGCAAAGCCCAGCTTCTCCGCCAGGCGAATGGAAGCTGTGTTCTCCGGCGCGATGATGCAGGCAAAATCGCGCCGGCCAAAATGGCCCTCGCCCCACGCGATCATCGCAGTGAGCGCCTCAAGCGCGTAGCCCTTGCCTTGCGCGGCGGGGCGCAGCGCCCAGCCCATTTCCGGCGCATCGATCGGCGGGCTGATCTCGCGCTGAAAATCCGCAAAGCCGGCTTCGCCGATCAGCGCCCTGCTCTGCTTTTCTTCGATCGCCCAGAAGCTATAGCCCAGCAGCGCCCACATGCCCGGATAGCGCAGCATCCGCCCCCAGCTTTCCTCGCGTGTGGAGGGCTTGCCGCTGATGAAGCGCACCACATCGGGATCAGCCCACATCGCGTAAAGCGCATCAAAATCGCTGAGCCGATGCCCGCGCAGGATCAGCCGCTCGGTTTCCAGCGTGGGCGCGCTCATGGCTCGCGCGCCAGCACCGCATCAATCAGCGCGAACGCCTCTTCGCCCGCCCAATCGGCGCCGCCGGCAAGCCGCACCAGTTCGCGCCCGTCGCGGCCATAGATGATCGTCACAGGAAAGCCTGACGCGCGCACGTCAAACGCGACCCCGCGCGAAATATCGATCAAGAACGGCAAATCGCCGTCTGAGAGTTCGTTCAGCATGCGGATGGCGTCTTCGCGGCGCGCTTCGCCATCGATGCTGACTGGCGTGACACGGATGCGCCCCTCATAGCGGCGCTGCAGCGCAGCCAAGCTCGGCATCTCATGGATGCACGGCGCGCACGAGGTGAACCACACGTTCAGCACCACGATCTCGCCCTTGAGCGCGCCGAGATTGGTTTCCGCGCCAGTCTCATCCTGCAGCGCGCGCAGCGGCATGGGCGGGGGCTCAGGCAGCGCCACAAGCTGCGCCATCTCCCCGCGCGCATATTGCGTCAGCCCCGAAGCACTCTGGGGCTTGGAAGAAGCAGCGAAAACCACGTAAAGGAAGGCCAACAATCCAACAGCGATCAACGCCAGCGCGGCCCATACCGCCCAGGGTTTCCGCGTCGAGGAGCTTAGAGTGTCCAATTCCGATCCCTCTTCCGGCGGCCAGGCGATGTGGGGCGGGCGCTTCGCCGCCCAGCCCGACGACGCCATGCAGGCCATCAACGCTTCGATCGATGTGGACAAGCGCTTGTGGCGCGAGGACATCGAAGGCTCGCAAGCTCACGCGGCCATGCTGGCCGCGCAAGGCATCATTAGCGCAGAAGATAATGCGGCGATACAAGCGGGCCTCGATCAAATCGCCGCGGAAATCGCCGAAGGCGCCTTCCCCTTCTCCAAGGATTTGGAGGACATCCACCTCAATATCGAAGCGCGGCTTACCCAGCGCATCGGCGAAGCCGGCAAGCGCCTGCACACCGGCCGCTCGCGCAACGATCAGGTGGCCACAGATTTCAAGCTCTGGACCATGCGCGCGAGCCGCGAGGCCGGCGATGGCTTGCGCGTGCTGCAAATGGCGCTGCTCAAGCGCGCCGAGAGCCACGACGACTGGATCATGCCCGGCTTCACGCATTTGCAAACGGCCCAGCCCATCACGCTTGGCCACCATCTGCTCGCGTACGTGGCGATGTTTGAGCGCGACCGCGTGCGCGTGATTGGCGCTGCGCTGGAAGCTGCGTGGGAATGCCCGCTGGGCGCCGCCGCCCTTGCCGGCACGAGCTACCCGATCGATCGTGAAAGCACCGCCGCCGCGCTCGGCTTTCACGCGCCCGCCGGCAATTCGCTTGACGCTGTGGGCAGCCGCGATTTTGCGCTGGCGGCGCTCTCCAATCTCGCGATTGCGTCCACGCATCTTTCGCGCCTGGCCGAAGAGATCGTGTTCTGGACGAGCCCGCAATTTGGCTTCGCCACGCTGAGCGACGCATGGTCCACCGGCTCGTCGATCATGCCGCAAAAGCGCAACCCGGATGCAGCAGAGCTGATCCGCGCCAAGGCCGCGCGCATCGGCGCCAATTTCGCGGCGCTCAATTCCATCGTGCAAAAACTGCCCTTGGCCTACGCCAAGGATCTGCAGGAGGATAAAGCCCTCACCTTCGCCGCATTCGATGATTTCGCGCTCTCGCTCACCGCCATGATCGGCATGATCGAGACGATGCGCTTTAACCGCGCCGCCATGCGCGAGGCGGCCGCGCGCGGCTATTCAACCGCCACCGATCTCGCCGATTGGCTGGTGCGCGAGCTGAAAACTCCGTTCCGCGAAGCGCACGAGATCACCGGCAAAATCGTGGCCCGCGCCGAAGCTGCGGGCGTCGCCGAACTGGCCAATCTGCCGCTGGAGGATTACCAAGCGGTCGATCCCCGCATTACCGCCGAGGCGCGGGCGCTGCTGACGGTTGAAAAATCCGTCGAAAGCAGGGATTGCTACGGCGGCACAGCGCCCCAGCGCGTGCGCGAGCAGATCGCCCGCTGGCAGGAGAGCTTCAAATGAGCCGCTTGATTGTAAGCCTTTCGGCGCTGGCGCTTTTGGCCGGCTGCGGCATCCCCGGCAATCTGGAGCGCCCCGATCCGCTGTGGAACAGCGATGAGGCCATCGCCCGCGAATGCGAACGCGCCGCGCAAAATGGCGAGGCGCTTCATGAGCGCTGCACTGAGCGTGAGCAAGCGCCCGAGCAATGAACCATTTCGAGTATCGCGATGGCGTCCTCTATTGTGAGGGCGTGTCGCTGGCCGCCATCGCCGAAGCTGTCGGCACGCCGGCTTATGTCTATTCCAGCGCCACGCTGGAGCGGCACTATGATGTTTTCAAACAAGCGCTCGCCCCGCGCGATGCGCTTGTGGCGTTCGCGGTAAAAGCCAACGCCAACCTCGCCGTGATCGCAACGCTCGCCGCGCGCGGCGCCGGCGCTGATACGGTGAGCCAAGGCGAAATCCAGCGCGCGCTGCGCGCCGGCGTGCCGGCGAACCGCATCATATTCTCCGGCGTTGGCAAAACCGCCGAAGAGCTCGCCTTCGCGCTCAAAGCCGGCGTCTATCAGATCAATGTCGAAAGCATCGCCGAGATGGAGATGCTTTCGGCCGTGGCCGCCTCCCTCAACGCCCAAGCGCCGCTCGCGATCCGCGTGAACCCGGATGTCGGCGCAGGCGGGCATGAGAAAATCTCCACCGGCGGCGGCGCAACCAAGTTCGGCGTTTCAGCAGAGCTTGCGCTTTCGCTTTACGCGCGCGCACACGCTGATCCGCACCTTTCGCCCAAAGGCCTTGCCGTGCATATCGGCAGCCAGATCCGCGATCTTGCGCCGCTGGAAGCCGCTTTCCGCTTCATGCGCGGGCTTACTGAAAAGCTGCGCAATGATGGCTTGCCGGCCGAGCGGCTCGATCTCGGCGGCGGGCTTGGCGTGCCCTATTTCAACGAACCGGATCCGCCTTCGCCGGCTGCATACGCTGCGATGATCAATCGCGTGATGGATGGGCTCGATATTAAGCTCGCGTTTGAGCCCGGCCGCATGATCGCCGGCAATGCCGGCGTTTTGCTCTCGCGCGTGATCCGCATTCAGGAGCGGCCGCGCCCGATCCTTGTGCTCGATGCGGGCCTTAACGATCTCATTCGCCCGGCGATGTATGAAGCTTTCCACGACATCAAGCCGGTGCATGAAACCAGCGCCCCGCAAGCTTCTGTCGATGTTGTCGGCCCGATCTGCGAAACCGGCGATATTTTCGCGCGCAACCGCACGCTCGCGCCGCTCAAACCCGGCGATCTCGCCGCCTTTATGACAGCCGGCGCGTACGGTGCGGTGATGGCCTCGACCTACAACGCGCGCGAGCTCATCGCCGAGGTGCTGGTGCGCGGCGATCGCTTCGAGATTGTGCGCCGCCGTTGGACGGTGGAAGAGCAAATGGCGCTCGAATCCATCCCTGATTGGGCCTGATTGGCCGCTTTTGCTGGCCTTTGCCGCCTACCCTGGGTAAGCCCGTCGCTTCAAGTCCATGGGGAGGATACGCATGAAGATCACATCAGCGCTCGCTGCGGCGTCTTTGCTCGCACTCGCCGCGTGCCAACAAGCGCCCGCCGCGCCGCAAGACGCCTTCTTCGCCAATCTCACCGCGCTCTGCGGCAATTCGTATGAAGGCCAAGTCGTTTCCGGCAATGAGAGCGATGCAAACTTCGCCAGCCAGCGCCTGGTGATGGAAGTGCGCGAGTGCAGCGATAGCGAAATCCGCATCCCGTTCCATGTCGGCGAAGATCGCTCGCGCACCTGGGTGATCACCCGCACCGATACGGGCCTGCGCCTCAAGCACGATCACCGCCACGAAGACGGCAGCGAAGACGTGCTCACCCAATATGGCGGCGACACCGCCGCCGAAGGCTTCGCCACGCGCCAGGAATTCCCGGCTGATCAGCACTCCAAAGATCTGTTTGTCGCCAACGAGATCCCGCAATCGGTGACGAATGTGTGGGCCGTCGAAGTCCAGCCCGAGGCGTTCTTCGCCTATGAGCTCTCGCGCGAGAACCGGCACTTCCGGGTCGAGTTCGATCTGCGGAACACGGTCGACGCCCCGCCCCCGCCCTGGGGCGCTGATGCCGCCGCAAATTAAGGCAAAGTAAGCATGATCCCCCGCTGCAAAGCGGGGGATGGTCATGGTTTGGCTGGAAATGGGCTGTTAGGCTCTGGCCGCCCGCATGAAGCACGCCGACGCCATAGCCCAGCTCGCCCGCGAGACAGCGCGCGCCAAGCGCAATCTCGCGCTGGAGCGGGCCGTGCGCGCCGGCTTCTGGCTGGCGGCGGCGGTAGCGCTTTGGGCCATCATCGCCCTGGTGGGCGGGCATGAGCGCCTGCCTTACCTTGCCCAACCGCTGGCGGCGCTGGGCGCGCTCATCGCCTTTGCGCTGCTGGGCCTGCGCGCCAAACGCAGCTTTCGCGCGCCCAGCCACAGCGAAGCCCGCGCGCGGCTCGCAGAAGATTCCGCGCTCGAAGCGGCGGCGTTCGAGGCGCTGGGCGATC
>DAORMO010000109.1:10126-10333 GCA_035440585.1 Terricaulis sp.
CCGCGCGCGCGCGCAGCCCCAGCGTACGCCTTGGCGACATTGATCGGTTTTACCTCCGCTATGCGCTGATCCCTTTGCTGATCGGCGCAGCGGTGCTTGCCGGCGCGGCTGGGCCCGATCGGCTCGCGCGTGCGTTCCTGCCTGATCCTGGGCCGCTGCTGGGCGATCGGCCGATGCAGGTGGAAGCCTGGGTCACGCCCGCCGCCT
>DAORMO010000110.1:0-1412 GCA_035440585.1 Terricaulis sp.
AGGGGCCGGCTTGGCGCTTGGCGGACGTCTCAGAAACCTAAACAGGAAGAGACGTGCAGCGGAGCGAAAATAGCACGAAAGCGGACATTGGGCTTCGATCGACCTGTAGGCGCGAATACACGCGCGCTTGTCTCGCAACGCAAGACCGGCGCGCCCGTTCAATTCGAGATCACCGAACAAGCGCGCGCAGCTGTTGCGACATGGGTTCGCGGTAAGGACTTGAAGGGGAGTGACTGGCTCTTCCCAAGTCGGGTGGATCGAACTCAACCGATGACAACGCGCCAATACGGTCGTTTGGTAGACGAGTGGATCGCGGCCATCGGGCTGGCACCGTCGGCGTACGGCACGCACTCGCTACGTCGAACCAAGGCGGCGCTCATCTACCGAAAGACCGGAAACATTCGGGCGGTGCAACTGCTTCTGGGGCACACCAAGCTGGATAGTACGGTCCCGCTATCTTGGCGTTGAAGTGGAAGACGCTTTGGCGATCGCGGAGAGCATTGATGTCTAGCGACGCCAAAGCTCAAGCCCGCGATCGCCTGAATCGAATGCGATATGGGATAAGCACGATGCCAGCGATCACCGAAAGCAGCGTGATCGCGGTGACGATGATGATGAGCGGGTGATTAAAGTCTTCGTGGTTCTGCCAGTCCATGATGTGCAGCGCCCACAATGTATCGTAGAGGCGCCATAGATCGGAACGCCGTGCGGTGACGACGCCGGTGTTTTGCGCGACGTAGACGGACAGGCCGCCGTCTGGGAATTGCACGCGCCAAGCGGGCAGCGCGCCACGGTATTCGGCCGTCTCTTCGGTCACGAGCGTTGCGCCTGTTGGTTCCGAGGTGAGCGTAAGGTGTGCGCGGGCGATTGCGCGTGCTTGTTCGCTGCTGAGCGGCGAGAGCCGTTGCAATGTAGCGCCGTCAAATAGAATGTGCGGCGTGTCGGCGAATTCCGCAATCACGACCTGGCCGATTGCGCGCCGCTCGATCGTCAGCTTCGTAGGCAGCGCGTTTTGGTCTCCGCGCAAGTTGGCCAGCGACGCGAGCGTTGCGGTGTCGAGTGTTTGCGCCTGCGTTGGCCGGACCAGGTTTTCGCTGCGTATCTGCTCAATGGGAAAGATCGTGAAGAAGAGTCCGCTGACGACCCAAAACACGATCTGAATGCCGACAAGCAACGCGAGCCACTTGTGAACGAACGATGCAAGACGTGCGAGCGACATGAAACTTCCCCCAAACGAGATTCTAAGAGGACGGTGGGCCCGTCAAGCTGGTCGCCGCGGCGATGGCGGCGAGCGCAATGAGAAAAAGAATGGCGTCGAAGCCCAAAGTAGTTCTCAGCGCGCGCTGGCCAGCTTCGGGAGTGGTCTGCAAACGCGCCGTGACGACCCATTTGTTGTAGGCGCCGAGTGCGAG
>DAORMO010000110.1:1425-2580 GCA_035440585.1 Terricaulis sp.
GGCGAGCTTTGCGATCAGCACTTGGCCGTAGAGGCTCGTCAACAGCAGTGTCCATCCACCCGCGAGAAATAACGCTAGCCAGAGTCCAAGCGCGAAGATCATGGGAACGGCGGCGACAGCGTAGTTGGAGAACAGCGTCACGCGCGCGGTGAGCGTTGGCTCTTCAAGATAGCGAGCCGGCCAGAGCGTTATCGGCCCGGCAAACCAGAAGGCAGCGATGAGCACATGCGCGGCCACGGCCCACGGTGCGAGGCCGGGAGACTCTAAGGCTTGGGTGTGGCCGGTCAGGCCAAAGGAAACGGCAAATGCGACGCCGCCGATCGCAGCGGCGACAGACGATCGCAGCAACCATCCGGCCGCCATGGCAACGGCGCCAACGGCAAGAGCTGTCGAGCTGGAACCAAGGGCGGGCCATGTCCACGACAAAGTTGCTGGATCGAGAAGTGCGTTCGCGCCGCCCAATTGGACGTTCGCGAGGCCGAGCCGAAGCGCAGCAAAAATGAGCGCAAATAGACCTGCGACGGTCGCGGTGCGCAGGGCGCGCGGACGGTGCTCGCGTGCGATGATGTTTAAGCTCGCGTGCAAGCCAAGACCCGCTGCGAGGAGTGCCGATCCGTAGAGCCCGAGCTTGATCGCGAATAGCGCGGGCGCGAGGGGATCGGCTTCCACTAGCCTGCGACCGTGAAGTGGATGGCCCCTGGCATGACGTGGCCATCATGGGCCATCGTTCGCCACGAGATCGTGTAAGCGCCTGGAGCGAGCGTTGGCAGCGGGATCGTGAATGTCGTCGTCATCGCGCCGGGTGGTGTGTAGTCGAGTGCGATGTTGCGCCCCGCCACGTTGGTGAGCGTCACGTTCGCCAGTCCGGTGGCGGCGGAGAACGTCATCGTGAAGCTTGCCGGTGCTGCGGAGAGCGTGGCGTTGTCGGTGATGCTCGTTTCACGCACGGCGGTGTGTGCGAGGGCGGGAGAAGTAGCGACGATCGGAAGCGAGATCGCCACCAGCGCCAATAGGAGACGTTTCACGGGGAATCCTCCTCAAAGTCGCTCAATGCACCATGTAGCGGACGCGGCCGGTCATCGTGTGATTGTCGTCGCCGCTCGCGGTCCATGCGAACGTATAATTGCCGGGCGCTAAGCGTGGCAGCGCGACGCT
>DAORMO010000110.1:2634-2936 GCA_035440585.1 Terricaulis sp.
GCTGGGCGTGATGACGAGTGCGGTGAGCCGCATTGGATGTTCAAACGTTGCGCTGAATGTCTGCGGCGCTGCGCCCATCGTGCCGTCCGCCGGGGTGGTCTGGATGGTGCTCTGCGCGCTGTGGCTGCCGTGATTGTGTTGGGCCGCAGCTATCGGCGCTGCAGCGAAGAGCGCAAGCACCGCGCCGATCATGAGGGGGAGTTTGGACATGATATTCTCCATTCAGATCAGAAGAGGGCGCGCAGGCCGATGACCGCGCGTGTTGATTGAGTGTCGTCGCCGAGAGCTTCGCGAATGTCTCG
>DAORMO010000110.1:3048-10258 GCA_035440585.1 Terricaulis sp.
GTCTTGCGCCGCGAAATTGAGTTCGGCGCTTGGTTGCAGGATGAGTTTTTGTGTGAGCCGGAGATCGTATTCGGCCTCCGCGCGCGCAGTTACGTCGCCTTCAGTGGAGACGAACGCGGCTGCGCCGACTTCAAACCAATACGGCGCCAGTCCCTGAACCCCGAGAACGAGGTCAGTGCGATCTTGGCCATCGAGATAGGATTGGCGCAGGCCAGCTTGCAGGTCGAAGTAAGGTGTTACAGCGCGGCTGTAGAGAAGCTGTAGCTCGGCGTGTTCGATTTCTTCGCCAAACGCGCCTTCGCCCTCGGATTTCCACCAGAACCGGTGGACGTCGCCGCCGTACCAACCTTGGATGTGCCAGGCGTAAGTCTCGCTCTCATCATCGAAGCCAGCCTCCAGCTGCTCGAGGATGATCGCGTAGGTTCGCATGCCGCCGTTCTCGGTGACCAATTGGTCTCGCGCGCGGGCCATCGCGACAGGGTCAAAATAGAGGTCGGCAGCGTTCGCTTCGACGGTGGCTGGCGGCGCCGATTGCGGCGTTGTCGCAGGTGTATGCCCGGTGTGCGGATCGGGTGCGGGCGTCTGAGTTTCGTGCTGCGCGTGGTCTTGGGCGGCGGCAGACATGGCTGTTGCGAGAACCAATGGCGCGAGGAATGCGGCAATCATCTTCATGATGCGACGCCATCCAATGGCCGAATGCTCACGACGTTGAACATGCCCGAGTGCATGTGCATCATCATGTGGCAGTGAAACGCCCAATCGCCCGGTGCGTCTGCTGTGAGATCGAAAGACAGACGCCCGCCCGGCGCCACGTTCACCGTGTGCTTCAAGGGTTGATGGGCGCCGTGGCCGTTGACCAGTTCGAAGAAATGGCCGTGCAGGTGAATCGGGTGTTGCATCATCGTGTCGTTCACGAGCGTGACGCGGACGCGCTCATCCCGTTCGAAGCGGATCGGCTCGACGATTTCGCTGAAGCGGTGGCCATCGAAGCCCCACATGTAGCGTTCCATGTTGCCGGTGAGGTGGATCTCAAGCGTGCGTGATGGCGGACGCGTGTCGCGGCTGGGATTGAGCGCGACGAGATCGGTGTAGACGAGAACGCGATGTGGTTCGTTCTCCAGTCCCAGTGGGCGTTCGGCCAGACGGTTCTCTGGCATCGGCGAGATGCTTTGCACGCCAACGCCCACAGCCATGGTGGGCGGGGCGAGCGAGCGGTCGCGCATGTTCATGTCGCCATGATCCATTGTGCCGTGGTCCATCGCGCCGTGATCCATGGCGCCCATGTCCATGCCCATATCCCGCATGGTAAGATTCGGCGCTTGGCGGAGTGGCGGGATTTCGGCGCTCATGCCAAGGCGCGGCGCAATGGTGGCGCGGCCCATGCCGGAGCGATCCACGGCTTCTGAAACGATGGTGTAGGCGCGATCGTCGCGCGGGTTGATGATGACGTCGTAGGTTTCGGCTACCGCGATCTGGAATTCATCTGTCTCAACGGGGCGGACGTTTTCGCCGTCAGCTTGCACCACTGTCATCGCCAAGCCGGGGATGCGCACGTTGAAGTTTGTCATCGCCGAAGCGTTGATGATCCGGAGGCGAACGCGCTCACCCGGCTCGAACAAGCCGGTCCAATTCTCGTCAGGTCCGTGGCCGTTGACGAGATAGGTGTAGGTTGAGCCGGTTACGTCAGAGATGTCGCGCGGGTCCATCCGCATCCCGGCCCACATGCGGCGTTCGGATGCGCTCATGCGATCTTCGCCGGAGAGCAAACCGGCGACCGTTGTGCGCTGTTGATTGAAGTAGCCGGGGCTCGCCTTCAGGCGGCGCAGAATTTCGTGAGGATGCAGAAAACTCCAGTCGGAAAGCACGACCACGTGCTCACGGTCGTATGCGACGGGATCGGCGCCTGCGGGATCGATGATCATTGGGCCGAAATGGCCCATAGCTTCCTGAAGACCTGAGTGGCTGTGATACCAATAGGTGCCAGCTTGGCGGACCGGGAAATCATAGACGAACGTTTCGCCCGGGCGGATGCCGGGGAAGCTGATGCCCGGCACGCCGTCCATTTGGAATGGCAGCAAGATGCCGTGCCAATGAATTGAAGTGTCTTCGTCGAGCGTGTTGGTCACGGAGAGCCGCGCGCGCTGACCTTCGCGAAGACGCAGCAGCGGTGCAGGGAGAGTTCCGTTGACAGTGATCGCGTGGCCAGTGCGACCGCCCACGCTGAACGGTGCGTGGCCGACGGTGAGCGCTATATCTGGGCCATCGAGCGTTGTGATCGCTGGCGCGATGCCGCGCGACCCGGTTTGCGCCCACGCGGGAAACAGACCCTGCGCGCTCGCGAGCCCTGCGCCGCCGGCGATTGCTTTCAATAAGGTACGGCGTTCAACCCGCACGATGATCTCCTTGGCCGTCGTCCGCGGCTGTTCTGCACCTTCCCATCGCTGGAAGGTCAAGCCAGTTCAGTCAGTGGAAATACGCACTGCGGCTGCAAACCCCTCACCGGGTTCCCAACGCTTCCGCAAGCGCGCGTTTGGCGCGGTAAATGCGGACCTCAACGGCCTTGGCGGTAATGCCCAACGTTTCGGCGATGTCACGGTGGGACGTGTCTTCCGCGAGCGAGAGAAGCAGAGGCTCCTTGAGGTTCGACGGCAGCGCAGCGATGGCTTTGTCCAGGCGGGAAAGCTCGATTTCTCTGTCGTTTTCCGTGAGGATTGGTTGAGCAATGTCGAGGCCGGGACGATTGATGTCGTCGGCCGTATAAAAGAACGCACGCACGGCGCGGCGGCGGCGCCAGTCACGACACTTGTTGATGGCGATACGTTTCAACCAGATGCCGAAAGAGCGCTGCCGGTCATAGCGGGGGAGCGCATGCCAGGCGGCGACGAAAGCCTCCTGCACCAGATCATAGGCTTCGCTCGCATCACCGACGTAACCCCGCACGAAGCGATAGAGATTGTCCTTATGTTTCCGCATGAGTTGCGTGAAGGCGCGCTGGTCGCCAGCCAGCATAGCCGCCACGAGCGCGGCGTCGTCGCGCTCGTCTCTTTCGGTCATTGTTGCTCTGCGGTGAGGGCGTCAACGACAGTGGTGTCAAAAATGGCTTGCTGTTCGGGCGTCAGCACCTCTCGCATGGCGAAGACATGGCGGATCGTTTCCGATTGAAGCTCGCCCATAGCGTGGTGGAAGCGCTCAATCGCCGCCGTTACGCGCGGACCGTAGCCATGTTCTTCGCGAATTGCGGCGGCCAACTCAATATTGGCAGCTTGCATTTCAATCTCGAGTGCGCGCCGGCGGGTCGCAAACTCGCCTTCTATGGCTTCTATGCGCGTTGTTTGGTCTTCGGTGAGATCAAGGCGCTGGTGCACCACGTCGTGCAGCCCAGGTCGGCCGTGATGGAAGGCGTGCATACCAGCCATGCCGACCCAAACGCCGCCCACACCCGCGACGAAGGCCACGAGAGCGGTAACTGCTAGCCCCCGCCAAGAGAGATTCACTTGCCACCTTCAAGCAAGGTCGAAGGGGCATAAGCTGAGTGCATCGCAAACGGCGAGGCTTCGGGTTCTGCGGTGGCGCTCGCCGCTCCGCCGGCGATTACGCCAATGGCCATGACAGAGGCGACGAGCGCGACGCGAAAGCCCAGCACGCTACGGGTCGAGTTTCGATCATTCGCGCTGAACCGCGCCCATACTTGCGGTTCAAGTTGACTGAGATCGGCTTGCGCCGTGCGGGCCGACCATGTGGCCAGCAACCTATCAAGATCGGACATGGGCTTCTCGGGGGCTCCTCGGGACGACGCCTCGCAGATCTATTACGCGCCTTTCGTTGATTTCCCTCAACATCGGCTGCGCCTGGAGGGATTTCTTCGGTCGGTGCGTATTTTCACTGATTGCAGCCTTCTGCTGCAAGCCTGCCAGGAGGATTTCGATGCGGTCTGGATTTATTGCAATGCTTCTGTCTGCGGTGGCTCTTGGCGGTTGCGCGGCGGCCCAGGGGATGGGTCATCAGACGATGAGCCATGAGGAGATGATGCGGCACTGTCAGATGATGGAGCAGCATCAGGCGCAGGGCGGCCACGATTCCGCTGAGCATGATCCGGCACGGCACGGCGGCATGAGCCACGACGAGATGATGCGGCATTGCGCCGAGATGCGCGCGCAAGGCGCCCAACATCAACACTAGCGATCTGCGCTAGGCTTTAGCGCGCTTTGCGGCTGGTCGTTTGGTGCGGGGCTGAGAGAGGTCATCGAGAATAGGACAATCGGGGCGATCGTCGCCGTGGCAAGCGCCGGCGAGTTTCTTCAACGTCTTTGAGACTTCGCGCATCTCCGCCATGCGAACCTCCAATTCCGCTATGTGCTTTTCGGCGAGCTTCTTCACTTCGCGAGACGGCCGTCTCGTATTGCTCCATAGCGCAAGGAGGGATGAGACCTCATCGAGCGAGAAGCCGAGGTCGCGGGTGCGTCGAACAAATTGGAGAACAGCGACTTCCTGATCGCCATAGTCGCGATAACCATTTGCGCGCCGGGCCGCCGAAGGCAACAGGCCGACGCTCTCATAATAGCGGATCATCTTGGCTGAAACGCCTGACCGCTCGGAGGCTTGACCTATATTCATGGAAACGGGCCTGATTTTTCCGTGTTGACCTTACCATTGTGGGAAGGTGCAGGCTGAGTTTCAAGCAAGAACTCAAACTCGCAGAGTAAAGCCATGCACGAACATGACAAACATCAATCCACGGCCTCCAGTCAGACGCTTCGCGATCCTGTGTGCGGCATGATTGTAAGCGCGGACACGCCGCATCGCTTGTCTCACGAGGGCGAGGACGTGCTGTTCTGCAGCGCACACTGCAAAACGAAATTTGCGGCTGAGCCGGAGAAGTACGCGAAGGCGAACGAGGCTGGTTCTTGCTGCTCCGCACACAAGTCTGGCGACGGGCATCATGCGGTCCATGCGCACGGTCATCATGCAGCGACTTTACCTGCTGATGCTCCGAAAGGCGCGAAGTGGACGTGCCCGATGCACCCGGAAATCTTGCGCGACGGCCCCGGTTCATGCCCCATCTGCGGTATGGCGCTGGAGCCTATGACACCGAGCGCCGACAGCGGTCCAAATCCGGAATTGCTCGATATGACGAGGCGGTTCTGGATCGGCGCCGCGCTCGCTGCGCCAGTGCTTCTGCTCGAAATGGGCAGGCACTTTCTTGGCATTGACCGGTTTGTGCCGTCGACTTCGAATCCTTGGATTCAATTCGCATTGGCGACACCCGTCGTTCTTTGGGCGGGCTTTCCCTTCTTCGAGCGCGGCTATCAATCGTTGAAGACCCGCAACCTCAACATGTTCACGCTGATCGCGTTGGGAACGGGCGTGGCCTGGACGTACAGCGTTGTGGCGTTGTTCATGCCCGCGCTTTTCCCGCCGGCATTCCGCGATCATCACGGCTTGGTCGCCGTCTATTTCGAGGCGGCCGCTGTCATCACGGTGCTGGTCTTACTCGGCCAGGTGCTTGAGCTACGGGCGCGCGAACAAACAGGAGGCGCAATTCGCGCGCTTCTCGATCTGGCGCCAAAGACGGCGCGGCGCATCAAGGACGGGGCCGAGGAAGAAATTGCGCTCGACCAGATCGCGGTCGGCGATCGTCTCCGCGTACGCCCTGGCGAGAAAATTCCGGTTGATGCGATCGTTCGAGATGGACGCTCGACCATCGATGAGTCGATGGTCACTGGCGAGTCTATGCCGGTTACTCGTGAGTCGGGAGCGCGCGTGATCGGCGGAACGCTCAATCAGACCGGCGCATTGGTGATCGAAGCCGATCGCATCGGCGCCGACACGATGCTCTCACGCATTGTGCACATGGTGGCTGAGGCTCAGCGGTCGCGCGCGCCAATCCAGCGGCTCGCGGACAAAGTCTCTGGGTGGTTCGTGCCGGCGGTGATCGCCGTGGCCGTAGTGGCCCTGATTGCGTGGTGGGCGTTCGGACCGTCGCCGGCATTCTCCTACGGACTCATTGCAGCGGTTTCAGTACTGATCATTGCCTGTCCGTGTGCGCTTGGCCTGGCGACGCCAATGTCGATCATGGCCGGGGTTGGACGCGGCGCGCGCGCTGGCGTGCTGATAAAGAATGCCGAAGCGCTCGAACGGTTCGAGAAGGTGGACACGCTTGTTTTGGATAAGACTGGCACGCTTACCGAGGGCAAGCCCGCGGTCATCGCCATTGAGACGGTCGCCAATCAGGCTGAGGCAGACGTGTTGCGCCTCGCCGCGAGCTTGGAGAACCAAAGCGAGCATCCTTTGGCGTTGGCCGTCGTTGCGGCCGCAAAGGAGCGCGGCTTGACGCTTGCTGAGGCCGCTGACTTTGACTCCCCTACAGGGAAGGGCGTGATCGGAATTGTGGAAGGCCGCGAAGTGGCGCTTGGCGCAGAGAAGTACCTTGCCGACCTGAACGTGGATACTGCGGCCCTGCGCGCAAAGGCGGAAGAGTTGAGACGCGAAGGGGCGACGGCCATCTTCTTGAGCGTGGATGGTGTCGCCGTGGCCCTCTTTGGCATTGCTGATCGCATCAAGCCGACTACGCCGGACGCTCTCGCTGCGCTGAAAGCTCAAGGCATGCGGTTGGTGATGTTGACCGGCGACAATCGCACAACGGCCGAAGCCGTCGGACGCAGACTCGGCATTGATGTTGTCGAGGCAGAGGTGCTTCCCGAGGATAAGTCACGCATCGTTACGCGCTTGAAGAGCGAAGGCCGGGTCGTGGCGATGGCTGGAGACGGCGTAAACGATGCACCAGCGCTCGCGGCTGCGGACGTCGGCGTTGCAATGGGCTCAGGGACCGACGTTGCGATCGAGAGCGCGGGTGTCACTCTGCTGCACGGTGATCTCACCGGCATTGTTCGCGCCCGAGCCGTCTCGCGCGCGACGATGAATAACATCAGGCAAAACCTGTTCTTTGCGTTCGCGTACAACGTGGCCGGCGTGCCGATCGCCGCTGGCGTGCTCTATCCAATCACAGGTGATCTCTTGTCGCCGATGATCGCGGCGGCGGCGATGGCCTTGTCCTCGGTTTCGGTGATTGCGAATTCCCTGCGTCTAACCTCGGTCAGGGTCTGACGCTGTTTGGTTGCGGTCGCCTTCCTCTTAGGATCGCGAATGTCCGCAGTCGGAGTATTCCGTTGAAAAAGCCCCGGCCGATTGAGCGCGGGCTCGGGCGCACCGG
>DAORMO010000111.1:0-10193 GCA_035440585.1 Terricaulis sp.
CATCGGGCTTGGCGCCTATTGGGCGTATTACGAACTTGGCTGGGGCGGCTGGTGGTTTTGGGATCCGGTTGAAAACGCCAGCTTCATGCCGTGGCTGATCGCTTGTGCGCTGGTGCATTCGGCGATCGTGACAGAGCGGCGCGGCTCGCTGGCGGCGTGGACGATCCTGCTATCAATCCTCGGCTTTGGCCTTGCGCTGCTGGGCACGTTCCTGGTGCGCTCTGGCGTGCTCACATCGGTGCATGCGTTCGCGATTGATCCGGGGCGCGGCATTGCCGTGCTTGTGCTGCTGGCGGTGGCGATGGGCGTCGGCTTTGGGCTCTATGCGCTGCGCGCGCATAAGCTCGCCAAGCCCTCCGGCTTTGCGGCGGTGAGCCGGGAAAGCATGCTGGTTTGGAATAATTTCGGGCTCTCGGTGGCGGCGGGCATTGTGCTGATCGGCACGCTCTATCCGCTCATGGTGGAAGCGGCGGGCGGGGGGCTGATCTCGGTTGGGCCGCCTTTCTTCAATCTCACAGTTACGCCTGTGCTTGGCGCGCTGTTCTTGTTGCTGCCGCTTGCGCCCTTGCTGACATGGCGCGTCGGCGATGCGCGCACGGCGTTCAAACAGCTTTTGCCCGCGGCGATCCTGGCGGTGGTGACGCTTGGGCTTGCGCTTTGGCTTTCGCATGGACGCATCGCGCCAGCCTTTGGCTTGGCGATTGGCGTGTGGTTGGTCGCGGGCGGGCTGATTTATCTCTGGGTGCGCGTGCGGCGCGGCGAGGGGCGGCTGATCGCCAAGCTTGCGCTTCTGCCGCTCGCGGTTTGGTCGATGAGCATCGCCCATATCGGCGCCGGCGTGCTCACCATCGGCGCGATTGGCGAAACCGCGTTCCGCAGCGAACGCGCGGTGGCCTTGGCGCCGGGCGAGGGCGCGGAATTTGCCGGCCGGCGCATCACGCTGCTTGAGGTGGGCGAGATCGAGGGGCCGAATTATGCGGCCACGCGCGCGAATTTCCGTGTCGATCAGGCCGGCCGTTCCGCCGCGCTTTCAGCTGAGCGCCGCTTTTACCCGACATCGAACACGCCCACCACGGAGGTCGGCATCCTCGGCGATCTTGACGGCGATCTTTACATCGCACTCGGCGAAGCGCTGCGCGATCGCCCTGGCGTGTGGACGGTGCGGCTTTATCACAACCCGGTGGTGCAGCTCATTTTCATCGGCACGTTCATGCTCGCCATCGGCGGGGCGTTGAGCCTTTTGGCGCTGGCGCGCCGCCGCAAGGAGGCCCCGGCATGAGCTGGATCGCTTCGCTTCTGATCGCGGCCACGGCGGGCGCGGCGCTGGGCGATCCGGCGCAAGAGGCGCGCGCGCTTTCGCTCGAGCGCGAGATCCGCTGCGTTCAATGCGAAAACGAACCGATCGCCCAATCCACCGCTGACATCGCCGCCGATATGCGCGCCCTCGTGCGTGAGCGGATCGCAGCCGGCGAGAGCGATGCGGAGATCCGCGAATTTTTCCGTGCGCGCTACGGTGATTTCGTGCTGTTCCGCCCGCCCATGGATGGGCGCACTTGGCTTTTATGGCTCGCGCCGCTGTTGCTGGCGGGGGGCGGGGCCTTGGCGATTGCGCGCATGCGCCGGGACGGCGCGCCGGGCGAGCCTGAAGAAGGCGATCGGTAAACGACCGGTGACCTGCCCGTGGCGACGGATAAGGCGAAAAATGGCGCCCTCAGGCGCGCTTTTTCCCAACTTTGCCTCAAACCACCCTTACCCGAGCGGCCTGAGCGCGCTTAATTAGGGGGTGGCCCCGCCTCCCTCATGCGGCGCCATTGAAGGAAGCCTGGATGCCCAACCCTGTGATCGTCAAATCCCTGCGCCGCACCGCCATTGCGGGCGCCGGCGCTTTGGCTCTGCTCGCCGGTTTCGCCGCGCCGGCTCTGATCTCGCGCCCTGCAGACGCGCAAGAGATCACCCCCGGCCGCATCGCCGCTCCAGGCGGGGCGCCCATGAGCTTTGCCGATCTGATCGAGCGCGTGCGCCCGGCGGTGGTTTCCATCTCCGTGCGGCAGACGCCCAATTCCGCCACGGGGCCGAGCCTTGAAGGCTTGCCGCCGGGGTTTGAAGAATTCTTCCGCGGCCGGCCGGGCCGCCCTGGGGGCGCTGCGCCCACATCGCTCGGCTCGGGCTTTTTCATTGATGAGCGCGGCACGATCGTGACCAATCATCACGTCATCGCCAACGCCGAAGAGATCACCATCCGCACCAGCGATGGGCGCGATCTACAGGCTGATATTGTCGGCTCCGATGAACTCACCGATATCGCAGTGCTGCGCGTGCGCGGCTCAAATCCGCGCTTCCAGTTCGTGACGTTCGATGATTCCAATCATCTGCGCGTCGGCGATTGGGTGGTCGCTGTCGGCAACCCGTTTGGGCTTGATGGCACGGCGACGGCCGGCATCGTTTCAGCGCTGGGCCGCCGCGATGCGGGCTCGACCGCTTATGTCGACTACGTGCAGATCGACGCGCCGATCAATCGCGGCAATTCCGGCGGGCCGACCTTCGACCTCAACGGCAATGTGATTGGCGTCAACAGCGCGATTTTCTCACCCACGGGCGGCAGCGTCGGCATCGGCTTCGCCATCCCGGCAACAACCGCTTCGCAAGTTGTGGCCCAGCTTGAGCGCGGCGGCCGCGTCACGCGCGGGTGGATCGGCGTTTCGATCCAGCCGCTCGATAGCGACATCGCCCGCAGCCTCGGGCTTGAAGAAGCGCGCGGCGCGCTGATCGCTAATGTCGTCGCTGACGGCCCGGCGGCGCGCGCGGGGCTGCAGCAAGGCGATGTGATCCTGTCGCTGGATGGGCATCGCATTGAAGATAGCCGCGATCTCACCCAGCGCGTCGGCGCCACCGAAGTGGGCCGCAACGCGCGCGTTGAGATTTTGCGCAACGGCCAGCGACGCACGCTGAACATTCGCCTGCAGGAGCGCCCGTCAGAGCAGCAATTGCTGGCCAGCGTCGCGCCCAATGCGCAAAACGCGCCGCCGCCGCCGCAAGAGCCGGGCGTGGCGGGTGTCTCCGCTTCTGGGCTTGGCGTCACCGTGCGCCCGCTCAGCGCGGAAGATCGCACGCGGCTCAGCCTCACGGCTAACCAGGCCGGGCTCATCATCACCGCGATCGCGCCAGAGAGCGATGCGTCGGGCAAGCTGGGCGTGGGCGAAGTGATTTTGCAGGCCGATGGGCGCGCTGTGCGCACCGCGCAGGAGCTTGAGACTGCCACTGGCGCCGCTCAACGCGCCACGCGCCCGGTTTTGCTGCAAGTCGAAGGGCGGGCGGGGCGCCGTTTCGTGGCCGTGGACGTGGCTGCAGAATAAGGATCAGCGCATGAGGGTATTGCTGGTTGAAGACGACGCGGACATGGCCAAGAGCATCGAAAGCGCTCTTGTGGCTGATGAGCATAGCGTCGAGATTGCCAATGACGGCGAAAGCGGTGAGGCCAAGGCGCTCGAGGGCGGCTATGATGTGATCGTGCTCGATCGCATGCTGCCCAAGCGCCTCGGCGTTTCGGTGGTGAAGAATTTGCGCGATCAGGGCGTTTCAACGCCCGTGCTTATTCTCTCAGCGCTGCACGATGAGGATCATCGCGTCGAAGGCTTGAACGCGGGGGCCAATGATTATCTTGGCAAGCCGTTCTCGACCCGCGAATTGCTAGCGCGGGTGCGCTCGCTCTGGCACGGGCGCGATCGCACGCCGCAGACGCGGCTCTCTGTGGGTGATCTCGAAATGGATCTGCTCGCGCGCACGGTGAAGCGTTCGGGCAAAAAGCTCGATCTGCAGCCGCGTGAATTCCGCCTCTTGGAATACCTCATGCGCCATTCGGGGCAGACGGTGACGCGCAAGATGCTGCTCGAAAACGTGTGGGATTATCATTTCGACCCGCAAACGAACGTGATCGACGTGCACATCTCGCGCCTGCGCTCGAAGATTGATCGCGATTTCCCGCAAAGCCTTTTGCATACGGTGCGTGGCTCAGGCTATCGACTGGAGGCATGAGGCCGGGCCTCGCGCTACTCCGCACAACCACGTTCCGGCTTGCCATCGTGCAAGCCGGGGTCGTGTTGCTTTTTGTCGTTGCGCTGCTGCTTTACGTGTATTTCGCCACCGCCGGCCAGCTCATCCGCGACAGCGATGTGCTGGCCGATCAGGAATATTCGGCGTTAGAGCGCGCCTATAACGAAGGCGGCATGCGCCGGCTCAATCAGGAAGTGGTTGAGCGCGCGGCGCGGCAGGGCGCGCTGCTTTACATGTTGGCCGAAAGCAATGGCGCGGTGATCAGCGGCGATTTCCGCCAATTGCCGGCTGTGCCCGCTGACGCGGCCGAGCGGATCGATTTTCATTTTGAGCGGGTGGATGAAGCAGGCGCTGTGATCCGCGGCCGCGCGCGCGGCAAGGTGGGCCGTTTGCTGAACGGGCCGATCCTGTTGGTGGCGCGCGATCTTGGCGATACGGCGCTGATCGCAGGCCGCATCACCCGCGTTTTGTGGACGGTGGCGATTGTCGGCATCATCCTTTCGATCGCCTCTGGCCTTCTGGCCGCCGCGCAAGCCGCGCGCCGCGCCGAGGATCTGGCCGACACCGCGCGCGCGGTGATGGCCGGCGATCTCAAACGCCGTGCGCCGATCCGCGGCGCCGGCGATGAGTTTGACGCGCTGGCCGCCGCCATGAACGGCATGCTCGATCGCATCGAGCAATTGATGCACACCACGCGCAATGCGGGCGACGCCATCGCGCACGATTTGCGCTCACCGCTGACGCGCTTTCGGCAAAAGCTTGAAGCGGCGCTCGACGCGGCGCCCAATTCTGACGCCGATCGTGACGCGCTGCGCAATGCGGCGGAGGAAGCCGATCGGTTGGTCGAAACCTTTTCCGCAGTGTTGAAGCTGGCGCGCGTGGAGGGGGCTGGCAATTGGCGCATGCAGCGCGTGGACGCCACCACCATGCTGCGCGAGCTGATCGAGTTCTACGAGCCGGTGGCCGAAGAAAAAGGCCAGACGCTGCGCGGCGACGTGGAGGATGACCTTTTCGTGCGCGGGGAGCCTGGGCTCCTGGCGCAGGCGGCGTCAAACTTGATCGAGAACGCCATCAAATACACCCAAGACGGCGGCGAGCTTGAGCTGCGCGCCGTGCGCCGCGCCGATGGCCGCATCGAAATCAGCGTGGCCGATAATGGGCCTGGCATCGCCCCGGTGGATCGTGACCGGGTGGTGGAGCGGTTCGTGCGCTTGGAAAGCGCGCGCTCTTCGCCGGGCGTGGGCCTGGGCCTTAGCCTTGTTGCGGCGGTGGCGCGCTTGCACCAAGGCGGGCTGCATTTGCGCGATGGGCTTGGCGATGAAACCCATAAGGGCCTCGCTGTTGCGTTGGTGCTGCCGGCGCTGCAAGGGGCGCGGACATGAAGATCACCCCAGCGCGCGGCGGCGGTGCGGCGCCGGATGTGTTCGCACAAAGCCCATATGCAGAAGCCGCCGCCGCCGCGTGCGCGCATGCGCCTTATCTGCGGCGATTGATTGAGCGCGGCGGGCCGCTGCTTGCGGATGTGGATGAAGGCTGGCCGGCGCGGGTTGTGGCGGCGTGCCTTGCCGAAGCGGACGCCATCGCGCATGCGCCTGCGCCGATGGACGAGGCGATGCCGCGCCTGCGCCGCGCCAAAAGCGCGCTGCACCTGGCGGTGGCGCTTGCCGATCTTGCCGGCGCTTGGCCGCTGATGCGCGTCACCGGCGCGCTGACGGATTTTGCCGACGCTTCATTGCGTGCGGCCGTTGCGCTTGGCGCGCGGGTGAGCGCAGAGCGCGGTGATTTCCAGGCAGGCGGCTGGGATGATCCGCGCGGGGCCGCACCTGGGCTGGCGATGATCGCCATGGGTAAGATGGGCGCGGGCGAGCTGAATTATTCCAGCGATATCGATTTCTCTGTGTTCTTCGATGTTGAAGCCTTGGCCGCAGCCGGCGCGCGTGAACCACGCGTGGCGGCTGTGCGGTTTGTTGCGCCGGTTGTGCGCGCGCTTGAGGAGGTGACGGAGGATGGCTACGTCTTCCGCACAGATTTGCGGCTGCGCCCTGATCCTGGCTCAACGCCGGTGGCGGTCTCGCTTGCATCGGCGGAGCATTATTACCAAACGCTCGGCCAGAATTGGGAGCGCGCGGCGTTTATCAAGGCGCGCGCCGCCGCTGGCGATCTTGAATGCGGGCAAGCCTTTTTGCGCGATCTTGCGCCCTTCATCTGGCGCAAGCATCTTGATTTCGCCGCCGTTGAGAATGTGCATTCGATCAAGCGCCAAATTCTCTCAGCGCATAAAAGTGCTGAGCTTGGGCGGGCGGTGTTTGACGTCAAACTCGGGCGCGGCGGCATTCGGGATATCGAATTGTTCGCGCAAACCCAGCAGCTCATCCTCGGCGGGCGCAATCGCGCCTTGCGCGTGTCAGGCACCCTAGCGGCGCTTGATGCGCTGACGGAGGCCGGCGCGATCGCCGCCGAAGCGCGCGATGCATTGCACGCGGCTTATGATTTCTTCCGCGGTGTGGAGCATCGCATTCAGATGCTGGAGGATGCGCAAACCCATCGCGTGCCGGCCGATGAAGGCGCGCGCGGGCGCGTGGCGGCGCTGTGCGGGTTTGAGAGCCTTGCTGCGTTTGACGCCGCGCTCATTGAGCAGCGCCGCATCGTCGCGGAGATTGATCACCAATTGTTCGGCCGGGGCGAAAGCCTTGCCGATCCGATGGGCAGCTTGATCTTCACCGGCGTTGAAGATCAGCCAGAGACGCTCGAAACCATTGCAAAGCTCGGTTTTTCCAATCCCGCGCAGGTCAGCCAAACCATTCGCGGCTGGCATCATGGCCGCATTCGCGCCATGCGGGCCGAACGCGCGCGCGAATTGCTGACGCGGCTGACGCCCCGTTTGCTGCGCGCCTTCGCCGCCGCCGGCGATTCCGATCGCGCGTTTGAACGGTTCAGCTCCTTCTTTGCCGGGCTCAATGCCGGCGTGCAGGTGCTTTCGCTGCTGGAAGCGCGGCCGGCGTTTCTGGATTTGATCGCGCGGCTGTTTTCGCTCGCGCCATTGCTTGCGGAAAAGCTGGCGCGCCGCCCGGCGCTGCTGGATGCGCTGATTGAGCCGCGTTTTTTGACGCCGCTTTCTCAAGATGCGTCAGGTGCGCGGCTGGCGGATCTGCGCGCGCGCCTCTCCGATGCGCCAAGCTTTGAAGCCAAGCTCAACGCCGCGCGGCGCTTCCAGCGCGAGGAGGCGTTCCGCATCAGCGTGCAATTGCTTGAAGGCATGGCCGGCGCCGCTGAAGCGGGCGCAGCGCATGCGGAGCTTGCGGAAGCGTGCGTCGAGGCGATGGCGGAAGCCGCGCTTGCTGAGGTGGAGCGCGCGCATGGCCCAGAGCCAGGCGCGTTCGTGGTGCTCGGGCTCGGCAAATTTGGTGGCCGCGAGCTGAGCGAAAATTCTGATCTTGATCTTATGGCCGTGTACGACGCGCCGAATATGGATCGCGCGCCGGAATTTTACGCCCGCGTCACCCAGCGCCTCATCAGTGCGCTGAATGCGCCGACCGAAGAGGGCGTGCTCTATGAGATTGACACAAAGCTTCGCCCATCGGGCTCGCAAGGGCCTGTGGCGGTGCGGCTCTCATCGTTTGAGCGCTATTACGCCGAAGAAGCGTGGACCTGGGAGATGCAGGCGCTGACGCGCCTTCGCCCCGTGGCGGGCGATGCGGCGCTGGGCGAAAAGGTCGCCGCGATCGCGCATGCGGCGCTGGCGCGCCCGCGCGATCGGGAAAAGACTTTGGCTGAGGTGGCCGACATGCGCGCGCTGATGGATCGCGAGCGCGCCGGCAAAAGCGTGTGGGATCTCAAGCTCGCGCCCGGCGGCTTCGTCGATATTGAGTTCATCGCCCAAGCGCTGCAATTGACCAGCGCCGCGCAAACGCCCGAGGTTCTCAGTGTGAACACTGGCGTTGCGCTTGATCGGCTGCAGCAGGCGGGCGCGCTCAGCGCGGCGCAGCACCAAGTGCTGACGCAGGCCTGGCGGCTTTGGAGCGATCTGCAGCAGATGCTGCGCGTGTGCACGGGGGGAAATCTTGCGCCGGATGAAGCGGCGCAGCCGCTGCTAGATAAGATCGCAGCGCTGGCCGGTGCGGCCGATTTCGCCGCCGCGCAAGCGCGTGTTTTGCAGACGCAGGCCAAAGTGCGTGCGGCGTTTGAGGCGATTGTCGGCCCGGTTGGGGCCAAGCGCTAAGGCTATTCAGCCGCTGCGGCGGTTTCGCTGTCACGGCGGCCGCCGAAAAGGCGCGGCAGCGTGATTGTCACGATCGTGCCGCGGCCAACCTCGCTCTGGATCGAGAATTTGCCGCCGTGCATTTCCACGAGTGACTTGGTCAGCGCAAGCCCAAGGCCAGTGCCGTGATGGTTGCGCGCGAGCTCTTGCTCCACCTGCTCGAACGGGCGCGCGAGGCGCGGCAGATGCTCAGGCGGGATGCCGCAGCCGGTGTCGATCACGCGCAGCGTGAGGCCCGTCGGGTTGGCGCGCGCATAGACCATGATCGCGCCCTCATCGGTGAACTTCACCGCGTTTGAGAGCAGGTTGAGCAGCATCTGCTTCACCGCGCGGTGATCGGCCTCGATCTCGGGCGCCTCCTCGGCGTCGATGACAATGGAGAGGCCCTTGTCTTCGGCGCGGCGCTTAGTGAGGCGCACAGCCTGCTCAATCACCACCATCGGGTCCAAAGGGCGCGGCGCCAGAGTGAGCTTTCCCGCCTCGATCTTGGCCATGTCGAGGATGTCGTTGATGAGATCGAGCAGGTGGTTGCCGCTGTCGAAAATATCGGTGGCGTATTGCTTGTACTGCGGGTTGCCGATCGGGCCGAACAATTCGTTCGACATGATCTCGGAAAAGCCAATTACGGCGTTGAGCGGGGTGCGCAATTCGTGGCTCATATTGGCCAGGAACGCGCTCTTGGCGCGCGAGGCTTCTTCGGCGCGCTGGCGCTCTTCATGCGCTTCGCGCGCCAGCGCCTTGATCCGGTATTCCTGGCTTTCAGCGCGGCCGAGCGAATCCTGCAAGCGCCGCTCATTGCGCGCGAGCTCTTCTTCCTTGCGTTTGAGCGGGGTGATGTCCACGCCCACGGTGATGGTGCCGCCATCGGCGGCTCTGCGCTCCACCACGTGCAGCCAATCACCGGTGCTGAGCTCGATCACGCGCACATCGGGGTGGGCGGGATCATTCTTCTCACGCCGAATGCGCGCGGCGGAGGCGGCGGCGATGGCCTCATAAGAGGCGCGCGGGCGCAGCAATTCGGGGCCGAGGCCAAACGCTTGTGCAAAGGTTTGATTGCAGAGCAGCAGCCGCCGGCGCTGATCCCAGAGCGCGAACGGGCCAGGAAAATTCTCGATCGCCGAGCGCAGCTGGTTTTCCAGGCGCGACACGCGCGCTTCGGTTTCGTGCCGCTCTGTCGCGTCGATGATGGTGCCGAACACGCGGGTTTCGGCGCGGCCCTTGGCCTCTTCAACGGCTGCGCCGCGCGCTTCGAGCCAGGACAAATGCCCGCCGTCGCGCGAGACGCGGAAGCGGGCGTCCAGCATGCCGGTTTGCCGGGCGCGGCGGAATTCTTCCTCGACCACTTGCCGATCCTCGGCGATCACGAGATCAAGCAATTGGCGCAGGCTCAGCACATCGCGCGGGGCGCCGAGCAGGCGCGCGCCTTGCTCTGAAAGCTGCACTTCATCTGCGCTGGGGCGCCATTCCAGCACGCCCACGCGCGCGCCATCGGCGGCGATGCGGAAATGGTTTTCAACGCGTGTGGCTTCGGCCTGGAAAATGCGCGCGCGCTGGGCGTTTTGGCGCATCAGCAGATAGAGCACGCCCATAGCGGCAAACGGCGCTGCGGCGATCAGCGCGAACCGCGCCAGCGCATCGAGCCAAAGCGCAAGCGGGCTGGGCGCAGGCGATGCAGCCACAACGTGAAAGCCGCCCAATTGCGCCACAGCCGCCGCAACAGCCCAGGCTGCGCCATCGGGGTCGGCGATCAGGGCGCCGCTCCTATGATCGGCTTGCTGAAGCTGTTGCTGCGCGGCTCCGCCGGCGGCCTCAAGCGCGGGTGAGAGGTAAACTACCGCGCCTTCGGCGCTGGTGATCAGCACGCGCGCCTCTGCGTTCAACTCTG
>DAORMO010000112.1:0-9388 GCA_035440585.1 Terricaulis sp.
CGCGAGGAGCGCATCGCGTTTGCGCGGCTTGGGCTGACGCGCGCCCCTGCTGGGCCGAAGGAAAGCCATTTCGAATATTCCAACACCGGCTATGTGATCGCGGGCGCCATGCTTGAAGCCAAGCTCGGCGCGAGCTGGGAGGCGCTGGTGCGTGAGCGCGTGTTCGCCCCGCTTGGCATGGAAAGCGCCGGCTTTGGCGCGCCGGGCGCAGCGGGCGCGTATGATCAGCCCATTGGGCACGGGCCGGGCGCGGCGGGCGCGCTCACACCATATCCGCCGGGCGGCATTTCAGACAATGTCGCCGCGTTTGGCCCAGCCGGGCGCGTGCACGCCAGTTTTGGCGATACGCTGAAATATCTCGCCGCGCATCGGGATCGCACCAGCTTTCTGGCGCGCGAAAATTGGAGCGTGCTGCACACGCCGCCTTTTGGCGGCCATTCCGCGATGGGCTGGTTCGTGCGCGAGGGCGGCGCGCTTTGGCACAATGGCTCAAACACGCTTTGGTATGCCGAGGTGCTGGTCGATCCCGCGCGCGGGCTTGTCGCGGCGGCGGCGGTGAATGACGGGCGCGCTGACATTGTTGGCGCGCCGGTGGGGGCTGCGCTGATCGGCGCGGCGCAGGCGGTGCTTTAGCGCTTAGCCTTCATCGTTCGCCAGTTGCGCCGCGTGATCCATGCGTTGGTGCAGCACGCGGATGATGAGGATGTGATCGGCTTTGACGCGAAAGTAGATCAGATGCCGTTCGGCGTCGCGCCTAAGCAGCCCTGGGCTGATCTCATCAGATGCACGCGCTGTTTCCGGTTTCTCGCGCAGCGCATTGATCGCGGCGTTCAGTTTGGCGAGGTAGCGATCAGCTTGCGTGCTTGACCACGTCTTTTGCGAATAGCGCCAGATGTCTCTCAGGTCGCGTCTGGCTTGTGGCCGGAAGCGAAGCTCACGCTTCACGCTTTGCCTCGGCATGCATTTCGGCCAGGAATTCCTCAAAGTTGAAAGGAACCGGCTCGCCGCTTTCTTCGCCTTCGCGGATGAGGTCGCGCAGCTTTTGCAGCTTGGCCTCATCGGCTTCCAGCAGGCGCAGGCCGGCGCGGATCACCTCGCTGGCGGAGGCGAAGCGGCCGGAGGCGATCTGGGCCTCCACGAAATCGGTGAAATGATCGCCGAGGGAAATCGAGGTGTTCTTGGCCATGCGCGGCTTGTACCAAAAATTGGTATAGCCCGCAACCTAAGCGCGCCGGAACGGATCGGCCGGATAAACGCCCACGATTTTCAGCGTGGCGGAGAAGAAGGCGAGCTCCTCAAGCGCGTTTTTGACGTTCTGCTCCTGCGGATGGCCTTCGATCTCGGCGAAGAAGAACGCCGCCGAGAACGCGCCGCCTTCGATATAGCTTTCGAGCTTGGTCATGTTCACGCCATTGGTGGCGAAGCCGCCCATGGCTTTGTAGAGCGCGGCCGGCACGTTGCGCACGCGAAAGAGGATGGAGGTGACGCACGGGCCATCCTCAACATCCGCATCTTCGGGCTCGCGCGAGAAGGTGAGGAAGCGCGTGGTATTGTGCGCGGCGTCGGCGACATCGGCTTTCAGCACGCTGAGGCCGTGAATTTCGCCCGCCAGCGTGGAGGCCAGCGCGCCGATGCTGGCGTCTCCAAGCTCCACGATCTCGCGCGCCGCGCCGGCGGTGTCGGCGGTTTTGACCGCGGCAAGGCCAAGCGCGCGCAGCTGCTTGCGGCACTGGCCCAGCGCCTGCGGGTGTGAGCGCACGGCTTTCAGCCCCTCCAGCGTCGCGCCCGGCAGGCCAAGCAGCTGATGCCGGATCGGCACGAATTTTTCTCCGACGATATAGAGCCCGCTTTCCGGCAGCAGATGGTGCACGTCCGCGACGCGGCCAAATAGCGAGTTTTCCACCGGGATCATCGCATAGCGCGCAGCCCCCTCGCTAACGGCGGCGAACGCATCCTCGAAGGTTTCACACGGCACAGGCTCGGCGGCGGGATAGGTCTCGCGGATGGCGAGGTGCGAATTTGCGCCGAGTTCGCCCTGGAAGGCGATGCGCTGAGTGCCAACATGATCGGTCATAGCGCCGGCTCGTTAGCCCATGCCGGCCCGTTCGGGTAGGGGCGTTCCCTGATGAGCATGAGCCAGGATCTCGAAAACGCGCTTTTGGCGCAGGCGCGCCGGGGCTTGCGCACGCTGCTGGCTGTGCCGGCGGCGCGGGCGGAGGGGTTGGCGCGGGTGCAGGATTTGGAGGTTGCGGGCGCCTCTGGGCCGTTGCGGGCGCGCTATTATGAGGCCGAGGGCGCGGGGCAGGCGCCGCTGATCGTGTATTTCCACGGCGGCGGGTTTGTGTGCTGCGATATCGATACGCACGATTCCATCTGCTCTTGGCTCGCGGCCTCTTCGCGGGGGCGGGTGCTTTCTGTGGGATATCGGCTCGCGCCGGAAACCGCGTTCCCTGGGCAGATCGAAGATGCGCGCGCCGCGTGCGCCTGGGCGTTTGCGCATGCGGCTGATTTTGGCGCGGCTTCACATCAGCTCGCGCTCGCGGGCGATAGCGCGGGCGCTGCGCGCATGGCGCTGGAGGCGAACGCGGCGCGGCCGGGCGCGATCGCGCTGCAGATCCTGCTCTATCCGCTGGTGCATGTGCAGGATTCGCTTTGGGCGGAAGAGGAGCTGCGCAATTTCCGTTTCCTTGGCCGCGTGGCGTGCCTTTACATCGCGCGCAGCTTGGGCGCGGAGAACCTGCCTTCGCTGCTCGAGCTTGATCTTGCGCACGCGCCGCCCACCATCGTCGCCGGCGGCGGAGTGATGGATCCGGTGCGCGCCGATGTGCGCCAGTTCGTGGACGCCTTGCGCCGCGCGGGCGCGCCGGTTGAGGAAAAGAAATATCCCGCGCTGATGCATGGCGGGCTCAATTTCACCGCCTATTCCAAAACCGCCACCGGCGCGTTGCAGGAGGTGGGCGCGCTGGCGCGGGCGCGCTTGGGCGGCTAGGCTTTCCCGCAATGACGGGGGGATTCTGAACATGCGCATGGTCGTATTGGGTTTGGCGGCGGCGTTGGCGCTTGGCTGCACGCCGGCGCAGGAGCAAGAAGAGGGCGCGCTGGCCGCTGGCTGCGATGCGCGCGCCGCCTATGCCTGGGCCGCGGGCGGGCAAACGCTTTCGGTGGAAGCTGTTTCCTTTGGGCCCGATTGCGCGCGTGCGGTGGCGACATTGGTGATGCGCGACGCCTCCGGCGATCCGCTGTTTATCGATTCCTATCTTGCGCGCCATGTGATGGTGCTGGCCGGCGCCGAGGGGCAGGCGGCGATGCAAACCGCACTGGGCGAATGGCTCGATGCGTCCAATCCCGCGATGCCGACAAGCGCTGCGCTGCCCGATTGGCCGGCGAACGCGCAAGCGCCGGTGAGCGGGGAGTTTCCGTTCTATCCGTCAGAGGGGCTCGATCGCGCAGGCTACATCGCGCTGCGCGCTGCGAACGCGCCGCTTTATTGCTTTGTGCAAGGCATGGAGAGCCTGCGCTGCGTCACCTATGAGGGCGAAGGCGTCACCGATGTCGGCGTGCAGCTTTTCCCAGGCTAAGCGCTGAGGCGCTTTTGCTCGATGGCTTCTGCTGCGGCCTCCTGCGCGGAGCCGGGCGTGCGCGCAAGGCGCAACGCCGCCGCGCACAGCGCTTCGCGCGTGGCCGGCTTGACGAGGTGCTCTGCGGCGCCAAGCCCGATCGAGCGGCGGCGATCTTCTTCGATCGAGAGCACGATGATCGGGATGTCGGCGGTTTGGCTATCGCGTGAAAGCTCTGAGATCACGCTCCACCCGGTGCGATCGGGCAGGTTGATGTCAAGGATGATCAGCGCCGGCTTTTCGCTGCGCGCCAGCGCCGCGCCCGCATTCGCCGTGCGCGCGCCCTGGACGGCGAAATTCAGCTGCGTGAGCGCGCGGATGACGATATCCCGCGCATTGGCTTCATCATCGATGACGAGCGCCAGCGGGGCGTCCTCGGGGCCCACGCGCACGCCGACCTCGCTCTGATCTTCCGCTCCGAAGCCTTTGTAAAATTGCGGCGTCGAGAGCGTAAACACCGAGCCTCCGCCCGGGGTGCTCTCAACGGAAACATCGCCGCCCATCATCTGCGCCATGCGACGCGTGATCATGAGGCCAAGGCCGGTGCCGCCGAATTGGCGCGAGACGGTGTTGTTGGCTTGCTCAAACGGGCGGAACAGGCGCGACATCTCTTCTTCGTTCATGCCGATGCCGGTATCGGCCACGGTGAACACAAGCCGCGCCGCGCCGTTGACTTCCTCGCTGCGCATGGACACGCGCACGTCGCCGTTCTTGGTGAACTTGCAGGCGTTGGAGAGCAGGTTGAGCAAGCATTGCTTGAGCTTTTGCGCGTCGATGAAGGCGTCGGCGCCGGCGGCGATGTCTGCGTGCAGTTTGTTTCCGTTTTTGGCCGCCAGCGGCTCGGCTGTCGCCAGCGCTTCGCGCAGGATTGCGGCCGCGTCACACGGCGCGGCCAGCACATCCATGCGGCCCGCTTCGATCTTGGAGAGATCGAGAATATCGTTGATCAGCGCCAAAAGATGCCGCGCGGACATATTGATCCGCTGCAGATCGGCGATGGCGGCGCTATCGCCGCGATCTTCGCAATCTTCGGTGAGGATTTCGGCATAGCCGATAATGGCGTTGAGCGGAGTGCGCAATTCGTGGCTCATATTGGCGACGAATTGCGATTTGGCGCGGTTGGCGCTTTCAGCGGAGGCGCGCGCGGCGTCCGAGGCGATCCTGGCCTGGGCCGCATCGCGCAGCACATCAAGCGCGCGCGCCATGGCGCCAATTTCATCCTGGCGCGCAAGCGCGGGGATTTCCTCGTCATAGCGCCCATCGGCGATGGTGCGGATCGAATGCGCCAGCGATTTGATCGGCGCCACCAGCCCAAGCCGCAGCATAGAAACGACAAGCAAAAGCACCGCCATGAACAAGGCGCCGGCGGCCAGCAGCGTGGCGGTGCGCTCAGCGGCGAGGCTGCGCGCGCGGGTGTTCAAGATGCGGTCAAGCTCGCCAGCGGCGCGATCGGAGAGGGCGGCGAGCGCGGCGTGCGCGCCAGCTTCGCTGGCGATCAATTGTTTGATCTCGATGCGCCCGCTGCTGAGGCCTTGGTGCAATTGCCCAAGATAGGCGCTGACATTCGTCATCACGCTGAGGGCGGATGGGCCAAGATTGGCGTCAAGACGCGCATCAGCGGCGGCGATGGAATCGGCGGTGCGGCTCATGTCGTCGAGTGCGCTTTGCAGCAGTGCGGCGCGCTGCAGCAAAATCGCGCGATCGCTTGCGCTGAGCCGCCGCTCGGCGAAGGCGCGGCCCGCTTCGGCGGTGAGATCGCGCGATGCGCGCGCAATCACCGGCGTGCGATCATGGATGAGGTTGACGATGTAGTGGCTGCCGCGTTCGGGGTCGCGCATGAGGTGCGCGTTATCTGCGATGCGGCGGGCAAGATCGGAGAGTGCTTCTTTGGCCGCGTTCGCGGCGGTGGCGCGGGCGGAGGGCGTATTCAGCATTGTACGCATCGCAGTGAGCGCGCGATCGACGCAAACCGCTGTCTGCAAGCCGGCGCCGAAGCGGGCTTCTGCTGATTCAAGATTGCGCATCGCGGCGATGAGGCTCTCTTGGCCCTCAAGCCCAAGCTGGCTGGCGCGCAGATGCTGGTCAAGTTGGCTGCGCACGCTGTTGACCGCGCGCAGATAGGCGGCGCCACTGCGTTCTTGCTGGGCGATATCGACGCCGCGTTGTTGCTCTGTCGCCAGCTTGCTGGACACAAAAATCAGCGGCGCGAGAAAGAGCGCGAACGCCAGCGCAAGCTTCTGCGCGGTCGTTGCTTGCTTGATCAGCCGCCAAAAAACATTGGGCGCGGCTTTGAGGCTTGCCGCGAGTGTTGCCAACGCCTTCATACTTTCCCCCTGCGCGCATTCTGCTGACGCTGCGGGCGGCAGTAATCACCGCGAAGGGATAATCAGACGTTGCGGTACGCGCTGCGTGCTCAAAAAATTTTGATGCTGCATACGCGAGGGTCTTAACGCGCGCTTAGAATTGCGCGCGCGGCTTCCAAGTCAGGCGGGCTATCGACACCTTTTGGAAACACATTCACCGCGTCCGCATCGATGCGCAGGCCCATCTCAAGCGCGCGCAATTGCTCAAGCTTCTCGCGCAGCTCAAGCGGTGAAGGCGGCGCCGCCACAAAGCGCTCCAGCGCGTCGCGCTTATACACATAGATGCCGACATGCCGTTCGATCGGGCCATCGCCCCAGGGTGCTGCGGCGCGGGTGAAGGCAAGGCAGCGGCCATCGGCGGCGCGGATGGCTTTCACCACGTTCGGGTTCTCCCGATCGGCGGGGTCGTCTGAGGGGGAGACAAGCGTGGCGATGTCGGCGCCGCGCTTCAGCACGGCGACGGCGCGGGCGATGTCCTCGGCGCGCATGGTCGGCATGTCGCCCTGGAGGTTCACCACCACGTCAAACCGACCGGCCGGATCGAACGCCTCGAGCGCGGCGCAAACCCGGTCCGAGCCGGAGGGGAGGTCTGGGTCGGTCAGCGCCACATTGGCGCCGGCGGCGAGTGCGGCCTCGGCCACCTCCTCCTCTGCGGCGGCGACGAGCACGGGCCCGGCCCCCGCCGCCTGGGCGATGTCGACCATCCAGGCGATCATGGGCTTGCCGGCGATGTCGGCCAGCGGCTTGCCGGGGAGGCGCGTGGAGGCCATGCGGGCGGGGATCACGATAATTGGCGTCATGGAAACGGGGCTTGCCGTGCGGCGGTTCGCCGCGCAAGGGCGCCGAACGCCCTAAAGCGTCGGACCTTAAATGCGACCCAAGCCTTGGATCATCCGCCGTGTCGCATTTAAGGTCTTCAAGACGCTTTAGATTCAAGGTTTTCTAAAGCAACTTTAGGACTTTAAATTCGCTCGCCGCCCCCCATCGACCTGAGGCGAATTTAAAGTCCGTTGCTTTAGAGCGGCAAATGGGCCGCTTGAGGCGAGCCCCGACGCAGGCCATAAGGCGCCTTTCCGGCGGCGAAGCGCGGTTAAGGCGAACTCGCATGAGCGATCTGAGGTTGAACTCGATTTTTGGGGTGCTGGTGGGCTCTGTCCTCGGCATCATGGCTGTGGGCGTGGCCGCTGAGGCGATCATCCACCCGAACTATCCCGAAAAGGCTGGCTATCTGCCGGACGTGCAGATTGAAACCCCTGGCGGCGGCCCTGCCGCGCCGGCTGGCCCGCCCGATTTCGGCGTGCTGTTCGCCGATGCCGCGCAGCTGCAAGAGCTGATCACGCGCGGCGAGCGCGTGGCCGCGCAGTGCCGTGCTTGCCATACGTTTGAAGCGGGCGGCGCCAACGGCATCGGCCCCAACATTCACGACGCGTTCGGCAACACTGTCGCCGCACACGCGGGCTTTGCCTATTCAGACGCGATGGCCGCCCATGGCGGGCGTTGGGATTATCTGGCGCTGAACGATTTCTTGCGTTCGCCCGCGCAAAACGTGCGCGGCACCAAGATGGCGTTCGCCGGCATTCGCAACGATCAGGATCGGGTGGCGATGATCGCCTACCTGCGTTCGATTTCGCCCAATTCGGTGCCGCTGCCCGCGCCGCTGCCGCAAGAAGCGCCGGCTGAGGCGGCTGCGCCCACAGCGCCCGGCTAAGCGCGCCGCGCAAAACCAAATACAAAGAAAAACGGCGTCCCGCGTGAGCAGGGCGCCGTTTTGTTTTGCCGTGATGGCGCGCCCCTTAGGAGGCGAGCTCCAGGCGCGGGCTGGGCGCAACCGCGGCCTCATCGGCCATGATGGTTTGCCCCAACGTATCGAGGAAAAGATCGCCCTTATCGGTGCGCTCCACGAACACGTTGCGCCCGTCTTTCGGGTCGCGCCGGCGCTGGACGAAACCCAGGCGCGTCAGCGTATCGAGCGCGCGGGTGATCGCCGGCTTGCCCACGTTGAGCGTTGCCGCCAGGCCGCGCACGGTGTGCGGGGCAGGCTGCAGGCGCACCGTCATCAGCACGGCGAGCTGGCGCGCCGTGAGATCCGGCGCATCCGAGCGCACCGTCGTAACGGTAACGCGACGCCACAAATTCAATGCTTCCACTTGATCGCGGACGAGCTCCATGCCGGCCCCCTCTTCTTCAACACTTGATTAAGATTCGCTGATTTGGTGGTTCTTGCAAGAGCGAAACCACAACATCTTGTGGGGAACGCAACGATCGCCCCAAGCCATCGTCCCTCGCCCGAAATGAGCGGCGAAATTTTGCAGGACGGCGCGGATCGCCCCAACCAAACCGGGCTTGGCGGCGACTTAAGAGCGGAGAAGGGCGGAACCGATGCGGCGCGGCTTTGATGAGGCTTTGGACGAGTATCTCGTTCTCAGCGCCCAGGCCGGGGCTGCGGAGGCGTTCGCCCATCTCGCGCGGCGCTGGGGCCCGAAGCTTGAGGCGTTCGCCGCGCGCGTGTTGGCCGATCAGGAGGCGGCCCGCGATGTGGTGCAGGAAACGTGGACGAGCGCATGGCGCGGCTTGGGCGCGCTTGATGATCCGGCGCGGTTTCGCGCCTGGCTCTATGCGATCGCGCACCGCAAATGCACGGATGTGCTGCGCGGCAAATATCGGCGCGGGCGTTTGCAAAGCGCTATGGAGCGCATCGCCGACGAAGATGGGGCTGACGAAGAGGCGCGCGCGAGCGCCCGGCTTGATGTCGAAGCGGCGTTGTTGCGGCTGCCGACAGATCAACGCATCGCCGCCGCGCTCTATTTTGGCGAGGGCCTGAGCCTTGCCGAAATCGCTCACGCCACTGGCGCCTCCATCGGCGCCGTCAAATCCCGTTTGTTCACCGCGCGCCACGCATTGCGCGCGCTTTTGCAGAGTGACTTGCCATGAATAAGCTTGATCAAGCCGTCCGCGCCGCGCTTTCCGCCGAGGACGCCGCTTTCCTCGAAAAGCTCGAAAAAGAAGGGCCGATCAGTGATGTGATGAGCGCGTTTAGCGGCCGCTGGGGCGGGCTCAACATTTTCGCGGCGATCATCACCTTCGCCATGTTTGGCGGTTTTCTTTATTGCGCGTGGAGCCTCACGCAGACAGCGGATCTGCGCGAGACTGTGCTCTGGGCCGTCGCCGCGCTTGGGTTTGCGCTGTTTGTTGCGATGCTGAAAATCTATTTCTGGATGGAGATGCACAAGCATCAGGTGTTGCGTGAGCTGAATCGGCTTGAGCTGCGTCTCTCAAGCGGCATCACGCGAGTGCGTTGAGCGCACCGCCGAAGGCTGCCGCCGAGCCCATGCCGTCAATGGGTGCTGGTCCTGCGAGTGCCTGGTCGATCTGCTGGCCGATTCCAGAGGCGAGCGCGAGGCCGGCGAG
>DAORMO010000112.1:9568-9780 GCA_035440585.1 Terricaulis sp.
GGGCCCGGTGGCTCCCGCCGTGCTCCCGAGCCCCGCGGCAGACGCCGGGGCGGTCATCGACGCGCCGGCAAAGCCAGCCATGCCCACCCCGCCAATCGCACCCATGCCCGTCATGCTGCTACCCATGCGAATAAAGGGCTAAATCGCGCGAACCCGATCGTCGCGCTGCTTCGTCACCCGCCGGGCGAACGGAGAGGTGCCGACGGGTACTT
>DAORMO010000112.1:9977-10188 GCA_035440585.1 Terricaulis sp.
CATGAACGCCGCCGCGTTGGGTTTGAATGTCGAGGAAGTCCGGAATGAGCGCTGCATCGCCCTCGGTCGTGGATGTCACGATCAAGACGTTTGAAGAACAGATTCTCAAGGCGCCGCCGCAGGTGCTGGTGGTCGTCGACTTCTGGGCGCCCTGGTGCGCGCCGTGCCGCCAGTTGGCTCCCATTCTGGAAAAGCTGGCAGGCGAATACGG
>DAORMO010000113.1:0-2139 GCA_035440585.1 Terricaulis sp.
CGCCCTCGCCGGGCGCGGGCCGTCGCGCGTGTCGGTGACGAGTTGAATCTTGCGGAAGCCGCCTGAGCTCACATTGGCGAGCACCTCGGCCATCATGCCGTACGGCACGTTCGTATCGCCGCGAATATAGATCGCCCGATCATAACCCTCGCGCGAAATCGCGCGCAGGCGCGGCACCAATTCCTCCAGCGTGACTTGCGTTTCCTGCAAGAAGATCACGCCATCGGGGCGCACGGTGATGGCCAGCGGCTCGGTTTCGGCGGCGCTTTGCTTGGCTTCGGTTTGCGGCAATTCGATCGGGATCGAGACGGTGAGCAGCGGGGCTGTCACCATGAACACGATCAGCAGCACCAGCATCACGTCCACGAACGGGGTGACGTTGATTTCCGAAAGCCGCGCGCCGCGCTTGCGACGCCCGCGCCCGCGCCTGCCTCCGCCGGATTTGGCCAAACCGCCCGCCATCAGCGCTCGCCCAGGCGGCGCGAGAGGCGCGCGTTCACTTCATCGGAGAAGGTTTCGAGCCGATCGGCGAAGCCATCGAGATCGCCGGAAAACTTGTTGTAGAAAATCACCGCAGGGATCGCGGCCACAAGGCCAAGCGCGGTGGCGAACAGCGCCTCGGCGATGCCGGGGGCGACGACCGCGAGATTGGTTTGCTGTTGCGCGGCGATATTGGTGAAGGCGTTCATGATGCCCCACACCGTGCCGAAGAGGCCGATGAACGGCGCTGAGGCGCCCACAGTGGCGAGCACGCTGAGGCCCTTGGAGGCGCGCGTGAGCTCACGCGAGATTTGCGCCTGCATCAGCCGATCCACGCGATCGAGCAGCATCTGGCCGCCATCGCCCACGCCGACACGGCGCGCTTCGCGCCATTCCCGCTGCGCGGCGGCGAACACGCGCGCCATGGAATCGCGCTTGCGCTCGCCGCGATCTTCCATGTCTTCCATGGCCCGGCCGGACCAGAACTCGCGCTCAAACTTGCGCGCGTTGCTTTCAAGCTCACCGAATTGGAGCCACTTATCGACGGCGATCGCCCAGGTCCAGATCGAGGCGAGCGCCAAGATCAGCATCACCAGCTTCACGACCGGATCGGCCTGAAGAAACAGCGACAAAACCGTGATCTGTTCTACGTTGGCTTCCATGATTGCTCCCGCATCGCGGCGTTGTTCCCTCAGCCGCGCCCCATGAGGGGTTAGGCCGGATGAGTTTGTCAAAAGCTGGACGTTTAGGGCCCCAGAAATGGTTTAAGCCGCTCTAACAGCAGATTGGGCGGCTTTCGGGGCCGACCCGTGAGGTTGATGCAACAGACCTCAAGCGCGGCGCTGACCAATAATTCGCCATCTTTCTCAATCCGCTGGCTCACAAAGATGCGCGGGCCCTTCACGGTATCGAAATGCGAAATCACCCTGAGCGCGTCATCGATTCGCGCCGGGCGGCGAAATTCGAGCTCAATGCGGTTAACGGCAAAGCCGAGCGGCTCGGGCCCGGCCAGCATGGCGGTGTGATCCACGCCCGCCAAGCGCAGGAAATCGCTGCGGCCGCGCTCAAAAAAGCGAAGATAATTGGCGTGATAGACGACGCCGGTGAAATCGGTGTCCTCATAATAAATGCGCGCGGGCAAGATATGGGTGCGGCCTTCAAAGCGGCCTGCGCTTGGATCATCCTGGCTCATGCTGTGGCGATACACGAACTGAGCGCCGCGCCAAAGCCGCGATCAGGCGAGCGCGGCTGCGATCGCTGCGGCCTGCACGCGCAATTCGGGCACGGCGGTGCTTTCCCAATACATCCCTAGCGCGAGCGGGCCGATGAGATAGAGCCCAAGCTGAGGCAGGCCCGCAGCGTCGCACACGCGCATATCGGCATCGACCTCAAGCCCCAGCCCATTGGCGGGCGCGCGCGCAAGCCCCTCTTCCAGCATGTGACGCACCAAGCCTTGCGGCGGGCCGCTGAAATCAGGGCCGGTGCAATTGATCGCGGCGGCGACATCAAGGCTTTGCGCCGCGCTTTGCCCACGCGGGCGGTAGCGCACGCGCCAGAGCCGGCCCTGGCGCTCCGCCGCCGTCACAGTCCCGGCCAGCACGCGCACGCGCCCCTCAGCGACAAGCGCGGCAAAGCGCGCGGCAGTTTCGGGCGCAGCGC
>DAORMO010000113.1:2152-2528 GCA_035440585.1 Terricaulis sp.
CACATCCCACCAGGGGCGCAAATGCCGCAAAAAGCGCTGCTGCCGCGCAAGGCCGAGCCGCGCCCACAAAGCGGGCGTCTCAGCGCGCAAGCCATCGATCGCGGCGCGCCAATCTTTTTGTGCGCGCACCAGCGCAAGCGCCGCGCTGAGCTCAAGCGGAAGATCAAGCGCCACACCCGCTTCCGCCGGCGCATGATCGCGCGGGATGAGCCCGCGGCGCGACAGCGCATAGATCACGCCGTGTTTTCGCTTGCGCGCCAGCGCTGTGGCCACATCAATCATGGTGAGGCCCGCGCCGAGGATCAGCACATCGCCATCGCCAATGCGCTTTTGCGCTTTTTCATCCCACGCGCCGATCAGATCTTCGCCCGCGAAC
>DAORMO010000113.1:2544-4206 GCA_035440585.1 Terricaulis sp.
CGGCGGCGCGCCAAGCGCAAGCACAACCGCATCCGCTTCAATCACGCGGCCGCTTTCCAGCGTCACGCGCCAATGTTCGTTCTCGCGGCGGCAGCTTTCAGCTTTGCCGCGCAGGCGCGTTAGGGCGCCTCGATTTTGGCGCGCGGCATTGTGCAGCATGTCTTCAAGATAGGCGCCGTAAACGCGGCGCGGCGCAAAGCGCGCGCTTTGATCGCCGCCGCGCCCGCGCGCGAGCCAATCGGAGAAATCATCCGGCGCATCAGCACGCGCGCTGATGTTCGCCGCTTGGATGTTGAGCAAATGGCGATCCGCCGCCGGGCCGTAGGCGAGCCCTCTGCCTACGCGCTTTTCTTGTTCTATCAACACGATATGCGGGCATGAGCGCCCCTGGCGCAGCATCGCGGCGGCGACTGCGGCGCCCGAAAAGCCGCCGCCGATGATGGCGACGCGGCGCTCGCTCGTCCTGGTTTCGCCCACGCGCCAAATGGCCATGAAAACTGTTCTACCACAACGCGCCGCCAGCGGCGCAGCCGGTTCCCGAATTGGCGCTGATCCGGCCTCAGAGCCAAGCCTCAGCGCCGCGGGCTTGAAACAGGCCCGCTAGTGGTGTCTTTTCCGTCACATGAGCGCACTGCGCGTTTGGGGCCCTCGATCAATGAAGCGCACACTCCTCGCCGCCATGTTGTTTGCCGCCGCCGCTGGGCCGGCCGCCGCCTACACCGCGTTCATCCTGCCGGAAACTTTCAATCCGAATGACGGGCAAGTCGCGGCCGAAGCCGCGTACGCGAACACCTTCTTTGACCCGGCCGTCGGCCTGCCCGCCGACATCAAGCTGATCTATCCTGACGGATTTGAAACTGGCTTCTCGCGCGTCGCCGTTTCAGGCGGCACGACAGAATTGTCAGGTGATCTGCCGCAATGGGGCACCTATCGCGTCACCACCGGCGAATTGCAGGGCGCGATCGCCACCTTGGTGGCGCAAGACGGCGCATGGCGCCCGCTCGCGCAAGGCGAAGTCGCGCCCGAGGGCGCGGAAATCACCACGATCCAAACCATCACGCTCGCTGACGCTTACATGTCGCGCGGGGCGCCGACGCGCGGCGTTGTCGACACCGCCATCGGCGCGCTGGCGCTCGTGCCTGTCACGCATCCGAATGAGGTGTTGGTCAGCCAAGGTTTGCAGGTCGAGCTGCGCTTTAACGGCCAGCCCTTCCCCAACATGCCGATCGTGCTCTACGAGGCGGGCGATCCCGACACCGATCAAAGCAGCTTCTTCGTCACCGACGCGCAAGGCCGCGCCACCATTGCGCTGCCAGCCGCCGGCAATTACGTGATCGCCGCGCGCCATCGCGCTGACGCGCCCGAAAATGCCGGCGTGGACGTGCGCTCTTACGTCACCACGCTGACCTTCAGCGCCATCACCGCGATCCCAGCCTATCCGGCGCCACCGGCCGCCGAGCCGCAGCGCCAACGCCGCCGCGGGCTTGACCGCTAAACATGGCGAAAATCCTGATCACCGGCGCCAATCGCGGCATCGGGCTTGAGCTTTGCACGCAATTGCGCGCGCGCGGCGATGAGATCATCGCTGCGTGCCGCAAAAGCTCTGCTACGCTTGATGCGCTGGGCGTGCGCGTGGAAGCCGGCATTGATGTGGGCGATGCG
>DAORMO010000113.1:4216-10138 GCA_035440585.1 Terricaulis sp.
AACTTGCCAAGCGGCTCAGCGGCGCCGCGCTCGACGTGCTGATCAACAATGCCGGGATTTTTCTCAACGAAACCATCGAGGCGATGGATTTCGCCACGATCGAAAAGCAGCTCGCGGTGAACGCGCTCGGCCCTCTGCGCATCACCAGCGCGCTGTTGGGTTCGCTGGGGCGCGGCGCCAAGGTGGCGATCATCACCAGCCGCATGGGCTCGATGGGCGATAACAGCTCCGGCGCATATTACGGCTATCGCATGTCCAAAGCGGCTGTGAACGCGGCCGGCGTTTCGCTGGCGCGCGATCTTGCGCCGCGCGGGGTGGCCGTTGGCCTCTTCCATCCCGGCATGGTGGCCACGGACATGACCGGCCGCCATGGCATCCCGCCAGCAGACTCCGCCGCGGGGCTGATCACGCGCATCGATGCGCTGAGCTTGGAAACAAGCGGCAAATTCATCCACGCCGTCACCGGCGAGGAGCTGCCCTGGTGAGCGAACCCAAACTGCAGATCCGCGTTATTCCCGTCACTCAGCTGCAGCAGAATTGCTCGCTGATCTGGAGCGAGGAAACCAAGCGCGCCGCGTTCGTCGATCCGGGCGGGGACGCCGATCAGCTGATGGCGGCGCTCGATCACTTCGGGCTCACGCTCACGCGCATGTGGCTGACCCATGGGCATTTGGATCACGCCGGCGCGGCGGCCGAATTGCGCGAGCGCACCGGCGTGGCCGTTGAAGGCCCGCATAAGGACGATCAATTCTGGCTCGATCAGATTGAAACCGCCGCGCAGCGCTATCGCCTCACCGGCCTGCGCAATGTCACGCCCGATCGCTATTTCGAGGACGGCGAGGCGCTGGAGTTTGAAGGCGTGCGCTTTGATGTGACGCACACGCCGGGCCACACGCCGGGGCATGTGGTGATCCACAATAAAGAGCTCAAACTCGCCTTCGTGGGCGATGTACTGTTTGCCGGCTCAATCGGGCGCACCGATTTTCCGCGCAGCAATCTTGAGCATCTGATCGACTCGATCACGCAAAAGCTTTGGCCGCTGGGCGATGAGATGGCCTTCATCCCCGGCCACGGCCCCACCTCCACGTTCGGGCGTGAGCGGCAGAGCAATCCGTTCGTGGCCGACAAGATCACCGGCTATGCGAGCGCAACGAAACAAGCGCCGGATGTGGGCGACCAGCGCTCGAGCAAGCGCTACACTTAATCTTCCGCGCCGAGCTTCTTGGCGTAGCCGCTGCCGACGAGGTGCGCCATCAGATCAAAGAGTTGATCGGGATTGCTGCGGCGGAGCATCGCCCCTTGCAGCTCCATGCCTTCGGCCAGGATGAGTTCACGCCCGCCCGCTTCCAGCGCTTCGATGATGCGCGCCACGGCAACGTCAGGCGCCATGCCGTTATCAATCGCCACATCGGAAACGCCGCGCGCTTGGCCTGAAGCATCAAGCGCGTTCTTGGACACATTGGTCCGCACCGAACCGGGCGCGACCACGAGCACTTTGAGGCCCAGATGCGCGGTCTCGGCGCGAACGCTGTCGTGATAGGCCATGATGCCGGCTTTGGCCGCGCTATAGGCGCTGCGTAACGGCGCGCCCATGATCCCCGCAATGCTCGATATCGCCACCAGATGGCCGCCGCCCGCTGCGATCATGCGCGGCAGCACCGCTTGCGTGAGCGCGATCGGCGCCATCAGGTCCACGCCGATGATTTTCTCGTAAACCTCAAACGCCGTATCCACCGCCATCGAACGCTGCGAAATGCCGGCATTGTTGACGAGGCCATCCACGCGCCCGCCCCAGGCGAACGCCTTCTCGACAATTTGCGGCAACACCGCAAAATCCGTGGCTTCAAACGGCAGGATAAGGCTTTCGGTTTTGAGCTGCGCGGCGACGGCCGCAAGCGCGGCCTCGTTGCGCCCTGAAAGGATGAGCTTTGCGCCCCTGCCCGAAAGCGCCTCCGCCAACGCCGCGCCGATGCCGGATGAGGCGCCGGTGATCCACCAGATTTTGTTCTCAAACATCGCAGCCTTTTGGGTCTAGCTATCCTCTACGCCTCATTGCGCGACATTAAAGCGGATGGGGATGCGCACGCGCATGCCTAGCGTTGGCGCGCCATCAATTGCTTCGGCGATGCGAAAGGCGGGCGCGAGCGCGCGTGCTGCTTCGCCGAAACCGATATCCGCCGGCTCTTCCGTTGCCGCGGCGCAAAGCAGCCGCCCACCTTCCTGCACAAGACAATCCAGCACCACGCGCCCCTCGATCCCCAGATCAAGCGCCATCGGCGGATAAACGCGCGCGAAATCGGCGCCGCCGGGGCGCTCGACCCATTGGCTGCGCTCCAGCATGGGCGCAGCCTCCAGCGCAGCGGCGCTCGGCTCAGGCGGCAAAGGCGCGGGCGGCGGGCTGACATCGATTGAGGCGGTGCATGGCAGCCTATCGGAAGTCGGGCTCTCCAGATAGCGGCTGCGCGCCTCAACCAGCTCTCCCCGCGTGGATGCAGCGAAACCCAAATCGCCCAATTGCGGATGCGCGTAAAACCGCAAGCGCGAACCGCGCTCGGTGACGCGCGTTTCCGCTTCGCCATAATATTCCTCCGCGCCCGGCCCGCCGTCGAAGGCGCCAAACTCGCGCTCAAAATTCACCACAACAGTCTGCAGCAAATCGCGGCAGCGCTCCGCCGCATGCGGGCCGGCGGTGTACATTGTCACCCCGCTCAGCCGCCCATCCGAAAATTGCAGGATCGGCATAAACACCAAACCGCCGATGAAACGCGGGCTGCGCCCGTACAGATTGCTCACCGCCCCCGGCTCAATCGCGCCCGACCAAGTCTGCCCCGGCGCCGCCGCCCGCGCTTGCGCTTCACTCATGCCAAGCTGGAAGCCGAAATAGCTTCGCTCCTGCCCCCAAGCAGCGCTGGCCATGCAAAGCCCAGCCACCAGCACCAAAACAAACCGCATGCCCGCCTCCCTCGCGCACACGCTAAGCGCGCATGCGGGCGATGGGAAGCGGCGGGGACGTCCTGAAGGGAACTTTGCGCCGGCGCCGGCATTAATTATGCGAGCCGCACTGAGAGGGTTGCCCGCATGCTTGAGCTTGGCGTTGTTATTCTTGCGTCCGCTATTGTGATGACGTTGCTGACGGACGCCGTTTCCGGCGCCGGCAAAATGCTCCGCGCCGCGCGTCCGCGCGATAAAATTCAGGTGGCGGAGCACCATTAGACGTCAGGCGCGCAGGATTTTTTCCATGGCTTTGCCTTTGGCGAGCTCATCGATCAGCTTATCGAGATAGCGGATTTCGCGCATCAGCGGCTCTTCCACCGCCTCCACGCGCACGCCGCAGACAACGCCCTTGATCAAATCCCGCGCCGGATTCATCGCCGGCGCCTCTGCGAAAAAGCCGGTGAAATCGGTTTGCTTTTTGATCTGCGCGTCTAGGGCCTTTTGCGTGTAGCCGGTGAGCCAGCGGATAATCTCATCCACCTCCGCCTTGGTGCGGCCTTTGCGTTCAGCCTTGGCGACGTAGTGCGGATACACGCTGGCGAAGCTGGTGGTGTAGATGCGGTGGGCGGGCATAGCGACATCCTGTTCGGCCACAACGACTAACTAACGCCCCTACTTCCCCTCAAACAACCCGCCCGTTTCCGGCGGCTTCTTCGGCGCCACTTTGCCCAGCCGCTCATACGCCTTCGCCGCCGCCATGCGCCCGCGCGGGGTGCGCATGACGAAGCCTTGCTGCATCAGATAAGGCTCGATCATATCTTCGATCGCGTCGCGCGCTTCAGAGAGCGCGGCCGCCAGCGTATCGACGCCGACAGGGCCGCCCGAATAGGTTTCCACCAAAGCATGCAGATAGCGGCGATCGAGCATATCGAGCCCATCGCCATCGACATCGAGCCGCTTCAGCGCCGCATCGGCGGCTTTCGCGTCAATCGCATCCGCACCAGCGAAATCGCGCACGCGGCGCAGCAGGCGCACGGCCACGCGCGGGGTGCCGCGCGCGCGCTTGGCGATTTCAAGCGCGCCATCGGCAGTGATCGGCGTGCCCAATTTGCTTGCGGCGCGCGTGACGATGCCGAGCAAATCCTCGGCGCTGTAAAACTCAAGCCGCACCGGAATGCCGAAGCGATCGCGCAGCGGCGTGGAGAGCATCCCTGCGCGCGTGGTGGCGCCGACAAGCGTGAACGGCGCAAGATCGATGCGCACGCTGCGCGCGCTTGGGCCTTCGCCGATGATGATGTCGAGGTGATAATCCTCCATCGCCGGATAAAGGATTTCCTCCACCGCCGGCGCGAGGCGATGGATTTCGTCGATGAACAAAACATCACGCGGCTCAAGGTTTGTCAGCAGCGCGGCCAAATCGCCGGCGCGCGCGATCACAGGCCCGCTGGTGGCGCGGAAGCCCACGCCCAATTCGCGCGCCACGATCTGCGAGAGCGTGGTTTTGCCGAGCCCCGGCGGGCCGAACAACAAGACGTGATCCATCGCCTCGCCGCGCCCGCGCGCGGCCTCCACGAACACTTTGAGGTTCGCCTTCGCGGCCGGCTGGCCGACGAATTCGTCAAACCCTTGCGGGCGGAGCGCGCGATCGGCCCCCTCTCCGGGCATCCGGTCTGCGGTCACAATTCGAGCCTCGGGGCGTTCTGCATCGGCCATGGGGCGGTTCTATACGATTCGCGGGTTCGCAATTCGTTCACATCGCCCCGTTGGCGCCGGGGCCGCGCTCTGATCTAACGATTTTAGACAAAGATTAGGGAGACCCCCTTGGCGACTTTTGCGGCCATTACCGGCTGGGGCAAGGCGATGCCGCCTGCGGTGCTGACGAACGACGATCTTTCCACCTTTCTCGACACCAACGACGAATGGATCACTTCCCGCACCGGCATGAAGGAGCGGCGCGTCTGCCATGTGCCAGGGCTGGAGATGGCCGTGGTGGCCTCCAAGCGCGCTTTGGCGTGCGCGGGGCTGGAAGCGAAGGATGTGGACCTCATCGTCTACGGCACATGCTCCGCCGATGAGCAGGTGCCGAACGCAGCCTCCGGCGTGCAGGCCGCGCTTGGCGCGCAGCGCGCAGCCTCGATGGACGTGAACACCGCCTGCACCAGCTTTCTCTACGCGCTCACCACCGCCACGGCGATGATCCGCACAGGCGTCGTGCGCAACGCGATCGTGATCGGCGTTGAGATCATCTCGCCCTTCATGGATTGGGACAATCGCAACGTGGCTGTGCTGTTTGGCGATGGCTGTGCGGCGGTTGTGGTGCAAGCCTCCGATAAGGAAGAAGGCCTGCTGGGCGAACAGCTGGGCTGCATCGCCGAAGCGCGCCAGACGCTGCGCGTGCGCGGCATGGGCACGGCCTACACCAATCACGCCGTCACCTCCGGCGATACGGCGTGGGATTTTGACGGGCAGGAGATTTTCAAGCGCGCCGTACAAGGCATGGTGCAAGCCTCCACCGCCGTGATGGCCAAGCATGGCGTCACCGCCGCCGATATCGATCTTGTGGTGCCGCACCAGGCCAATCAGCGCATCATCGATGCGGTGGTGTCCCGCTGCGGTTTGCCTGAAGAAAAAGTGATGCTCACTGTGGCGCGCTATGGAAACATGAGCGCGGCCACCGTGCCCGTCGCGCTGGCCGAGGCGCTGGAAGAAGGGCGTGTCAAGCCTGGCGCGCTGATCCTGATGCCGGCGTTCGGCGCAGGCCTCACCTTCTGCGCGCACCTTGTGCGCTGGGGCGAACGGGTGACGCCGCTGGGTGAAAGCGATGCGGCGCTGCCGCCCTGCAAAAGCAGCGCGCTTGAATTGGTGAACGCCATCCGCGCCAGCAAACACAAACAGCAATCACAGCCCGGCCTGTTTGCGCCAAAATTTATAGAGGGCTAGCGCGAGCTTCGCCGCGCACTTCCCTCCCCGCGAGGGGAGGGTGTCAGC
>DAORMO010000114.1:0-394 GCA_035440585.1 Terricaulis sp.
CGCGTAGTTCAGCTTGCGCATCGATGCCTCCCGCCGACAAAGCTCTAAAGATGTCGGAAATTTAATTTGCAGTTTCGACCCATTCGCACGATGTGTGAAGCCATAGGGACTTAGCGGCGCGATTTCGCTCCGCCACCACAGGGGTCCGCCATGGACCAGATTGTCAGTCGGCCCGAGACGGAGTCTGTCGCTCACGTCGAGGCAGCTCTCGGGCTCGACCGCAAGGGGCGTGGCAAACGCCGCCGGCGTGGCTGGTTTTTTGTCCTTGTTTTGCTTGGCATTGCCGGCGCCGGCTATGGCGCATGGTGGTGGTACGGACAGGATGCCGAGCGCGTCGTCTACACCACCGTGCCGGCCGAACCCGGCAACATCACCGTCGAGGTGTCGGCAACCG
>DAORMO010000114.1:475-784 GCA_035440585.1 Terricaulis sp.
GAGAACCAGCAGGTGAAGAAAGGCGACGTGCTGGCCGAGCTCGACACGACCCGCCTCGCCGCGCAGATCGAGCGAGCCGAAGCTTCTGCCAAGGCAGCCGAAGCCAAGGTCAGCGATGCTCGTACGACGCTGAAGGAGACCGAGCAGGCCTTCGTCCGCTCCGAGCAACTCACCAAGCGCGGCATCACCAACGAGCAGGCGCTGGAAGCCGCCACCGCCGCGCGTGATCGCGCTCTGAGCGCCGTCGACACGGCCGACGCCAACCTTGCCATCGCCCAGGCCGACCTGAAGCTGCAGCAGGCCGACCTT
>DAORMO010000114.1:798-1177 GCA_035440585.1 Terricaulis sp.
TGCGCCGATCGACGGCGTGGTGCTGACGCGCTCGGTCAACCCCGGCCAGACGGTAGCTTCCTCCATGCAGGCGCCGGTTCTGTTCGTCATCGCCGCCGACTTGCGCAACATGGAACTCAAGGCGGCCATCGACGAGGCCGACATCGGCGGCGTGAAACCCGGCCAGAAGGCGCGTTTCACCGTCGATGCCTTCCCCGGGCGCACGTTCGATGCCGACATCCGCGACATCGCCTTTGCCGCCGTCACCACCGACGGCGTGGTGACCTATGACGCCCGCCTCGACGTGGACAACGAAGAGCTTCTGCTGCGCCCCGGCATGACGGCGACCGTCTCCGTCGTCACGCGCGAGGCCAACGGCGTCATCGTCGTGCCGGCCGCA
>DAORMO010000114.1:1206-10106 GCA_035440585.1 Terricaulis sp.
AGATCGCGGCGGCTGGAGCCTGCAGAACCTGTTCATACCGCGCATGCGTGGTCCCGGCCGGCCGCCGCGCCAGACCGGCAACGACGGCACGCGCACGCTCTATGTTCTTAAGAACGGCGCGCCGGAAGCGGTCGAGGTCAAGACCGGTTCGACCGACGGCGAGATGACGGAGATCGTCTCCGGCCTCGCGGCGGCGACGCTCGATATGGCCAGCCACAATCAATTGCTGTCCGAGCAATTGCAGCGCTCCACCAGGGAGGTGGAAAGCCTGCGCAAAAGCCTCGAAACCGTGCGCGTTGAATCGCTCACCGATAGCCTGACCGGCCTTGCGAACCGTCGCATGTTTGATGAAACGCTGCGTCTGCGCATGTCCGAAGCGCGCGCTCAAAACCTGGAACTCAGCTTGATCCTGGTCGATATCGACCATTTCAAGCGCTTCAACGACACCTGGGGCCATCACACCGGAGATCAAATCCTCCGCTTCCTGGCGAGCGCCCTGCAGGCGCACGAGCGCCCAGACTATCTTGTCGCGCGCCACGGCGGCGAAGAATTCGCTGTGATCTTGCCGCGCACCAGCATGAAGCTCGCCGCGCAAACAGCCGAAACATTGCGCGCCGCGATCCAGACCAAGCGGCTGCGCCGGCGCTCGACCAATGAGGATCTCGGCCAAGTCACCGTTTCGATTGGGGTGGCGCGGATGCAATCTGGCGACACGCCCCAGGGCCTGGCAGAGCGCGCGGATGCGTGCCTCTACGCCTCCAAGCGCAACGGCCGCAATCAAGTCACCACCGACGCTACGCCGATCCTTTACGTAGCGTAGGCTGCCCTTCGGACAATCTATCCGCCTCTACGGCGGCGGCGTTATACTCCCGGCCATAAGGCCAGGAGGAACGCCATGCCAAAGACGCGTTACGATCGTGAAGGCTCCATCGCCGTCATCACGCTAGCCGATCCGGCCACGCTCAATGCGATCTCGCCCGAGACCTCAGACGAATTAAGCGCCCATCTCGAACGCGCCGCCGCTGAAGCGCGCTGCATCGTGCTCACGGGCGAAGGGCGCGGATTTTCTTCGGGGGCGAATTTGGCGGGCGGCGCCCCGCCGATTGGCGATGACGGCATCCCCGATATCGGGATGCACCTCCAAAAGCGCTTCAATCCGCTGGCCACGCAAATGCGCGATTTACCGATCCCGTTCATCACCGCAGTAAACGGCCCCGCCGCCGGCATCGGCGCCTCATTCGCGCTGATGGGCGACCTCATCGTCGCGGCCGAAAGCGCGTACTTCCTGCAAGCCTTCGTGCGCATCGGCCTCGTCCCCGATGGCGGGGCGACCTACCTTTTGCCGCGCATGACGAGCCGCGCCCGCGCCATGGAGCTGATGCTCATGGGCGATAAATTGCCGGCGGCCAAAGCGCTGGAATGGGGGCTCATCAATCGCTGCGTGCCCGACGCCGAATTGATGACGACAGCGCTGAAGCTCGCGCAAACGCTCGCCGATGGCCCAACCCGCACGCTCGGCATGATCCGCCGCTTGGCTTGGCTCGCACTTGATGCCGATTGGGATGAGCAATTGCAGGCCGAGCGCCTGGCGCAACGCGAAGCGGGCCGCACGGCCGATTTCGTTGAAGGCGTCACCGCGTTTGCGCAAAAGCGGCCGGCGAAATTCACCGGCGCATAAGCTCAGCGCTTTTTGCTTTTGCGTTTCGGCGCGGGCGCGGCGAGCGCTGCTGCAATCGCTTTGCGCGCCCAAGCGGCGGCGAGATCTGGATCATCGAGCGCATCATCCGGCATCCGCCAATAGCTCATCGCCACGCTCTGCCCTGCGCGCGGGCCGCTTGTGGGCGCCCAAACGAACGGCCCGCAGCCTTCGGCCTCAAGCGCCGCTTGCAGCGCAGCGTCAGCCTTGAGGTAAATCACCTCATCGGCCAGCAGCGCAAACATGCGCCCCTCGGCGTAAACGCCGGCGCCGCCGAACATGCGCTTGATTTGGATGGGGCCAAGCCCCGCAAACAGCTCCCGCACGAAATCGTGGAAGCTATCGCCCGCCATCAGAGCTCGGCTTTCGCCGGCACGATCGTCACGCTCTCGCCGCAGCCGCAGGCGTCCGTCTGGTTCGGGTTGCGGAATACGAATTTGGAGGCAAGCCGTGTTGTCTCGTAATCGATCTCAGAGCCCAGCAGAAACAGCACAGCATCCGCCGCCACCAGGATCTTCACGCCGCGATCTTCCACCAATTCGTCAAACGCCGCAGGCTCGGCCGCGTAATCGAGCGTGTATTCCATGCCGGCGCAGCCGCCATTGACCACGCCGACGCGCAGGTACGGCTTGTCGCCTTTCGCGGCAATCGCCTGCACGCGCTGGGCGGCGGCGTCGGTCAAGGTCACGATCTTGGGGCGGGGGCGGCGTGTGCTCATGGGATCAATATAGGCTCAAAGCATGTTGAGTTCGAGTTTGGCTTCATCGCTCATCCGCGCAGTGGTCCAAGGCGGATCGAACACGAGCTTCACGTCCACGCTCGCAACGCCCTCGACCTTGCGCGCGGCGGTCTCCACCCAGCCGGGCATTTCCCCGGCGACGGGGCAGCCAGGGGCGGTCAGCGTCATTTCAATATCGACGTGCCGCTCTTCATTGATATCGACCTTATAGATGAGGCCAAGCTCATAGATATCGACCGGGATTTCCGGGTCGAACACAGTCTTGAACTGCGCCACCAGATCATCGGTGATGCGATCCAATTCCGCTTGCGGCAACGCCGATGGCGCGGGGGAAGTTGCGCTATCCATCTCTCAACTCAAAAGCTTGCGCGCTTTATGCAGCGCTTCAACCAAAGCATCGATCTCATCGACACGATTATAGAGCGCAAAGCTCGCTCGCGCCGTCGCCGTGACGCCCAGGCGCTGCATCAGCGGCTGGGCGCAATGGTGACCGGCGCGGATCGCAACGCCCTGCCGATCGAGGATCTGCGCCACATCATGTGGGTGCGCGCCATCGACGGAGAAAGAGACAATCGCGCCCTTATCAGCCGCGCGGCCGTACAAACGCACCCAATTCAGCTCGCCCAGCGCCGCCATGGCGGCATCCCGCAACGTCGCCTCATGCGCCTCGATCGCCGCGCGATCCTGGGCGTTCAGCCAATCGATCGCAGCTTTGAGGCCGATCGCTTCAAGGATCGGTGGGGTGCCGGCCTCGAACCGATGCGGCGGCGCGTTATAGGTGACGCGCCCCTGCTCAACGATGTCGATCATCTCGCCGCCGCCCTCAAACGGGCGCAACGCGGCGAGCCTTTCGGCCTTGCCATAGAGCGCGCCGATACCGGTGGGGCCATAAAGCTTGTGGCCGGTGAAGGCGTAAAAATCGACATCCAGCGCGCCGACATCGACGCGCCCATGCACCGCCGCCTGGCAGCCATCAAGCAGCACCGGCACGCCCTTGGCGTGCGCAATCCGCACAATCTCCGCCGCCGGGCTTTTGGCGCCAAGCACGTTCGACATATGCGTGATCGCCACCATTTTAGTGCGCGGTCCGATCAGCGCATCGAGCGCTTCAAGATCAATGCCGCCATCCTCATCAATATCGAGCCAACGCAGCACCGCGCCTTTGCGCTCGCGCAGGAAATGCCAGGGCACGATGTTGGAGTGATGCTCCATCACCGAAAGCACGATCTCATCGCCGGGTGCGATTTCGATGCCGTTCGCCACGATATTAATCGCTTGCGTGCCGCCCTTGGTGAACACGATCTGCTCAGGCGATTCCGCGCCCAGCAAGCCGGCCACGGCCGCCCGCGCGGCCTCAAACGCCTCAGTGGTTTCATTCGCCAGCGTGTGCAGCCCGCGATGCACGTTGGCGAACGAACCGCGCATGGCGCCAGCCATCGCTTCGATCACAGCCTCGGGCTTCTGCGCGCTGGCGGCGTTATCGAGATACGCGAGCGGGCGGCCATGCACCTGCCGCGACAGAATGGGAAATTCCGCGCGGATCGCCTCCACGTCAAACGGCCGCTTGATCAGGGGCGCGTTCATGACTGCACCGCCGTGAGCCAGCTACGGATGCGAGCTTCGATCTCTTCGCGCGCCGCATCGGGCAACCCATCCGGGATCGCCTCAACCAAAAACGCCTCGATCAGCAGCGCGCGCGCCTCAGCTTCCGGCACGCCGCGCGCGCGCATGTAAAACAGCGCGCTTTCATCGAGCCCGCCTGCGGTGTTGCCGTGCGCGCATTGCACGTCATCGGCGTGAATCATGAGTTCAGGCTTGGCGAAAATTTCCGCGCCATCTTCCAGCAGCATGCCGTGATGATATTGGCGCGCGTCCGTTTTCTGCGCGTGCTGCGCCACCACGATCTTGCCCTGAAACACCCCGCGCCCGCCCTTGCGCGCCACGCCCTTGATCAGCTGGCGCGTCTGCCCGTTCGGCGCGGCGTGATGGATGATTGAGGTGAGATCGGCATGGCGGCCGGCAGCGCACATATACACGCCGTTGAGCTCAACCGCCGCGCCTTCGGCCGCATCCACATGCGTCTCGATCCGCGCCAGCTTGGCCCCTTCGGCCAGGACGAACTGGCGTAGCGTGGCGTGCGGCGCGAGCGTGATGCGTGCAAGCGATAGCGGCAAGGCGCCGCCCGTTTGCAGCACCACACGCACCAGCGTTCCGCCCTCGTCCACGCGCCAATCGGCGGCATGAGCGCTAAGGCTCGGTGACGCGCCATCCAAGCGCTCGACAACAATACGCGTCTCACCAGCCGCCACGCGCTCAGCGCGCGTTTCGGGCGCGAGCCGCTCGATGATGTCACGCCCTGCGCGCAACACCGGCGCATCTGCGACAGCCGCGCGCAGATCGGAATAGCGCCACGCCTCATCGCGGCGGCTCGGAAGTTCAGCCAACGCGCTCACGCTGCGGCCTTCAAGTATTTGTCATAGCCTTCGCGCTCAAGCTCCAGCGCAAGCTCGGGCCCGCCGCTGGTGATGATGCGCCCCTTGGCGAGCACATGCACCCGATCGGGTTTGATGTAATCGAGCAGGCGCTGATAATGCGTGATCACCAGCAGCGCACGATCGGGCGCACGCAGCGCGTTCACATTATCGGCCACAATCTTCAGCGCATCGATATCGAGCCCTGAATCGGTCTCGTCCAGTATCGCAAAGCGCGGCTCAAGCATCGCCATCTGCAGCGCTTCAAAGCGCTTCTTCTCCCCACCCGAAAAGCCCACATTGAGCGGGCGTTTCAGCATCTCCGGATCGATTTTCAGCGCTGCGGCCTTCTCACGCATGAGCTTCAAAAGCTCCGGCGCCGGCATCGGATCGAGCCCGCGCGCCGCGCGCTGCGCGTTAAGCGCCGCCTTGAGGAAAGCGATCACAGAAAGGCCCGGAATTTCCACCGGATATTGGAACGAAAGAAACAGCCCCGCCGCCGCGCGCGCCTCAGGCTCAAGCGCCAGCAGATCAACGCCGCCAAGCGTCGCCGAACCTTCCGTCACCTCATAGCCATCGCGCCCAGCGAGCGCGTAAGAGAGCGTGGATTTGCCCGAGCCATTCGGCCCCATGATCGCATGCGTTTCCCCCGCCGGCACGGCAAGAGAAAGCCCTTTGATAATCTCCGCCTCGCCCACCGAGACGTGCAGATCCTTCACTTCAAACACGCGGCTTGCCTTCCTTATAATCGGCGACGGTGTGGATAGTGTCGCTGTTGGCGCGCACGACCAGTTGAAACCACGCCGTGCCGGCGATGGCCGCGATGATGAACACCATCAGCCCCTGCACGAAATTCTGCTCGATCACGGCGTCCCAGATGAAGAACGCGCCTCCGCCCAACAGCGCGGCGAGAAATACGCAAGCGGCGGCCCAGCCCTTCCAATGCACAGGCGCATACGATTGGCGCGGGTTGCCGAGCGGATAGCGGCGCGCAAACCAAAACTCAGCCTTCGGCTTCACGGGCACAGCGCCGAGCTCCATTGATTGGCGACATCGCCACGCCGGCACATCCAGCGCCGATAGGCGTTGGTCGGAAACCAGCCCTCAGGTTCGCGGCGAAACTCAATGCGAATATGGCCGGCGGCGACTGAGTCATCGGGAATATTCTCGCGCACCACGTCGGCCCAGACCGTCTCGCCCTCTTCACGCAGGCTGACGCTGATGGCTGCATCCTCCTCGAACGCCTCGGGCGGGATCAGCGGCTCAAGCGCCTCAAGCACGCTTGGCGCAGGAAACACGCCCACCTCGCTCGGCTCGATTGCCGCAAAAGCGGCGCTCGGCGCGGCGAGCAAAGCCGGGTTCACCGGCTCAACATCGAAATTCGGCTCAAGCCCATCATCGGGCTCAATAGCCACGCTTGAGGCCGGATCAGAGATTGTATCTCCGCCCGGCTGATCCGCCGGCTGGCCGCACGCGACAAGCGCCGCCGCCAGCACCGCGATAAGAAGCCCCCTTCTCATCCCACGCTCCCCTCAAGGCTCACTTCGAGCAATTTCTGCGCTTCGACGGCAAATTCCATCGGCAGCTTCTGCAGCACTTCGCGCACGAAGCCGTTCACCAGCAGCGCGACCGCTTCCTCTTCGGGGATGCCGCGTGCGCGCAGGTAAAACAGCTGATCGTCCGAGAGCTTGGTAGTTGTGGCCTCATGCTCAAATTGCGCCGAGGCCGAGCGGGTTTCGACATAAGGCACAGTGTGCGCCGCGCATTGGTCGCCGATTAGCAATGAATCGCATTGCGTGAAATTGCGCGCGCCCTTGGCCTTGGCGTGCGCTGAAACCAGCCCGCGATAGGCGTTGGACGAACGCCCCGCGGAAATGCCCTTGGAGATGATGCGCGAGCGCGTGTTGGCGCCCAGATGGATCATCTTGGTGCCCGTATCGGCCTGCTGGCGGCCGTTGGTGACAGCGATCGAGTAAAACTCACCCACGCTTTCATCCCCGCGCAGAATGCAGGAGGGATATTTCCATGTGATGGCCGAGCCGGTTTCAACTTGCGTCCAGCTGATCTTGGCGCGCGCTTCGCGGCAATCGCCACGCTTGGTCACGAAATTATAGATCCCGCCCTTGCCCTCGCTATCGCCGGGCCACCAATTCTGGACGGTGGAATATTTGATCTCCGCATCTTCCAGCGCCACGAGCTCAACCACGGCCGCGTGCAGCTGATTTTCATCGCGCATCGGGGCGGTGCAGCCCTCAAGATAGGAAACGTACGCGCCCTTATCGGCGATGATCAGCGTGCGCTCGAACTGGCCGGTGCCTTCGGCGTTCATGCGGAAATAGGTGGACAGCTCCATCGGGCAGCGCACGCCGGGCGGCACGTAAACGAATGAGCCGTCAGAGAACACCGCGCTGTTGAGCGTGGCGAAGAAATTATCTGACGTCGGCACCACAGAGCCGAGATATTTGCGCACCAGCTCAGGATGCTCGCGCACCGCTTCGCTCATGGAGCAGAAGATCACGCCCGCCTTCGCCAATTCTTCCTTGAAGGTGGTGACGACAGACACGCTATCGAACACCGCATCCACCGCCACTTTCGGCGCGCCTTCCACGCCCAGCAGCACCTCCGCTTCCTTCAGCGGAATGCCGAGTTTTTTGTACGTCTCCAGAATTTCCGGATCGACGTCATCAAGGCTTTTATATTTCGAGGCTTTCGGCGCCGCGTAATAGCGCGCTGCCTGGTAGTCGATCGGCGGGTAGTTCAAAAGCGCCCAGGTCGGCTCTTCCATGGTTTGCCAGCGCTTGAACGCTTCAAGCCGCCAGGCCAGCATCCATTCGGGCTCTTCCTTCGCGGCCGAGATAAAGCGCACGATCTCTTCGTTGAGCCCAGGCGGGGCGATATCCTGCTCGATCTCTGTGATGAAGCCGTGCTTGTATTTCTCGCCTTCCAGCGCGCGCGCGGCGGCGACTGTTTCCTTATCGATGCTTTCCTTCACAGCGCCCATCACGCGGCTCCCGCCAAAGTGCGGCGCGCCGCGATTTTATTCAGTGCAGCCAAGGCCGCATCGACATCGGCCTCAGTGGAGGCCCAGCCAAAGCTCACGCGCAGCGCCGCCTTCGCCAGAGCTGGCGCAACGCCCATCGCGCTGAGCACGCGGCTCACGCGCACTTTGCCGGATGAGCACGCAGCGCCCGAAGACACCGCGACCCCTTCAAGATCCATGGCAATCACCGCCGTTTCAGCGGCAAGCCCCGGCAACGCGAAATTAGAGGTGTTGGGCAAGCGCGGCGCGCTTTGGCCAAAGATTACCGCATCGGCGGGCAAGCCCGCTTCAAAGCGATCGCGCAACGCAGCAAGCCGCGCCGCTTCATCCTTCAGCACGCGCACGCCCATTTCAGCCGCGACGCCAAAGCCCGCCAGCGCGGGGCCGTTTTCCGTACCCGGGCGGCGGCCGCGCTCTTGCCCGCCGCCAAAGCGCGTCGTCACAAACGGCGCGCCAGGAGCCAAAACAAGCGCGCCCGCGCCAGGCGGGCCGCCAATTTTGTGGCTAGAGACGACGAGATAGGTCGCATCGAGATCGGCGATTGAGACGGGAATGCGCGTGAACGCCTGCGCCGCATCGACCAAAAGCAGCGCGCCGTGCTGGCGCGCCAGCGCGGCGGCTTTCGCGACGGGCTGAATCACGCCCGTTTCGTTATTGGCCAATTGCAGCGCGATCAGCGCAGGCTTGGGGGCCGCCGCAAGGATAGTCTCCAATGTTTCGAGATCAACTTGCCCGTTGCGCAGCAGCGGCGCGCGCAGCATCGCCCGATGCTTGCCTTCCTCAAAGAGGGCATCGTGTTCGCATTCGGCGACGATCAGGCTCGGCGGCGGCGGCGGCTCGACCACATATGCGACATTCTCCTCGCCGACGATTCTTTCGGGCTCACGCGGCGGATTCTGCGCGCGATAAAATGCGTCAAACGCAGCCAGCGCCAAATGCAGCGCCTCTGTGGCC